>JAICSK010000276.1 GCA_025936915.1 Nocardioides sp.
CGGACGACGACGTCGTCCCCGTCGACCTCCGTTCCCAGCACCCGGAGAACCTAGCGAAGGTCTGGACATATCGAAATTCGTTGTTATCGTTTGTCGATAACAATTGGACGGAGCCGCCATGAAGGACTCGAACCCGCTAGCCCCACTGGAACGCATCATCGCGCTCATCGGTGGCCTGATCTTCTTCTTCCTGTTGGCGGTCGTGTCCACGAGTCTCTCGGGGCGTGGATCCGTGTTCGGGTTCGGCGAGGAGTACGTCTGCGTCGAGGCACCGTACGGCGCTATCGTGACCGACAGTGTTCGCGGCGACGGCATCGGCCGAACGCAACTCTCGAACCTGGCGACCGGCATCAGGGCGAGCCCGTCAGAGTTCAGCCTGTGCACCGGCGAGCCGAGCGTCGGACAGCGGGTGCTCGCGACGCTGGTTGACCTGCCGGCGTTCCTGCTGACACTCGGCTTCGTCGTGATCACGTGGCGGCTCACGCGCAGGGTCAGACGTCGGGGACTCTTCATGCCGGAGGTGGCGGCGACCATCGCGCGGCTAGGCGTCTTCCTGTTCGTCGGTGAGTTCGTGGTGGCGTTCATCCAAGGACAGGCGATGCAACGCCTGGTGTCCACCATGGTCACCGAGCACGCCTCCTACATCGGCGGGTACTACCACCTCTCGTGGGCCATCATCATCGCCGCCTTCGGACTGCAGGCCATGGGGCGCGTGATGGCCATGACCGTGCCGATGCGGGAAGAGATCGACGCCACCGTATGAGGCGTCGTACTCCAGCCCCTCCCGCCGAGGGCGAGGAGCTGCACGCCGTCGAGGTCCACCTCGACAAGCTCCTCGCCGACCGGGGGATGACGCTGACCGAGCTCGCCGAGCGCGCCGGGATCACCGTCGTGAACCTGTCGGTGCTTAAGAACGGACGCGCCCGCGCCGTACGGTTCTCGACGCTCACGGCCGTCTGCCGGGTCCTCGACTGCCAGCCCGGCGACCTGCTCAGCGTCCGCGGCGACTGAGGACGACGCAGGACGGATACCCTCGGACCGTGTCGACGGACCCGCCGGCCGCGTTCGGTGAGGCGTTCCTCCCCTGGCTGCGCGACGTGTCCGAGGCGGCCTGGCGGACCGGCGCGGACTACTCCCAAGGTGACCACCTCGCCCTCTACGAGTCGCCCGGCTTCTACGACTGGCGGCGCGACGAGACGCAGATCCGGCAGGCGATGCGCGCAGCGGAGAACCGTGCGCAGTTCGCGCACGAGATCGCCTCTCACCACGGCGGCTCCAGATGGCTCCCGGGTGGACCTTCCCCGGCACTGATCCCGATCTTCGGACACCGGTACGTCGTCGCCGACGACTCGCGGTGCGTCCTGTCGATCGTCGGGGACGACGCGATCGTCTACGGCGAGGATCTCCGTGCATATCTGCTTGGCGAGCTCGGCGACCTACTCGAGTAGAACCGGCCTCGCCACCCCAGGGGAGGCTCGGTGCGCCGAGGACCGATCAGATGTGCACAGGGGCAGAACCGGGCTTGACTCCTCGAACGTATGTTCGTATCATCTTCGTATGGCCATTGCTCAGCTCGAGAACCTGCCGGCGTCGCCGGCGGTCGAGCCGTGCCTGGCCGGGCTGCTGTCGGAGGTGACCGACCGGCTGGCCGCGGCGGCCGGGGTGCCGGTGGGGTCGTTGGACGATGCCGGGTTGGCGGCTTGGGTGGGTGAGCTGGCGCGGGTGGAGTCGCGGGCGCAGGCGCTGCGGATGGCCCTGGCCGCGGAGGCCGACCGGCGCCGGGTGGCCGAGCAGACCGCGGAGACCGGGACCGACGCGTGGCTGGCCCGGTTGACCGGCACCACCCGGGAGCAGGCCGCCGGCGGGCTGCGGATCGCGGGGCTGTTGCAGGACAAGTACCCCGCGACCCGGGAGGCGTTCGCCGCCGGGACGCTGCGGGTCGAGCAGGTCCGGGTCATCGTCAACGCCGCCGAGCAGGCCCCGGCCGAGGCCAGCGGCGCCCAGGTCGCGGCCGCCGAGCAGTGGCTGGTCGACCAGGCCACCGGC
>JAICSK010000053.1 GCA_025936915.1 Nocardioides sp.
GCACCGGACGATGATCGAGACCGACGTCCTCGACGGGTACGACGCGTGCCGGGCCGCCCTGGTCGAGCAGGACGCGCGCGCGGCCGACGCCGACAGCCTGGCCTGCTCGAGCGCCGGCGGGGGGCTGCGGATCGCGGTGGTCGGCAACGAGGAGCTGGTCACCGCCGAGGCCGGGCGCCGCGTGGCCCTCTCGAGCGGCGGCAAGGTCGTGGCGGTCTTCGCTGCCGGCCGCGGTGACGACCTGAGGGAGGTCCCCGCGAGCGAGCCCGACGTCGTGCTCCTCACCGGCGGCACCGACGGCGGCAACCACGGCCCGATCCTCGACTGCGCCCGGACGCTCGCACCGGTCTGGCAGGGCCCGGTCGTCGTCGCCGGCAACGTCGACGTCCAGGCCGAGGTGTCCGAGATCCTGGTGCACCACCCGGTCGTGATCGCGCCCAACATCGTGCCCCGGATCGGTGTCCTGGCCCCAGAGGGTGCGCGCACCGCCATCCGCGAGCTGTTCCTGTCCCACGTCATCGGCGGCAAGCACCTCAGCGACCGCGACGACTTCCTCGGCATGGTGCAGGGCGCGACGCCCGACGTCGTCCTCACCGGCGTCGAGCTCCTCGCCGAGGTCGCGGGCGACACCGTGGTGGTCGACGTCGGTGGCGCCACCACCGACGTGCACAGCGTCGTCGAGCTCGACCCTGAGGATGCCTGCCTGAGCCGCGAGGTCGTGGCCACGACGCGGGTGACCCGGACGGTCGAGGGCGACCTCGGGATGCGGTGGTCGGCGGTGACCACCGCCGAGGCCGCCGGCCGCGCCGACCTCACCGACGCCGCCGTACGCCGTCGCGACGACGTGGGCTTCGTGCCGACCGACGCACGCGAGCAGGACCTCGACGAGGAGATCGCCCGCGAAGCCGTGGGGCTCGCGCTCCGCCGGCACGCGGGCCGGAGCAAGGTCGTGGTCAGCCCCGAGGGCAGGGTCGTCGAGCGCAGCGGCAAGGACCTGCGTGAGGTCGACCTGCTGGTCGGCTCCGGGGGCGTGCTCCGGCACGGACGTCCCGGGGCGGTCGCTCGGATCTTCGCGGGGAGCCTCGGCGAGGTCGAGGGTGGGTGGCAGCTGCCGCGCCGGGCAGAGGTCACCGTCGACGCCCAGTACGTCCTCGCCGCGGCCGGGCTGCTGGCCCGTGAACATCCGGACGCAGCCCGGCGCCTCGTGGCCGGGCTCGCCCGACGCGACCCCCTAGGGTGACTGTCGTGAACGAGGACGCCGGCGACGCCCCGCGGACGTCTGCGTCCGGCGAGCGGCTCACCGACCGGCTCGCCCACCAGTGGGCACATCTGCGGGCCGAGCAACGGCGGCAGGAGGTCTCGACCACCGTCGGCGGTACGTCGAACTTCTCCCGCGCGCAGGTGCCCTGGGCACTCGACCTGGCCGCGGCCTGGGCCTGGCGGCTGATCGTGATCGGACTCGCGACGTACGCACTCTTCCGCGGGATCGAGCACTTCGCGGAGCTCACCATCCCGCTCGTGATCGCCATCCTCGTGACCGCCCTCGGCGCGCCGTTGGTGGCCGCGCTGGAACGCGTCGGCATCCGCCGCAAGGCCGGTGCCGCGATCGTCGTGCTCGGCGGCCTCCTGCTCGTCGCCGCGATGCTGGCCCTCGCCGGGCAGCAGATCGCCGGCGGCGCCAACGACCTCGCCGCCCAGGTCTCCTCGGGCCTGGGTGACCTCAAGGACTGGCTGAAGACCGGGCCGTTCCACCTCTCCGACAGCCAGATCAGCGACTACATCCAGAAGGCGCAGGACAAGCTCGCCGAGCAGGCCAAGAGCGGCAAGGTGCTCAGCCAGGCCACGCACGTCGGTACGGCGCTCGGGCACGTGCTGGCCGCGCTGTTCCTGGTGCTCTTCTCGTCGTACTTCTTCCTCGCCGACGGCGAGCGCATCTGGGCCTGGATCGTCCGGCTCGCGCCCCGGGCCGCACGGACGCGGGTCGACAGCTCGGGCCGGGTCGCCTGGATCTCGCTGACGCAGTTCGTGCGGGCGACGGTGATCGTGGCGGTCACAGACGCGACCGGAGTGATGATCGCGGCCTCGGTGCTGCGCGTGCAGTTCGTCTTCGCGATCGGCGTGCTGGTTTTCCTCGGGGCGTTCATCCCGATCGTCGGGGCGTTCGTCGCCGGCACGGTCGCCGTCCTGGTCGCGTTCGTCGATCACGGGATCGTGATCGCGCTGATCATGCTGGCCTGCGTGGTGGCCGTGCAGCAGATCGAGAGCCACGTGCTGCAGCCGTTCTTGATGGGCCGCTTCGTCTCGATCCACCCGCTCGGCATCATCATCGCCATCGCAGCCGGGATCCTGACGGCGGGCATCGCGGGCGCCCTGGTCGCGGTGCCGTTCGCTGCGGCCGCGAACGCCGTCGTCCAGCACCTCGCCAGCGGGACGGAGGTCGGCCAGGACCCCGAAGGGCACGTCGACGAGGACGAGGGACACGTAGGAGACCTCGACGACGCCGGCGTGGCCGACGAGTTCGACGAGTTCGACGAGCAGTCCACGCACACACGCGGTGAACCGGGGGAGGATGACTGACGTGGTGCAGGTGTCGCTGAGCGACATCGAGCGGGCGGCCGAGACGATCGCGCCGCTCGCGCTGCGGACCCCGATGGAGGGAGCCCGCTGGCTCTCGGCCCTGACCGGCAGCCAGGTCAGGCTGAAGTGCGAGAACCTCCAGCGCACCGGATCGTTCAAGGTGCGTGGCGCCTACACCCGGATGTCGCGGCTGTCTGCCGAGGAACGGGCCCGCGGTGTCGTGGCGGCCTCCGCGGGCAACCACGCCCAGGGCGTCGCCCTGGCGGCGCAGGCGCTGGGGATCAAGGCCACGGTGTTCATGCCCGAGGGGGCGCCGATCCCGAAGGAGAACGCCACGCGGGAGTACGGCGCCGACGTCGTCTTCCACGGTCGGTACCTCGACGACTCGCTGGCCGAGGCCCGGGCCTTCCAGGAGCGCACCGGCGCCGTCTTGATCCATCCCTTCGACAACACCGACATCGTCGCCGGGCAGGGCACGGTCGGGCTGGAGATCCTCGAGCAGGCGCCGGACGTCGAGACGATCGTCGTACCGTGCGGAGGCGGTGGTCTGCTGGCCGGCATCGCCGTCGCGGTCAAGGCGCGGCGTCCCGGCGTCCGGCTCATCGGCGTCCAGGCGAAGGGTGCCGCGGCGTACCCCGGCTCGCTGGCGGCCGGTCACCCGGTCAAGCTGGAGTCGATGACGACCATGGCCGACGGGATCGCGGTCGGCATGCCCGGCGAGGTCACGTTCGGCGCCGTTCGCGACCTCGTCGACGAGATCGTGACGGTGTCGGAGGTGTCGCTCTCGACCGCGGTGCTCTCGACCCTCGAACGCGCCAAGATGGTGGTCGAGCCGGCCGGCGCCGCCGCCGTCGCCGCCATCCTGGACGACCCTTCGCACTTCGGTACGCCGACGGTCGGCATCCTCTCCGGCGGCAACATCGACCCGCTGCTGCTCGGCAAGGTGATCCAGCACGGCATGGCCGCTGCCGGCCGCTACCTCAACCTGCGGCTGCGCATCCCCGACCGCCCGGGCGGCCTGGCCCAGCTGCTGGGCGAGATCAGCGAGGCCGGGGCGAACGTCCTGGAGATCTCCCACGCCCGGATCGACGCCGACCTGTCCCTCGACGACGTCGAGGTCCACGTGCAGCTCGAGACCCGCGGGCCCGAGCACGCCGACGCGCTGACGTCCCGGCTGCGCGAGCACGGGTACCGGATCTTCGAATAGCCGGGTCGTCTCGCCACGTGCTCGTATCCGAGCACCTCGGGCGGACGAACCGGACCGGAGGAGAGGTGAGCGAGCTCAGGAGGCGAAAGGAACCGCGCTGACGATCGCGATCTTCGCGGTCCGCCCGTTGGGCTGCTCGAAGTCGACCGTCTCACCGGCCTTGTGGCCGAGAAGAGCGGCGCCGAGCGGCGACTCGGGGGAGTAGACCTCGATGTCGGTGTGGTCCTCGGCGATCTCTCGGGCGCCGAGCAGGAACGACTCCTCGTCGTCATCGCCGTCGTACCGGTAGGTCACGATCTTGCCGGGCGACACCGTCTGGTCGTCCTCCGCCGGCTCGGTGGTCGCGCCGCTGAGCATCTCCTCGAGCTGGCGGATGCGGGCCTCGTTGGTGCCCTGCTCGTCCTTGGCCGCGTGGTAGCCGCCGTTCTCCTTCAGGTCACCCTCGTCACGTGCGGAGCTGATCCGGTCGACGATCTCGGCGCGCAGGGGTCCGCGCCGCTCCTCGAGCTCGGCGTGCAGCCGGTCGAAGGTCTGCTGGGTCAGCCAGATCATGCGGAACTCCTCGAGAGACGCGTGGATACGCGGCTACGTCGTGTCGGTGTGGGTGCGCCACCGGTCGGGACTTGCTGGGACTTGCGGTCGTGCTGGTTGCGTCGTCTGTGGCGCGGCCAGAAGCGAGAAGTCTACCAAGACAGGGGCGGCAAACCCATAAACGAGCAGCTCACCGAGGACGCTCCTGGCCATGCGCGATGCACCCCGGGACGTCGACCGAGGTGGCGATCCGCTCGGTCCTGACGGTCACGTCGTTGGTCCCCGGCGAGGGCGTGAAATGGAGCTCGCCGACGATCGAGTGGTCGGCGGCCACCGCCTCGACCGTGCAGCTCGCCCCGGTGGTGCCCGAGGCGATGCGGACCTCGATCCGCGCGGTCGCGGAGTGCTCGTCGACCACCTGGAAGGTGACCAGCTGCGACTGGACCTTCGGGTTCGACTCGACGTAGGCCGCCCAGGCCAGCCAGCCGAGCCCGACCAGCGCCACGACGATCACCGCGGCGATCGTGACCGGTCGCCGCCACGCCGGGGGCGCGGCGTACCGCTCGGTCAGGGTCTGGTCCACGTCGTCGATGGTCCCACCTACGCTTGGCCCCATGTCCCAGGACCCCGCCGGAGGCGTGCGCTCGGGTGCCGGCCTCCGGTTGATGCACGTCCACGCCCACCCCGACGACGAGTCGAGCAAGGGTGCCGCGTCCACGGCGCGCTACGTCGCCGAGGGTGTCGACGTGCACGTCGTGACCTGCACCGGCGGCGAGCGCGGCTCGATCCTCAACCCGCGGATGGACCGCCCCGACATCGCCGCCAACATCACCGAGGTACGCCGCCAGGAGATGGAGCGGGCGCGTGACATCCTCGGCGTCCGCCAGGACTGGCTCGGCTTCGTCGACTCCGGCTGGCCCGAGGGCGACCCGCCGCCACCGCTTCCCGAGGGCTGCTTCGCCCTGGTGCCCTTGGAGGAGGCCACCGAGCGGCTGGTCCGGTTGATGCGTGACTTCCGACCCCACGTCGTCACGACGTACGACGAGCAGGGCGGCTACCCCCATCCCGATCACGTCCGCTGCCACGAGGTCAGCGTCGCCGCGTTCGAGGCGGCCGGCGATCCGAGCCGCTTTCCCGAGGCCGGTCCACCGTGGCAGCCGCTGAAGCTCTACTACCACCACGGCTGGAGCTACGCGCGGCTGAAGTCGATCCACGACGTCATGCTCGAGCACGGGCTGGAGTCGCCGTACGACGAGCGGCTGGAGAAGTGGGACCGCGACGAGGCGTGGGAGAAGCGGATGACCACCCGGGTGGAGTGCGCCGACTACTTCGGAGTGCGCGACCAGGCCCTGCTCGCCCACGCCACCCAGATCGACCCCGACGGGCCCTGGTTCCACGTCCCGCGCGACCTCCAGGCGCAGGCGTGGCCGACCGAGGACTTCGAGCTGGTGACCAGCCACGTCGACACCTCGATCCCCGAGGACGACCTGTTCGCGGGGATCCGCGGTCGCTGACCCGCTCGCCACCTGAGACAATGGCCCCATGACCGGCATCATCGCGCTGGCGGCAGCCTCCGACCCGAGGCCCGACGACAACAACGTGGTGGCCGGGTGGCTCGGCTTCGCCGTGCTGATCGCGCTGATCATCGCCGTCGTGCTCATCCTGCGCAGCTTCACCAAGCAGCTGAAGAAGGTCGACGCCGCCGAGGAGGCCGGTGTCTACGGTCAGGACGACCACGCGGCCGAGGCCGACACCCCGCCGACCCACCACGAGGTCTGAGCAGCCCGACAGACAGTGCCGTCAGGCGCGCCGTACCAGCCGCACCAGGCAGTCCCAGGCGGTCGCGGCCGGCTCCTCGCCGTGCCCGTCGCCGACGAGGCGGGCGACCCGCTCGGCGCGCTGCACCTCGAAGGTCTCGCCCCCGAGGTCGGTCAGCACGTCCTCGGCGGTCATCAGCACCGACGGGTCCTGCGGGCCGCCGGTCCCCTCGGTGAGGTTGGTCGAGTCGTGCGCGATCAGGAAGAACGTGCCGCCGGGGCGTAGCGACGCGTAGGCGTTACCTACGGCCGCGCGGCGCGCGGGGGCCGTGACCTGCAGGTAGGCGATCAGGGACAGGTCGTACGCCGGGCCGTCGCCCTGCCACGTCGTCGCGTCCGCGCACACCCACGCGATGTCGAGGCCGCCCGCGAGGGTCCGGCCCTTGTCGAGGCCCGCCTGCGCGAAGTCGACCGCGGTGACGTCCCAGCCCCGCCGGGCGAGCCAGATGGCGTTGCGGCCCTCGCCCGCGGCCAGGTCGACCGCGCGGCCGGGGGGCAGGTCGGCCAGCTCGGACTCCACGAACTGGTTGGGTCCCGCGGACCAGACCAGCTCGCTCGCGCGGTAGCGCTCGTTCCAGCCTTCGGCGTCCATGGAGGTCATTGTGACCGGTCGCCACCGAACCAGGGGCCCTCGGGCGACTGACCTTGCGCCGGCCTCACCCGCCGCGGTCGCCGCCCCCCGACGACCCGCCGCTAGCGTGGAGGGATGGCCGACCGGCTCCGCGGCGCGACCTCGCCGTACCTCCTCCAGCACGCCGACAACCCGGTCGACTGGTGGGAGTGGGGCGAGGACGCGTTCGCGGAGGCCCGCCGGCGCGGCGTACCGATCTTCCTCTCCGTCGGGTACGCCGCGTGCCACTGGTGCCATGTCATGGCGCACGAGTCCTTCGAGGACGAGGCGACGGCGGCTCAGCTGAACGCGGACTTCGTCTGCGTCAAGGTCGACCGCGAGGAGCGGCCGGACGTCGACGCCGTCTACATGGAGGCGACGGTCGCGATGACCGGCCAGGGCGGCTGGCCGATGACCGTGGTGCTCGATCACGACGGGAGCCCGTTCTTCGCCGGCACCTACTTCCCCGACCGATCGCGTGGTGGGCAGCCGAGCTTGCGGCAGGTACTGACCGCGCTGAGCGAGGCCTGGCGGGACCGGCCCGACGACGTACGCCGTGTCGCCGGGACCGTGCGTGACCACCTCGCCCGCGAGGTCTCGCTGACCGGTCAGGCGCTGACCGCGGCAGACCTCGACGCGGTGGTCGACTCGCTGGCCGGGGACTTCGACGAACGCCGTGGCGGGTTCGGTGACGCGCCCAAGTTCCCGCCCAGCATGGTGCTCGAGCTCCTCCGACGTCGCCGTGACGACAGGTCGCGCCGGATGCTCGATCAAACGCTCGAGGCGATGGCGCGTGGCGGCATCCACGACCAGCTCGCCGGCGGGTTCGCGCGGTACAGCGTCGATGCCGGCTGGGTCGTGCCTCACTTCGAGAAGATGCTCTACGACAACGCCCAGCTGCTCGGTCGGTACGCCCAGTGGGGGACGCCACTCGGCGACCGGGTCGCGACCGGCACGGCCGACTGGCTGCTGACGGAGCTGCAGACGCCTGAGGGCGGGTTCGCCTCGGCCCTCGACGCCGACAGCGAGGGCGATGAGGGGCGCTTCTACGTGTGGACCCCCGACCAGGTCGTGGACGTGCTCGGAGTCGTTGACGGCCGGTGGGCGGTCGACCTCTTCTCGGTGACCGGGACCTTCGAGCACGGCACCTCGACCCTGCAGCTGCCGCGCGACCCGGACGACTGGGACCGCTTCGACGACGTACGCCGGCGTCTCCTCGCGGCGCGCGAGCAGCGGGTTCGGCCGGCCCGGGACGACAAGGTCGTCGCTGCCTGGAACGGGCTGGCGATCGCCTCACTGGTCGACGCCGGTCGGCTGCTCGGCCGTGAGGAGTACGTCGACGCCGCGGTCGCCGCAGGTGAGCTGCTGCTGTCGGTCCACGTCGTCGACGGCCGCCTGCGCCGGGTGTCGCGCGATGGCCGCGTCGGGACGCCGATGGGCGTCCTCGAGGACCACGGGGCCATGGCCGGGGGCTTCCTCTCCTTGTGCGGCGCCACCGGTGACGATCGCTGGCTCGACCGTGCCACCGCACTGCTGGACGACGCGCTCGACCGCTTCCGGGCCGGCGACGGCGGGTTCTTCGACACCCCGCTCGACGGCGAGCGACTCGTCGCCCGGCCGCGCGACCCGGGCGACAACGCCAGTCCGTCAGGCACGTCGGCGATGATCCACGCCCTGCTGGCCGCGCACGCCCTGACGGGCGACGGGCGCTGGCGCGAGGTGGCGGACGAGGCACTCGCGGGCGTGGCCGAGCTGGCCCGGCGGGCTCCGCGGTTCGCCGGCTGGTCGCTAGCGGCGGCCCAGGCGCTGGTCGACGGGGCTCCCGAGATCGCGGTCGTCGGCCCCGCTGGGGCCGAGCGGGACGACCTCGAACGCCAGGCCCGGCTCTGGCCGGGGGCGGTCGTCGCGGTCGCGGACGGGCCACGCGGCGGTGTACCTCTCCTCGCGGAACGTGTCCCCGTCGCCGGAAGGCCTGCGGCGTACGTCTGTCGTGGCAACGTTTGTGACCGTCCGGTGCCATCGCCTGGCAAAATCTTTGAACCCACCAGCCCCTGACCTAGTCTTCTCACGACCGCGACCGGGGGGTAGCGGCAAACCGAAGGTGACGGCTTTGGGGGGACCAGCCGCGGGTGACGCGCGTCCATCGGGGGGCGGCGCCACGCAGCCCGCCGACGAGCAGCTCGTCGACGACATCGGGCGGATCGCAGGATCCGTGCGTGAGGTCGTGGGCGCGGTGGCCGCGATCGTCAGTCGCGTCGTCGACGACGAGTGGCTCGAGGTGATGGCCGTCTCCGGCGACCCGTCCGCCGGCATCGTCGAGGGGCTTCGCTGGCAACGGGACGACCTCGACAGCCTGCTCGGAGGCGCCGAGACCCGGGGCCGACTGCACGCCACCAAGCACCGCACCGTCTCCTACGTCGAGGTGCCGACCAACACCCCGGAGACGGAGCGGTACATCGCTCACCACCAGGGCCTGCTGCTCGCGCCCCTGTACGCCCCGGCCGGCGACCTCGTCGGCGTCCTCTCGACCGAGGGGCCCGTCGACCTCGCCCACCCACCTCCCGGCGCGTGCGAGCTGGTCGAGCTGTACGCCGACCAGGCGCGCCTCGTCCTGACGGCCCTGCGTCACCAGGACGTGCTCACCGAGCGGCTCCGGATGTCGTACGCCGCGCAGGCGGTGCTCCACGGAGCCGCCGCAGCCGACGGCGTCCCGAGCCTGCTGGACTCCGTCGCGGCCCGGCTGGGCGAGATGATGCGCGCCCGCGGGGCCTGGGCGTGCGCCGAGCTCGAGCCGGGCGTGCTCCGCGAGGCCGCGTCGTACCCGGCGGAACTCGCCGACCGGCTGGGCGCCGAGGTGTGCACCCTGCTCGAGCCGATGATCGCCCGGTGTCTCGAGGACGGGACGACGCAGACGCACGAGAGCGACAGACTGCTCGGGCGTCTCGCGGCCGTGGCCGGCTACGAGCAGGCGTTGCTGGCAGCCCTGGGCGACGGCGTCGCGTCGCGGGGTGCGCTGCTGGTGTTCCGCGCCGCGGACGACGACCCGTGGTCGGAGGCCGATCGCGAGGCCTTCTTCATGCTCGGCCGTCGCCTGGGCACCCTGACCGCGCAGGCGAAGGGCCGACGCCGTGACCAGGTCGCCGCCGAGGAGCTGCTGCGCCTCGATGCCTACCGGCGCGACCTGGTCGCGTCGATCACGCACGACCTGAAG
Source organism: Nocardioides sp. (assembly GCA_025936915.1). Classification (GTDB taxonomy): domain Bacteria; phylum Actinomycetota; class Actinomycetes; order Propionibacteriales; family Nocardioidaceae; genus Nocardioides. The sequence continues at coordinate 9,954 of JAICSK010000053.1, forward strand.
ACCCCCCTGACGGCGATCGCGCTCAACACCGAGCTGCTGGAGTCGGACGGGCGTCTCGCGGAGGCTGGCTCACATCCGGTGACGGCGATCCGCCGGAGCGCCGACCGCTTGGCCAACCTCGTCGACGACCTCCTGGCGATGGCACGCGCCGAGGAGGGTGTCGACCCGGTGACCGAGGTCGACCTGGTCACGATGCTGCGCGACGCGTGTGGCCATGCCGAGACGGAGGCCCAGCTCCGGGGTGTCGTGTTCGACCTCCACGCCCCGGAGGAGCTGCGCGCAACCGTCGACCAGAACGCGCTGGCCCGGGTGTTCGCCAACCTGGTCGCGAACGCGGTGAAGTTCAGCCTGCCCCGCGGTCGCGTCGTGCTGCACCTGTCACGCACCGACGACGGGGTCGAGTTCCGGTGCACCGACGAGGGCGTCGGGATCCCACCAGAACGGCTCGCGTCGTTGTTCGACATCCCTCGTCGCCCGCCGGACTCGCGCAGCGAAGATTTTCCCGGCTCCGGGATCGGGCTGGCCATCTGCCAGCGCATCGTCACCCGCATGGGCGGCCGGATCTCCGCCGACTCGACCCAGGGTCAGGGCTCGACGTTCACCGTCATTCTCCCCGCCGACCCGGCAGAAGTGCACGCCGTACAGCGCTGACCCGGCAGAAGTGCACGCCGTACGGCCGCTGACCTGGCAGAAGTGCACACTCAGCGCAGGCCGGTCTGGGCGATCAGGCGGCCGGCGAAGCTGTCCGCCGGGATGCCGCGGGTGACCAGGTCGAGCCCCGTGTGGAACGCGACCACGACGAGGGCGATCGCGAACACCCCCACCAGGAGGCGCTGGAACGGCAGCGGCTCACGGTCGCGGGTGGCGCCGTGCAGCCGGGCGATCCAGCCACCGAGCGCGTTGGTCACCACCGCGCTGACGATGCTGGCCACGGCGGCGCCGAGGATCGTGCCGACGAGCCCGAGCTGGCTGGACAGGGCGGTTGCCGTCGCTGCGGCCACCGCCCCGGCGACCACGGTCGGGTAATTCAGGGTGTGGGAGTTCTCGGCCATCGCCAGGTGTGACGAGGCGCGGCCTCGCGTTGTTCCTTCGAACCGCCGGGAGTGAGCGGACTCACGCCGCCGCGCGACGCGTGGTGACGGTTCATCACGCTGACCGGTCGAGGCGGCGATGGGCCAGGTGAACTCCGCACGCCATGCTCGCGTTCACCTGCCCAGCGTGATGAACCGGCCACAGCCGGGGCCCTCAGCGCAAGGAGTACGTCGCGAGCGACACGCCGACGTAGTGGGTGACGAACGCCAGGATCGTGAAGGTGTGGAAGACCTCGTGGAAGCCGAACCAGCGCGGCCAGGGGTCCGGACGCTTGAACCCGTAGACGACCCCGCCGAGCGTGTACAGGGCGCCGCCGGCGGCGATCAGGACGAGCACCGCCACGCCGAGCCCGACGCCGAGCCGGTGGGCGCCGGCGGCGAACTGCGGCAGGAAGAACACTGCCGCCCAGCCCAGGCCGATGTAGATCGGGGTGTACAGCCATCGCGGAGCGCCGAGCCAGAGCACCCGGAAGCCCATCCCGGCCAGGGCCCCGCCCCAGATCACCGACAGCATCACGACGCGATCGGTGCCCCGCAGCAGGAGCACGCAGAACGGCGTGTAGGTGCCGGCGATCAGCAGGAAGATGCTGGCATGGTCGAAGCGCTGGAGCACCGCGTCGACGCGCGGTGACCACCGCCCCCGGTGGTAGACCGCCGAGACCGTGAACAGCAGGACCGAGCACACGGCGTACACCGCCGAGCCGAGACGGGTCGCGGCCGTGGGCGACAGCGCGACCAGGACGACGCCGGCGGCGAGGATCACCGGTGCCGTGGCCAGGTGCAGCCACCCACGCAGTCTCGGTTGGACAACGTCCTCGGCCACGTGGGCGAAGGAGTCGAGACCGGCTCGGATCGAGTCGTTCATACCCCGACGGTACCGACCGGCTGACCACGCGGGGTTGCTTCGAACAGGACCGTCCGCGGTTACCATCGAGAGGTGGCGGGGATCCCGGAGGTGAAGGAGCGGATCCGCCGTTTGTTCTACCCGGCGTACGAGTCGCGCATGGTCAAGGCGCTGCCGAAGGACCGCATCCCGCAGCACATCGGCGTGATGCTCGACGGCAACCGGCGATGGGCGAAGGGCGTCGGTGGCGACAGCACGCACGGCTACCGCGCCGGTGCGGCCAACATCGAGCCACTGCTCGAGTGGAGCGAGGAGGTCGGCGTCCGGGTCGTCACCCTGTGGCTGCTCTCGACCGACAACCTCAACCGCCCGCGCCAGCAGCTCGAGGGGCTGCTCGATGTCATCGGCGACGCCGTCGAACAGCTGGCCGACCGACGGCGCTGGCGGATCCACCCGGTCGGCGCGCTCGACCTGCTGCCGGCGGCTCTGTCGACCCGGCTGAAGGAGGCCGAGGAGGCCACCCGCGACATCGACGGGATCCTGGTCAACGTCGCCGTGCCGTACGGCGGCCGGCGCGAGATCGCGGACGCCGTGCGCTCGCTGCTGCAGGAGCATGCCGAGCGCGGCACCAGCCTCGAGGAGCTGGCCGAGGTGATCGACGTCGACCACATCGCCCAGCATCTCTACACGAAGGGCCAGCCCGACCCCGACCTGGTGATCCGGACGTCCGGCGAGCAGCGCCTCGGTGGCTTCCTTCTCTGGCAGAGCGCACAGAGCGAGTTCTACTTCTGCGAGGCCTACTGGCCCGACTTCCGCAAGGTCGACTTCCTGCGGGCCATCCGCGCCTACGCCCAGCGCGACCGCCGGTACGGTTCCTGAGGAGCCAGCGCCTCGAGGGATGGCGCCCGACTGTTCACCCTGCGTTCGGGCGTGTCTGCCTCACCGGTCCGACAGACCGGCGTACGTTCGCGACATCGGAGGGGTGGGGATCCCGCCGATATCGGGAGGCCCGTTTCGTGAGACATCACGACCAGACAGGACGGCGTACGACGTCGTGCCGAGGGGGCCGGCACTCCGGCCTTCGGGTTCCAGCCCGGTCCGCCACGTAGAGGGAGAACAGGACCGGGCGAGGAGTGTCCGCACGGTCTGGTGAGGGGTGTCTGGTGCCGCAGACCAATCAGGGGACCCGACGGACCACCCGCGCGACGGGGCCGAGGCCCGGCGTCCGCACGTTCGTCCTCGACACCAGCGTGCTCCTGGCCGACCCGGGCGCCATGCGCCGGTTCGACGAGCACGAGGTGGTCCTCCCCGTCGTCGTGATCACCGAGCTGGAGGCCAAGCGCCACCATCCCGAGCTCGGCTTCTTCGCGCGCACCGCCCTGCGTGCGCTCGACGAGCTGCGGGTCACCCACGGCAGACTCGACGAGGCCGTGCCCGTCGGCGACGAGGGCGGCTCGATCCGGGTGGAGCTCAACCACACCGACGCCGACTCCCTCCCGTCCGGCTTCCGGCTCGGCGACAACGACACCCGGATCCTGGCGGTCGCCCGCAACCTCGCCAATGAGAACCACGACGTCACCTTGGTCTCCAAGGACCTGCCGATGCGGATCAAGGCGTCGGCCGTGGGGCTGCGCGCCGAGGAGTACCACGGCGAGCGCACCAACGACTCCGACCCGGGCTACAGCGGCATGGCCGAGCTCGAGGTGTCGGCGTGCGTGCTCGACGAGCTGTACGACGAGGGCTGGACCGACATCGAGTCCGCCCGCGAACTGCCCTGCCACACCGGGCTCGTGCTCCTCTCCGAGCGGGGTACGGCGCTCGGTCGGGTCGGTGCCGACAAGCACGTCCATCTCGTCCGCGGTGACCGCGAGGCGTTCGGCATCCATGGCCGCTCGGCCGAGCAGCGGATCGCCCTGGAGATGCTGCTCGACCCCGAGGTCGGGATCGTCTCGCTCGGTGGTCGCGCCGGCACCGGCAAGTCCGCGATGGCGCTCTGCGCCGGCCTCGAGGCCGTGCTCGAGCGCCGCCAGCACCAGAAGGTCGTCGTGTTCCGGCCGCTGTTCGCCGTCGGCGGCCAGGAGCTCGGCTACCTGCCCGGCTCGGAGTCGGAGAAGATGTCGCCCTGGGCCCAGGCTGTCTTCGACACCCTCGGCGCCATCACGTCCCGGGAGGTGATCGACGAGATCCTCGACCGAGGGATGCTCGAGGTACTGCCGCTGACGCACATCCGCGGCCGGTCCCTGCACGACGCCTTCGTGGTCGTCGACGAGGCACAGTCCCTCGAGCGCAACGTCCTGCTCACGGTGCTCTCGCGGATCGGCGCCAACTCCAAGGTCGTGCTGACCCACGACATCGCCCAGCGCGACAACCTCCGGGTCGGCCGGCACGACGGCGTCGTCGCCGTGGTCGAGAAGCTGAAGGGGCATCCCCTCTTCGCCCACGTCACCCTGACCCGCTCCGAGCGCTCCCCGATCGCCGCCCTGGTCACCGAGATGCTGGAAGACGTCACCCTCTGAGGCCGGCTCCAGCCCGAAAGGGCACCGCCGGCTGCCCCTCCGAGCGGGCCAGGAGACCCGTACGGCGTGATCGTTCCGTGATCAAGAACGACTCAAGGATGTGACGATCGAGGCTGGTGTGACGAACGTGGCACATGAGTCGACATCTGATCCACTTTTCCACCACTTTCTGCCGCGTTCGGTTTGCACGCCCTGTCGAACTCATGCAAGGTGGCAGGCAGTCCTCCGCCGGGATGGGTGGATCTGGGGATCCCGTTCGGTGGTGGGCGCACCCGAGTCGTCTACCCCCGAATCCTCCTGTGCCCTCACCTCAGCAGTACGTACCCAAGCACCGCGCTGCAGCTCTGCCGACGCAGCCCGCGGCCCTGTCGGGGCCCCGTCACCTCGGTGACAAGCGCCGTTCGGCACGCAGGGCGCTACGTGGCACGGTCACCATGACCGGGCTCGCCGCCGCTGCCACCGGCGTCGCCGTCGCGACCGGGGTGATCCAATCCCCGAACGCCGCGGTGAGCTTCGCCGACTCCCTGTCGCCGGTCGCCTCGACCGACCACTCGGACAGCCCGGCGACCGACGTGCAGAACCGCACCCCGGTGATCTCGCGCTCCGCGGCCCGTACAGCGCCGACCAACGACCGGCGTACCCAACGCGACCCGGCCAAGGCCGCAGCGCTCGGACTCACCTCCGGGCCGGCCGTCAGTGGTCAGGAGAACCTCTCCGCCCAGGACCCGCAGGCGATCGCCGAGGCTCTCCTGCCGAAGTACGGGTTCGACGGCTCTCAGATGTCGTGCCTGATCCCGTTGTGGATGGGCGAGAGTGGCTGGCGCTGGAACGCCGAGAACGCCTCGTCCGGCGCCTACGGCATTCCGCAGGCGCTGCCGGGCACGAAGATGGCCAGCGCCGGTGCCGACTGGCGGACCAACCCGGCCACCCAGATCGAGTGGGGCCTGACCTACATCCGCGACAGCTACGGCACGCCGTGCGGCGCGTGGGGCTTCAAGCAGAGCCACGGCTGGTACTAGGGCCAGTAGTCACCTGACGAGTCCCGACCGACCGATCGGACGGATCTCGCCGGTGGCATCGCGGTTTCGGTAAAGAAACCGGCGGTTCTCCCACGCCGCCTCCCGTCGGTCCCCTTCAATTCATCTGTCCGGCCCGTGATCCGGACCGTTTCCGGAGGGGAGTCCGGGGACGCACAGATCTCTGCTCGGGAGAGCTAGATCCAGGGGGATCAATCGATGCACGCCCAACGTAGGTTCCGCATGTCCGCGGTCATCGCCGCCGCGGCACTCGCGGTCGGCGCCGTCTGCGGCACCACCGCCGTCGCCTCGGCGGCACCGCACAAGCCCGGTGGCATCACCGGCCTCACTGCGAGCGTCACCGCGCACGCCGACACCAGCTACGACGTCTCCGCCAGCTGGAACACGGCGGCCAACGCCACGTCGTACCGCGTCTCGATCACCAAGGGCGGCGCCACGCTGGCCTCGGCGAAGGTGACCGCGACCTCATGGTCGCCGACCTTCACGGCGAGCCCCGGTACGGCCTCGCTGAACGTCAAGGCTCTGGCCGGGCACAGGCCCGGCAAGACCAGCACGATCTCGCTGGAGCTCGACGACGTGACACCACCCAGTGGAGCCTTCTCGACCACCTGGGACAACAACACCGGTGACGCGACGATCACCCAGGACTCGCTCACCGACAACGGCCCGGTGTCCGCGGTGACGCGGACCGTCGACTGGAACGACGGCTCCGCCCCGGAGGCCTGGACGGCCGGCACGACGATCAATCACACCTACCCGAAGGTCGCGGCCCGCTACGTCCCGACCGTGACTCTCGAGGACGCGTCCGCCAACGTCAACGTGGTCGACGTGCCTGCGGTCGTGATCGACGACACCGAGCCGCCGACCGGCGCGGCGTACAGCGTCAACCGCTCGACGGCATGGGCGTCGTTCACGAAGGTGAAGGTCACCGAGACGTCTGCCCCGACCGACACCTGGTCGCCGACGCCCTTCATCACCCGGGTGGTCGACTGGGGCGACGGCACGAGCAGCCCGATCGTCGACGGATCGGCCACGCACGTGTACACCGACACGACCGGCAGTCCTTACACGCCGGCTGTCACGGTCAGCGACGAGGCCCACAACTCCGTCGTGGTCGAGACCACGGCCGTGGTCGTCACGGCCGACACGGTCGCGCCGAAGGTGAAGCTCACGCTGCCCAAGGCCAAGCACTCGGTGAAGGCGTTCAAGACCCTGCGCGGCAAGGCCACCGACGGCCAGACCGGTGTCAAGCGGGTCTTCCTGAAGGCCGTCGAGAAGCGCGGCGCCTCGTGGTTCGGCTACAACGCCAAGAAGCACACGTGGGTCAGGGCCGCGTCGAAGAAGAAGGCGTTCGCCCACAGCGTCGCGTTCGCGCTCAAGACCGACTCGCTGCACCGCTGGGCCGCCAAGCTGGCCGGCCTGAAGAAGGGCGCGCTGGTCTACAAGGTCTGGGCCACCGACCAGGTCGGCAACCGCTCGGCCACGGTGACCCACTCCGCGACCCTGACCAGGGCCTGATCGAGTCGTGTAACCGACCCCCGACCCAGCGACACGCCGAGGAGACTCGGCGTGTCGCGGCGCGAGGGGTCGGTTACACGCCCCTGGACAGGCCGACCAGCCGGGTGCTGAGGTCGTACAGCCGCCGCCCGAGCTCGTCGTTGCGGGCCAGGTCGGAGGGGTCGCGCAGCCGGTTGCGGTCGTAGTACCCGCCCGTGTGGCCCTCGAGCTCGGGGCTGCTCGCGAGGTAGGCGAGCCGCGAGCCGCCGGTCTCCGGGCTCTCCATCCGTCGTTTCATCAGGGCCAGCACCGGGCGCGCGAACCAGGGAGCCCCGCTCCAGATGTTCGTGGCGATCGTCCCGGGGTGCAGCGACGTGACCGTGACGCCGGTGCCCTCGAGGCGCTCCGCGAGGTGACGTGCGGTGAGGACGTTGGCCAGCTTGGCGCGTGAGTAGGCGCGCATGATCGAGTAGCCGTGCTCGAAGCCGACGTCGTCGAGGTCGAGCGTGCCGGTGAAGTGGCCGACGGAGGACGTGAACACGATCCGCGCCGGGGCACTCTCCCGGATCCGCTCGAGCAACAGCTCGGTCAACAGGAAGCCGGCGAGGTGGTTGACCGCGAACGTCGCCTCGATCCCGTCGGCGGTGAGGGTACGACGGGCGAAGACCGTGCCGGCGTTGTTGACCAGGACGTCGATCCGGCCACATGTGCGGAGCAGGTCCTCCGCCAGACGTCGTACGGCGGCCTGGTCGGCGAAGTCGCACAGCAGCGAGTCGACCCGGCTGCGCGGTGACTCCGCCCGGATCCGTCCCACCGCCGACGCGGTGCGGCCGGGGTTCCGGCCGACCAGCACGATCCGGCAGTCGGGCTCACCCGCGGCGATCTGGCTGGCGCACTCCAGGCCGATCCCGTCGGAGCCACCGGTGATGACGTAGGTCTTCTGCTCTCGTGGCGGGTCGCTCACGGCCGCGTCATCCGCTCGACGTCCAGCGCCTCGTCGAGCTGTGCCTCGGTGATCTCGCCGCGCTCGACGTACCCCAGGTCGATCACGGTCTGCCGGATCGTGCTGCCGTCGGCCAGCGCCTGCTTGGCGATCTTGGCGGCCGCCTCGTAGCCGACGTACTTGTTCAGCGGCGTGACGACGCTGGGCGACGACTCGGCGTACGCCCGCATCCGGTCGCGGTCGGCGGTGATGCCGTCGACGCAGTCGGCGAGGAGTCGCGAGACCTGGGTGAGCAGCTCGATCGACTCCAGGAGGTTGCGGGCGATCACCGGCAGCATCACGTTGAGCTCGAAGCTCCCCGACGCTCCGGCGAACGTGATCGCGGCGTCGTTCCCGATCACCTGGGCGCACGCCTGCAGCGTCGCCTCCGGGATGACCGGGTTGACCTTGCCGGGCATGATGCTCGACCCGGGCTGGAGGTCCCGCAGGCGGATCTCCGCGAGGCCGGCGGTCGGGCCGCTGCCCATCCAGCGCAGGTCGTTGCAGATCTTCACCAGCCCGACGGCGTACGTCCGCAGGGCTCCACTGAGCTCGACCAGCGAGTCCTGGGTGCCCTGTGCCTCGAAGTGGTTGCGCGCCTCGGTGAAGGACTCGCCGGTGTCGGCGTTCAGGTGGTCGATCGTCTGCCGTGCGAACGACGGCGGGGTGTTGATGCCCGTGCCGACCGCCGTACCCCCGAGCGGGAGCTCGCGGACGCGGGGGAGCACGGCGGCGAGCCGTTCGCGGGCGTACGACGCGGTGGCGGCGTACCCCCCGAGCTCCTGGCCGAGGGTGACCGGCGTCGCGTCCATCAGGTGGGTGCGCCCAGACTTCACCGCGTCGGCGTACTCCTCGGCTTTGCCGCCGAGGGCGTCGGCCAGGGTGCCGACGGCCTCGTCGAGCGGCCCTGCGGCGAGCACGGCCGCGACATGGATCGCGCTCGGGAACGTGTCGTTGGACGACTGGCTGGCGTTGACCACGTCATTGGGATGGCACTCGACACCCTCCTGTGCGGTGAGCGAGGAGATGACCTCGTTGACGTTCATGTTGGTGCTCGTGCCGGAGCCGGTCTGGAAGACGTCGATCGGGAAGTGCTCGTCGTGGCGGCCGTCGACGATCTCCGCGACGGCGGCGACGATGGCGTCCCGCTGCTCGACGCTGACCACGTCGAGGTCGGCGTTCGTGCGAGACGCGGCCGCCTTGATCCGGGCGAGGGCATGGATCAAGGCGGCCGGCAGCGGGCGGCCGCTGATCGGGAAGTTCTCCACGGCCCGCTGGGTCTGCGCGCGCCAGAGCGCGTCGGCGGGCACGCGGACCTCGCCCATGGAGTCGTGCTCGGTGCGGTGGCTGCCGGTCATGCTCCGACGCTACCCGTGGCTCACCCGCGTCTGGCCGCGTAGAGCCAGTAGCGCTCGTCACGCTCCTGCAGGCGTACCGCGTGCTCGTGCTCCTCGACGTCGCCGAAGACCGAGCGCAGCCGCTCCACGAGCTCGGGCGATCGGTCGGCGGACCAGACCACCAGGGCCCCTGCCGGGTTGAGCCGGTCATGGACACGACGCAGGAAGGATTCGTCGTAGATCGCCGCGTTGGCTTCGTGGACCAGGTGGGCCGGGCCGTTGTCGACGTCGAGCAGCACCACGTCGTACGACGCGGGGCCGGC
>JAICSK010000227.1 GCA_025936915.1 Nocardioides sp.
GAGGGGCTCGAGGGTGGCCAGCTGGCTCGGGAGCAGGGACGCCGGCATGTAGTGCCCACGCCGGTGCTCGAGCCGCTCGCCGATGGTGTCCGCGGCCGCCACGACGTGGCAGAAGCACACGCCGGGACGGCCGGCGCGGAGCCGGTCCCGGTAGACGCGTCGCAGCGCCGAGCACGTGATCACCGCGCTCTCCCCCGCTGCGGCGCGCTCGTCGAGCCAACGGCCGATCGCGTCCAGCCACGGCCACCGGTCGTCGTCGGTCAGCGGCTCACCGCGCGACATCTTCTCGACGTTCGCCCGCGGATGGAGCTCGTCACCCTCCTGGAAGGTCCAGTGGAGGTGGCGCGCCAGCCGCTCGGCGAGGGTCGTCTTGCCGCTTCCGGAGACGCCCATGACGACGACGTGGACGGGAGGGCGCATACGAGGGACGTACCCGGATCATGCGCCGGGACACGTGCTTGGGTCTCGGCGCGCTCGCGCGGCTTCGTCCCTCGCGCCGCTGCCCGTCTCGGGGCAGAAGTCGAGCCGCTGGCGTCTCGGGTCACCAGCGGCTCAACGAGCAGAACAGTACCCACCCACCAGGTCACTTCCAACATCCCGGCGACCAATTGGTTGAAAAATGATCCCGCTGGTCTAGGCCAGGTGATGCAACTGAGCCAGGTGGACCTCGAGGTCTCGGCCGTCGGGGAGCTCGTTGTGCACCGACCACTGGATGATCCCGCTCTTGTCGACCACGAACGACGACCTCCTGGCGACGCCCAGCTCGTCGTCGAACACGCCGTACGCCGTCGCGACCCGGCCGTGGGGCCAGAAGTCACTGAGCAGGGGGAAGTTGAGCCCGTCGGCATCGGCGAAGACCCGGAGGGAGTACGTCGGGTCGGTCGAGATCGCGAGCACCTCGGTGTCGAAGGTGAGGAACTCGTCGAGGCGGTCGCGGATGCCGGCCATCTCGCTGGTGCAGACGTTGGAGAAGGCCCAGGGGAAGAAGACCAGGGCCACGGCCTTGCTGCCCGCGAACGACGACAGGGTCACGTCCTGCCCGAACTGGTCGCGCAGCGTGAAGTCGGGAGCCGGCATGCCGGCACCGGGAACCGGCGAGTCAGTCATGTTGCGCGAGCTCACGCTTGAGAATCTTGCCAGTCGCGTTCCGCGGAAGCTCATCGAGGAACACGATCTCGCGCGGGACCTTGTAACGGGCGAGGTTGGCCTTGACCCAGGCCTTGAGGTCGTCTTCGCTGGGACGAGAGACCCCGCTCGCGTCGCCGATGACGACGAAGGCCCTCAGCCGCTTGCCGAAGTGGTCGTCGTCGACCCCGATCGCGGCGACCTCGACCACCGCGTCGTGGCGTGCCAGGCAGTCCTCGACCTCCTGGGGGAACACGTTCTCTCCCCCTGACACGATCATCTCGTCGTCGCGGCCCTCGACGTAGAGGCGCCCGTCGTCGCCGTACCGCCCGACGTCGCCGGAGGACATCAGGCCGTCGACGACCTCCTTGGACTCCACCTCCGTGCCAGGGCCTGCGGTGTACCCCTCGAACAGCAGGCCGTTGCCGACGAAGATCCGGCCCGACTCTCCGGGAGCCACCTCGTGTCCGTCGGCGTCGAGGATCCTCACGACGGTCGCCCATGGCGGCCTGCCGGCCGAGGTCGGCGCCTCCCGAAGGTCGCGGGGCGTCGCGATCGAGGCGTAGGCGACCTCGGTCGAGCCGTAGATGTTGTAGAGGTTGTCGCCGAAGGTGTCCATCCAGGACAGAGCCAGGTCGCCCGGCAGGGCCGAGCCGGACGCGGCGGTCACCTTCAGGGTCGGCAGCGGGTGGTCATCGAGGGTCTCCTGCGGCAGGGCGAGGATCCGCTGGAGCATCACGGGGATCACCACCAGCGAGTCGCAGCGCTCGTCGCGCACCGCGCGGAGGCACTCCTCGGGCTCGAACCTCCGCCGCAGGACGACGGTCGACCCGAGCAGCATCGCCAGGGCCAGGTGGGCGAACCCCCAGGTGTGGAACAGCGGCGCCGCGATGTGGGTGCGCCAGCCGTACCGCAGGGGCATCCGCGACATCAGCGAGACCGCCGCACCCAGACCGGCCTCGCTGCGAGGGGCTCCCTTGGGGGTGCCGGTGGTGCCGGAGGTGAGGATCACGATCCGGGCGTGGTGGTCGGGAGCCGGGACGTCGGAGTCGTCGTACGACGCGATCAGCGACTCGAGCGAATCCATCCCGGTGTCGTCGGAGTCGACCCACCCGAGCAGCCGGGTCTCGACCTGCGCCGACTCCAGGAGACCGGTGAACTCCTGGTCATGGATCACGACACGCGGGCCCTCGCGCTCGAGGACGTCGACCAGCTGCGGGCCGGCGAACGCGGTGTTCAGCAGCAGGACGTCGGCGCCGCACTTGGCTGTGGCCACCAGTGCGTCGACGAAACCGCGGTGGTTGCGACACATCACCGCGACGCTGTCGCCCTCGCTCGCCCCGCGTTCGCCGAGTGCCCGGGCCAGGGCATTGGAACGCCGGTGCAGCTCGCCGTACGTGAGCGATCCGAGCTCGTCGACCAGGCCGACCCGGTAGGGGTCCCGCAGGGCCATGGCGGTGAAGCCCCCTGCCGGGCCCGTGCCCCAGTCCTTGAGCGCCTTCCCGATGCGGGCCAGCACCGCCGGCGAGAGCGGCCGCAGCACACCAGACCCGCCGAGCACGCGCGCCGGGGTGCCGACCGTCGTCGCGAGCCCCAGCGTCCGCTGCACCGCCCGGCTGATGCCCGGGGGCGACCCGAGTGGGGAAGGCGTCACGCGGGCGTCTTCGGGGTGACGAGTCGGGTCGCGGCCCAGTCCTTGCTCACCGCGGCGGTGGTGGTCAGGGCCAGGCCGGCGATCGGAGCGGCCTCGGTGATGTCGGCGGGGTCGACGGCGTTCGCCCGGCCGACCTTCGGTGTCATCAGCCAGATCACGCCGCCGCCCACCAGGTCGGTGAGCGAGTCGACGAGGCCGTCGACCAGGTCGCCGTCCTCGTCGCGCCACCAGAGCAGGACGGCGTCGACGACGTTCCCGTAGTCACCGTCGACCATGTCGGAGTCGATCGTGTCCTCGATCGAGACGCGCAGGTCGTCGTCGGTGTCGGAGTCCCAGCCCAGTTCCTGGACGACCATGCCCTTGCTGAACCCGAGTCGCGCAGCCGGACCGGCAGGTGCATCGGCCGGTGCATCGGCCGGGGCGTCGGCCGGGGCGTCGGTAGGGGTGGAACCGCCACCAGCGGTCGGGCTCAACGGACGTCCTCCAGACGGGTCGGCTCCGGGCGACAGACGGTCTCCCGGATCGGTGGGCAGTAGTCCAGCGGACTCCGTGCCCGCGCGCAAGCGGTTCCATGCCCCGGGACGACCGGGACTACCGGCCGGTAGCGACGGCGTCGCCCCCTGTCCGCTCCGGCCTCGGTTTCACCGTGGTACGACGCGTGACACGATGAACGGGTGAGTGAGACTTCGCGCGCCGTGATCCACGAGGGTCTGCCGACCCAGCTCCCGGACATCGACCCGGACGAGACCCAGGAGTGGCTCGACTCGTTCGACGACCTCACCGACGTTCACGGGCGGGAGCGTGCGCGCTACATCATGCTGCGCCTGCTCGAGCGGGCCCGGGAGAAGCAGGTCGGGGTGCCGGCACTGCGCAGCACCGACTTCATCAACACCATCCCGCCCGAGCGCGAGCCGTGGTTCCCCGGCGACGAGCAGATGGAGCGCCAGATCCGCCGGCTGATCCGGTGGAACGCCGCCGTCATGGTCTCCTCGGCCAACCGCAAGGGCCTCGAGGTCGGCGGCCACATCGCGACGTACGCCTCGGCCGCCAGCCTCTACGAGGTCGGCTACAACCACTTCTTCCGCGGGAAGGAGCACCCCGGCGGGGGCGACCAGCTGTTCATCCAGGGCCACGCCTCGCCGGGGGTCTACGCGCGGGCCTACCTGATGAAGCGCCTCACCGCCGAACAGCTCGGCAACTTCCGCCAGGAGGTGCAGCACGGCCCGGGCGCCGGGCTGTCGTCGTACCCCCACCCGCGGCTGATGCCGGACTTCTGGGAGTTCCCGACGGTCTCGATGGGGCTCGCGGCGATCAACTCGATCTACCAGGCGCGCTTCAACCGCTACCTGCACAACCGGGGGATCAAGGACACCAGCCAGCAGCACGTCTGGGCGTTCCTGGGCGACGGCGAGATGGGTGAGCCGGAGTCGCTCGGCGCGATCGGCCTGGCCGCCCGCGAGGAGCTCGACAACCTCACCTTCGTGATCAACTGCAACCTGCAGCGGCTGGACGGCCCGGTCCGCGGCAACGGCAAGATCATCCAGGAGCTGGAGTCCTACTTCC
>JAICSK010000278.1 GCA_025936915.1 Nocardioides sp.
CCACGATCGGCCGGACCGTCGACCGCTTCTCCTTCAGCGACCGGACGTCGCCGAGGAGCAGGTCGGCCACCAGCGACCCGGTGAACAACCGCCCGTGACCGCCCTACTTCCGCGGCTTCTCGCGCAGCTCGTACGTCTCGATCACGTCCTCGATCTTGATGTCGTTGAACGAGCCGAGCCCGATACCGCACTCGAAGCCCTCGCGGACCCCGGTCGCGTCCTCCTTGAACCGCTTCAGCGAGGTCACCGTCAGGTTCTCGGCGACCACCGAGCCGTCGCGGATCAGCCGCGCCTTGGCGTTGCGCCTGATCTCGCCGGACCGCACCAGCGCACCGGCGATGTTGCCGACCCGCGGCACCCGGAAGACCTCGCGGACTTCCGCCGTGCCGAGCTGCGCCTCCTCGAACTCCGGCTTGAGCATGCCCCGGAGCGCGGCCTCGATCTCCTCGATGGCCTGGTAGATCACCGTGTAGTAACGGATCTCCACGCCTTCGCGGTCCGCGGCCTCCCGCGCCCGGCCGACCGGCCGGACGTTGAAGCCGATGATGATCGCGTCCGACGCGGTGGCCAGGTTGACGTCGTCCTCGGTGATGCCGCCGACGCCGCGGTGGATCACCCGGAGCGAGACCTCCTCGCCCTCGCCTACCTCGATCTTCATCAGCGCGTCCTCGAGCGCCTCGACCGATCCGGAGCCGTCGCCCTTGAGGATCAGGTTGAGCTGCTCGACCGAGCCCTCCTTGAGCACCCGGTCCAGGTCGTCCAGCGAGATCCGCCGCCGCGACCGGGCCAGCTGCGCGTTGCGCTCGCGCGCCTGCCGCCGCTCGGCGATCTGCCGGGCCACCCGGTCCTCGTCGACGACCAGGAAGCTGTCGCCGGCGCCGGGCACGGAGGTGAAGCCGAGCACCTGGACCGGGCGGGCCGGACCCGCCTCGTCCAGCTGCCGGCCGTTCTCGTCGAGCATCGCCCGCACCCGCCCGAACGCGTCACCGGAGACGATCGAGTCGCCCACGTGCAGCGTGCCGCGCTGGACCAGCACGGTCGCCACCGGGCCGCGGCCGCGGTCGAGGTGGGCCTCGATCGCGACGCCCTGCGCGTCCTGGTGCGGGTTGGCCCGCAGGTCGAGCGAGGCGTCGGCGGTGAGCAGCACGGCCTCGAGCAGGTCCTCGATGCCGATGTTCTGCCGGGCGGACACGTCGACGAACAGGGTCTCGCCGCCGTACTCCTCCGCGACCAGCCCGTACTCGGTGAGCTGCTGGCGGATCTTGGCGGGGTTGGCCCCCTCCTTGTCGATCTTGTTCACCGCGACCACGATCGGCACGTCGGCCGCCTGGGCGTGGTTGAGCGCCTCCACCGTCTGCGGCATCACGCCGTCGTCGGCCGCGACCACGAGGATCACGATGTCGGTCACGTTCGCGCCGCGGGCACGCATGGCGGTGAACGCCTCGTGACCCGGGGTGTCGATGAACGTGATCGGGCGCTCGTCGCCCTCGCTGGTCCGCGCGGTCACCTGGTATGCACCGATCGCCTGGGTGATGCCGCCGGCCTCCGACTCCATCACGCTGGTCTTGCGGATGGCGTCCAGCAGCCGGGTCTTGCCGTGGTCGACGTGACCCATGACGGTGACCACCGGCGGGCGCGCGACCAGGTCGTCCTCGTCGCCCTCGTTCTCCCCGAAGGTGAGGTCGAAGGCATCGAGCAGCTCGCGGTCCTCGTCCTCCGGGCTGACCACCTGGATCGTGTAGCCGAGCTCGGCGCCGAGCAGCTGCAGCGTCTCGTCGCTGACCGACTGCGTGGCGGTCACCATCTCGCCGAGGTGGAACAACACCTGGACCAGCGACGCCGGGTTGGCGTTGATCCGGTCGGCGAAGTCGGCCAGCGAGGCGCCGCGGGGCAGCCGGACGACATCGCCGTTGCCGCGCGGGACCTGCACGCCGCCGATGGCCGGAGCCGACATGTTGTCGAACTCCTGCCTCCGCTGCTTCTTGCTCTTGCGGCCGCGGACCGGACCCCGGCCGCCGCCG
>JAICSK010000185.1 GCA_025936915.1 Nocardioides sp.
CGTAGATCGCGCAGATCGCCTTGAGCTCGGGAGGCCGCTCGTAGGCGATCTGGAGAGAGTTGAAGCCGGAGTAGGACGTGCCCCACATCCCGATCTGCCCGTCGCACCAGTCCTGGGCGGCCAACCAGGTGAAGGCATCGGGCAGGTCCCGCTGCTCGGCCTCCTGGTACTCGTCCAGGGCGTCGCCCGGGGACGACCCCGTGCCGCGGACGTCGATGCGTGCGACGGCATACCCGTGTCGGTCGCAGAGGCCGCGGTAGCTCCCGGCGTACGACGACGTCAGGTCGTCCTTGCGGTAGGGGAGCGCCTCGACCAGGCAGGGCTGCGGCCCGGTCGACTCGTCGGGGAGATAGAGCGTCGCCGCCAGCCAGGACCCGTCGCGGACCGGGATCCGTACCTCCTCCTCCCTCATCGCACCAGGTCCAGCACCGCCGGGGTGTTCGCCGACTCGCTGGTGTTCCCGTCGCGGCCGGTCACCGTGGGCGCGGTGAAGATCGAGTTCAGCACCGCCTCCTCCGCGGCCTCGACGACCGCCACGAACAGCGGGTCGAGGGCTCGGCCCGTCATCACCGGTGTGCCGTCGGGATTGCCGTCGCGATCCATCCGCATCCCGGTCCCGAACCCCACGAAGATCTCGCCGCTGCCGTGGTGGGCGACCGACCCTGCCCGGGCCAGGCCGAGGCCGACCCGCCGCGCCAGGCGGGCACACGACGCCCCGTCGACCGGAGCGTCGGTCACGACGACGCCGATGCACGAACCGGCGGGCTTGGGTGGTTCGGCCGCCGGGGCCGGCCCGAGCGCCCGCCCGACGTGCACTCCGTCCACGACCAGCTCCTCGCGGGCCCCGAAGTTGGTCATCAGCAGGACGGCGACGGTGTGCCGGTCTCCGGAGGCTGACCCGACGACGCGCGACGACGTCCCGATGCCGCCCTTGAACCCCAGGCACGACATCCCGGTGCCCGACCCGACGGCGCCCTCGTCCGGGGGTGTCGACGAACCACGCGACGCCATCGCCGCGTGGTACGCCGCCACCACGTCCTCGTGCTCCACCTGCATCCGCCGGGCGTCGTTGAGGTAGGAGTCGTCGCACTCGGCGACCACCGGGATGATGAAGTCGACGGCGCTCGACGGGTTCACCTCGAGCTCGATCCGGCAGGCGGAGTCGTAGACGCGGCCGAGCTGGAGGGTCGAGGTCAGGTACACCGGAGTCTCGGCCGATCCCCATTCCGCGGCGGTGATGAAGCCGGTGCACTCGCCGGCGCCGTTCAGCACCGCGCCGCCGGCCGGGACCAGGCGGGTGAACGCATCCTCGGCGAGCACCAGGCAGGTGACGCCCGTGCGCGCCAGCCCGCGGCCCTCGGGAGGGGCTGGCTCGTCGCGCCAGACGGTCGCGTGGCCGAGGCCCACGCCGGCGACGTCGAGGACGGAGTTGGTCGGTCCGGTCGGGAGGGAGCCGATCTCGATCCCCAGGTCACGGGCACGCGGCATGGCGTCATCCAACCAGGACTGAACCGCCGTACAGAAGGCTCTGCCATGCTCAGCCCATGCCGATCCCCGTCGTCTGGTCGCCCGAGACGCGTCGCCACGAGCCGCTGCGCGAGGTCTGGGTCGGCGTGCCCACCGAGGGCACCGAGCTGCCGCAGCGGGTCGACCGGATCCTCGCGGCACTGTCCCGCCACGAGCTCGTCGAGGCCTCCGCGCACGACGACGACGTGCTCCGGCGGGTACACGCCCCGGAGCTCGTCGACCACCTCCGCACCGTCCACGCCGAGTGGCTGGAGGGTCCCTACGACGAGCTGGTCGGCCAGGACCGGGTCGTCCCCTACGTCTTCCCGACGCCGGCGATGACCCAGGGCATGGCTCCGACGCGGGCCACGGCCACGCACGGCAGGGCCGGGCAGTTCGGCTACGACACGATGACCCTGGTCGGCCCGGGCACATGGGAGGCCGCCAGGGCAGCGGTCGACTGTGCCCGGTCGGCCGTCGACCTGGTCGGTGGCGGCGCCCGTACGGCGTACGCCCTGTGCCGACCGCCCGGCCACCACGCCACGCGCGAGGGGTACGGCGGCTCCTGCTACCTCAACAACGCCGCCGTCGCGGCCGAGGCCCTGCGCGATGCGGGACACGGCAGCGTCGCCGTCGTCGACCTGGATGCCCACCACGGGAACGGGACGCAGGCGATCTTCTGGGACCGCGCGGACGTGCGCTACGGCTCGCTGCACGTCGACCCGGCGGCCGGCTGGTTCCCGCACTACTTCGGTCACGCCCACGAGACCGGAGCCGGCGAAGGCTCCGGCGCGACCCGTAACCTGCCGCTCCCCGAGGGCACGGGCGACGGCACGTGGCTCGACGCCGTGCGCGAGCTGACCGCCTACGCCGCGGGCGCCGACGCGCTGGTCGTCTCACTGGGAGTGGACGCGGCCGCCGACGACCCCGAGAGCCCGCTCCAGGTCACCGCCGACGGGTACGCCGCGGCGGGACGTCTCCTCGGCTCACTGGGTGTCCCGGCGGTGCTCGTGCAGGAGGGCGGCTACCACCTCGACACGATCGGCGGCCTGGTGGCGGCGTACGTCGACGGGCACGAGCACGCCTGACTCGATAGCGTCGTCGGGGTGACGAGACGCATCGCTGCCGTGGTGCTGGTGGACGCCCGGGGCTGGCTGCTGCTCCAGGAGCGCGACGAGGACGCGCCCGTCAACCCCGACGAGTGGTCGCTGGTGGGTGGTGGTGTGGAGGACGGTGAGACCGATGCGGAAGCGGCCGTGCGCGAGCTCGCCGAGGAGACCGAGGTGACGGGTGTCGACCTCACGCACGTCGACAACGTCCGCTACTTCTGCGACGACTGCGGCGAGGACCACGACCTCGCGCTGTATCTCGCCCTGACCGATCTCACCGACGACGACGTGGTGTGCCACGAGGGGCGGCAGATCGTGTTCGTCGACCCGCGGACCATCCACACGCTGCGATGGGGGCGCAACCTCGTGCACGGGCTGCCGCGGGTGCTCGGTCACCCGACGTACGTCGAGCGCTTCGGCCGCGCCGAGCCGCACGCGTTCGGCTGCGTGCTGCTGGTCGACGCCGAGGGACGGATCCTGCTTCAGGAGCGGGACGAGCACGCCCCGATCGACCCGGACAAGTGGGGACTCTCGGGCGGCCACCTCGAGCCGGGCGAGGACCCGGAGTCCGGTGCCTACCGCGAGGTCGAGGAGGAGACCGGCGTCCGGCTGGCGTCCGGCACGTTGCACCACTTCGAGACCTTCGAGGTCTTCCACCCCACCTACGGATCGATCGACCAGGTGCACCTCTTCGTCGGCCGGGTCGAGCTCACCGACGACGACATCGACTGCCGCGAGGGGCGGCAGATCGTCTTCGTCGAGCCCGACCGGGCCCGCCGTCTCGACCTCACGATGACCGGTGTCCTGGCGGTCCCGGCGTTCCTGGACTCGGACGCCTACCGGAGCCTCGCCGGTCGGTGAGCAAGTGGCTCACCCACCGCCGCATGCCGTCCGATGCTCACCTGGTCGTGAACCGCTGACCACGGCGAGGCAACCGCTCGACCTGTCGCACCCGTCGTACAGGTGAGACGGGAGGAGACCGGATGCGGCGGGAGACCCGGGACGCGGAGTTCACCGATTACGTCGCGGCTCACCGCGTGCGGCTGGTGAGGACGGCTCGGCTGCTCACGGCCGGCGACCACGCGGGGGCCGAGGACGTCGTGCAGTCGGCACTGACCCGGTTGTACGTGCACTGGCCGCGGGTTCGCCGTGCCGACGACCCGCTCGCCTACGGCTTCCGTGCCCTGAGCAACGCGTTCCTCGACGAGCAACGTCGCGCCCACCGACGCCGAGAGGTGGTCACCGACGAGACGCCGGACCGACCCGAACCGGTGCTGGACCACGAGACCCGGTCCACAGTGCTGGCCGCCTTGGGCGACCTCCCGCCTCGTCAGCGTGCCGTCGTGGTGCTGCGGCACTTCCTCGAGTACGACGTCGCCGCCACGGCCGAGTCACTCAGGTGCACCGAGGGCACCGTCAAGTCCCAGAACGCCAAGGCCCTGAGCACGCTCCGCAAGCGGCTCGGGGAACCGATCACGACCCCGGAAGGATCGAACCGATGACCGGACTCCACGATCTGCTCGAGCAGGCGGCGACCGACCCGATCGAGGTGGATGTCGCCGGCGATCTCCGACGCGGCCACCGGGCACTGAGCCGCCGTCGATCTCATCTCGCCGTGGGGGCTACCGGCAGTCTGGCGATCCTGGCTGCCGTGGGCGTGTCGGCGGTCCCGCGCCACGCGCCGGAGGTCGCCGCGCAGCCCGCAGACGGGTCGACCGCCGTCGCGCCGTTCCAGACGAAGTACTACGACGTCCCCACACCCCCGGCGGGCTGGCACGTCTCACACGAGCGCCCGCAGTACGTCATGCTCACCCGCGACGGCACCATCTCGCGGTTGGACGACTTCGCCGGTCAGCTCGTGGTCATCATGAGCGACCGCAAGGAGAACTACGAGTCCGCCACGTCGGTCCAGTTCGACGGGCGCACCGTGTACGTCAACGAGATGAACGACGACGCCACGATCCTGTCGGTGCGCACCAGCCCGGGCGGGAACTGGCTACAGGTCCAGTATCCGAAGGACGTCTTCCCGGTCCACGACATGGTCGCGTTCCTGTGCGGTGTCGGGGTGGAACCGGGAGCGGAGCCCGCCTTCGGCTGAGCCTCGTCTCGGCTCGGTCCGGTGGGGTGGCCCGTCTACACTCGACTGGCTGGCGCAGCCGACCGAAGGGACGTCGATGGGACTGCTGGAGCAGGTGACGTCGCCTGCCGACCTCCGCGACCTGACCGACGCTCAGCTGGACACCCTCGCGGCCGAGATCCGCGACGAGCTGGTGCGCACCTGCGCCCCCCGTGGTGGCCACCTCGGACCCAACCTGGGGGTCGTCGAGCTCACGCTGGCCGTCCACCGGATGTTCGACTCCCCGCGCGACCGGATCGTGTGGGACACCGGCCACCAGGCTTACGTCCACAAGATGCTGACCGGCCGCGCGACCCAGTTCGACACGCTGCGCACCGAGGGCGGTCTCTCCGGCTACCCCAGCCGCCGCGAGTCCGACCACGACCTGGTGGAGAACTCCCACGCCTCGACCTCGCTGTCGTACGCCGATGGGCTCGCCAAGGCGTTCGCGCTGCGCGGTGAGGACCGCTACGTCGTCGCGGTGATCGGCGACGGCGCGCTCACCGGCGGCATGGCGTGGGAGGCGCTGAACAACATCGCGATGGGCAAGGACCGCAAGCTGGTCATGGTCGTCAACGACAACGGCCGCTCCTACCAGCCCACCGTCGGCGGCCTGGCCACCCATCTCGCCTCCCTGCGCACCAACCCGCGCTACGAGGAGATGCTCGACCTCGTCAAGAAGCGGCTCAACCAGGTCAAGGGGGTCGGGCCCGCGGTCTACGACACCCTGCACGCGATGAAGAAGGGGATGAAGGACGCCCTCGCCCCCCAGGGCATGTTCGAGGACCTCGGCCTGAAGTACGTCGGCCCGATCGACGGCCATGACCGGCAGGCCGTCGAGCAGGCCCTCGGCCAGGCCAGGCGGTTCGGCGGTCCGGTGATCGTGCACGTGATCACCCACAAGGGCTTCGGCTACAACCCGGCCGAGCGCAACGAGACCGACCAGTTCCACCAGGTCGGCGCGTTCGACGTGGAGACCGGTGAGCCGCGGGCGGCAGGCCGCAGCTGGACCGATTTCTTCACCGAGGAGATGGTGGCGCTCGGTCGCGAGCGCCAGGACATCGTGGGCGTCACCGCCGCGATGCTCTACCCGGTGGGCCTGGCGCCGTTCGCCGCGGCGTATCCCGACCGGATCTTCGACGTCGGCATCGCCGAGCAGCACGCCGTCACGAGCGCGGCTGGGCTCGCCCTCGGCGGGCTGCACCCCGTGGTGGCGATCTACGCGACGTTCCTCAACCGTGCCTTCGACCAGGTGCTGATGGACGTGGCGCTCCACCGGTGTGGCGTCACGTTCGTGCTCGACCGCTCCGGTGTCACCGGCACCGACGGCGCCAGCCACAACGGGATGTGGGATCTCTCGATCCTGCAGGTGGTGCCCGGTCTGCGGATCGCCACGCCGCGCGACGGTGCCCGGGTGCGCGAGCTGCTCCGCGAGGCGGTCGACGTGGGAGACGCCCCGACCGTCGTCCGGCTCCCGAAGGGCTCCCCGCCCGATGACATCGATGCGATCGACCGTGTTGGCGGCTGTGACGTGCTGGTGCGCCGCGGCAGGAAGGACGTGCTGGTGGTCGGGGTCGGCTCGATGGCCGCGGTCGGCGTCGAGGTGGCCGAGCGGCTCGAGGCGCAGGGGATCGGGGTGACCGTCGTGGATCCACGCTGGGTCAAGCCGGTCGACCCCGTCCTGCTCGGGCTCGCCCGCGACCACGGGCTCGTGGTGAGCATCGAGGACAACGGCCGGGTCGGTGGCTTCGGCTCCGCGCTGCTCCAGCTGTTGAC
>JAICSK010000042.1 GCA_025936915.1 Nocardioides sp.
CCACCGCAGCACGTGGCGGGACGGGGTGGCCCGGGTGGTGGCCCTGACTCCGTTCATGCGCGACGAGCTCGTGCGGATCGGCTTCCACCCTGATCGGGTCACGGTCCGGCCGACCTGGGTCCCCGACCCCGGGGTCGCCCCGCCCGGCGGCCGGGACGTCCTCTACGTGGGCCGGCTGGACGAGCCGAAGGGTCTCGACCGGCTGCTCGACGCCTGGGAGGCCGGCGGCGTCACGTCGGGGCGCACCCTCGCGGTCGTCGGCGACGGCCCGCTCGCACCCAGGGTCGAGGCCGCGGTGGCGACCGGGACGGTGCGCTGGCTCGGCCAGGTGCCGCCGGCCGAGGTCGCATCGGCGATGGCGGGCTCGGCCTATGTCGTCGTGCCCTCGCGGGTCTTCGAGGGGTACCCGCTCGCCGTGGCGGAGGCGTTCGGACGCGGGCGGCCCGTCCTGACCGTGTCGGGTGGCAGCGTGGGCACCGTCGTCGACGACACGACCGGCTGGGTCGTGGAGCCCACGGCCGAGGCACTCGCGGATGCGATCGCCCGGATCACGGACGACGACGCCGCCGCCCGCGGTGTGGCCGCGCGCATGTCGTACGAACGCGCGAACACTCCAGAACAGGGGTTAGTCTTCCTGCTCGCTCTGTACCGAGCGGTGATCAGATGAGGTCTCCGGGAATGGGATCATCACACGGAGGATTCGACCGCAGGATGGCCACCAGATGAGTGACCGAGACAGACCACAGTCCGCAGACGGTCTCGTTGTCATCTGCACTCGGAATCGACCGAAAGACCTTGCGAAAGCACTCGCAGCCATCGGATCTACGGCGCCTGCACTTGAAGTCCTGGTCGCCGATGCCAGCGATCACGACCACATCGGTCTCGTCAACGACGTAGTCCGCGGACACCCGCACACCATCATGCTGACGTGTCGACCTGGGCTGGCGCGTCAGCGAAATCAGGCTCTCGAGTGGGTTTCCATCGAGCGTCCTGAGACCCCCTACGTGCACTTCATTGACGACGACACGGAGGTGCTCCCCGGTTACTTCGACGCGGTCGTCACCATGTTCCTGGCGCGACCCGAAGTCGCCGGGGTCGGAGGCGTCGTGCTCAATCACCCACGACCCCGTCACACGCGCATCAAAGCTCTGTTCCTTCTGTACGGTCGAAAGCCAGGACGCGTTCTTCCATCGGGTCGGCTCACGATCGGGCACTATCCGGGCGACGAGGCCGAAGTTCCTCAATGCCTCCCGGGTTGCGCCATGAGTTACCGCTGGGCTCATATCCGGGAACGCCGGTTCGACGACCGGCTAGAGGGGTACAGCTACGGCGAAGATCTCTATTTCAGCTTCTCGCTTCACCACGATTATCCGCTGACTATCGCCCGAGAGGCGCGGGTTCTCCACAGTTTCAGCGAAACAAACCGCCTTTCCCGAAATCGGGTCGCCGCGGACAGGGTCGCATTGCTGCACCGCTTTGTGCGCGAGAATCGGCGCTACGGGCTACGGCTCTCAGCTTTCTGGTGGAGCGTCCTGGGCGACATGGCGTTGAAACTGCTCGACGGAATCGCGCACGCTGACCTTGACTCGATCAGAGAATCGGGCGCGATCTTGCGCAGTTCTTGGCTAACGTTTCTCAGCCCGCTCCCCGCCTCCATCGAGCGCGCCGCCCCAAAACGAACCGACTCATGAGTTCCCCGAAGCGGGGTCCGCAAACCGGACATCAAGCCAGTCCGCGTTCGGACGCGTGGGAGCTTGCTCGAGGCGGAGCCATCGCCCTCTCAGGTGGCGTGGGGGGAGCAATTTGCACTTTCCTTCTCCTTGCCGTCCTCGCTCGCCTCCTAGGTTCAGCTTCCACTGGTCTGTTTTTCCAGGCGGTAGCCCTGGCCAGCACTGGCGCGGTGGCAGCTGCCTGGGGTACGGGCACCACCTTGAACGCGCGGGCCGCCGCGTCGCTTGCACACGGCGAGCTCGACATTACCGATCTGGTGTGGGCGACGGTCGGCCCGGTCGTCACCTGGGGCATCGGCATAGCGGTCCTGATGGCTGGATTTCACGCGCCGATCGCGGGCGCCATGACCAGGAATCCTACAGATCAACACCACCTCGGTATGATGTTAATTGCCATAGCCCCATCAGTTCCGATGATGGCCGTGACACGACTCCTCACTTCGCTAGCGCGTGCTACTGGCGCGATGGGCCCGACCGCCCTGTACGACGCCGCTGGTCAGCCTTTGCTGCGCCTCCTACTTTGTGGCCTGGCCGCAATTGGGAACGGGACTCTCGGGCTGGTCGCAGCGGCTTTTTCGCTCGCCGCTTTGGCATGCCTCGGCGCCACGATCCCGCACACCGGCCGATGTTTGACCCGAGCTGGCGCAACCATCTACCTCACGGCCCGATGGCCGGGCAAGACTGCACGAAGTTTCTGGGCGTACTCGCTTCCTCGCGGTATGGAGGAACTCTTCCAAGTGACGAACACGTGGATGTTGGTCGTACTCGTTGGGGCGCTTGCCACGCCAACTGATGCTGCCACCTATTCGGCTATAAGCCGATTCACCCTGGCATCGACCCTCTTGATGCAGTCCATCACAACCTCCATGGCGACCCGATTCACGACATCTTGGGTGCGGCATGAGTACGGCCGTGTGCGGGCCCTGTTCCAGAACGCAGTCGCTTGGACTGTGGGGCTCTCGGTGCCAATTGCGGCCACCATGTGGCTCTTTCCTGCAGGGCTGGTCCAACTCGTGGCCCCTCAATTGCCGGCCGCCGATATTGGTATGCGTGTCATGGCGACCGCAAGTCTATTCAGCATGCTTACTGGTCCTTCTGGCGCAGTCATCTTGTTCGCCGGTAAATCCGCTTGGAACCTCTGGATCGCCCTTCCAGCCATGGTGCTCATGCTCTCCGTCGCGGTGGTCACGGTTCCTGAGCATGGCGCCGATGGCGGCGCTTACGCATGGGCAGCTTCCATCGGATTTCAAAGCGTCCTCGGGTACGCCGTGACGCGTGCCGCATTTGGGTTGGACCCCTTGAGCCTCCCCGCGCTGAGGCTCGCCGGGTGGTCAGGGCTACTGACCGTTCCAGCATTGCTCTTTTCCCGCGTATGGCTCGGTGACGCCCCGAGCGCCCTTTTCGTCGGAGTCGTCGGCGGCGGCATCTTCTTCCTGTGCGGCAACGTGCTCACCACTTGGCGGCTGTGGGCGCGTCCCCGCGTGTAGATCAGAGCGTGCGCACGAACTCTGCGATGTGCTGAACGCTCGTGCCGTCGGCGTGAAAGAAGAGCTGTTGCTTGGTCGCCTCCCAAACCGAGGAGTCGATGCCGGCGCCAACCGCGGCATCGAGAGTCGCTGCGTGGTCTCGGGTGCCGGGCCAAAGGTGTGCTGACTTCTCTACGACCCTGCTGATGGGATGGTCCCGGGTCAACATCCCCTTTGAGGCGTCATCAACGGCGAACACAAGCGGTTTGTCCAGAAGGAGCGCCTCGATCATCACGCTACTGACGTCGCCGACAATCGCATCGGCAGCAGCCAAGACATCCAAGAGTCCTAGACCCTGTCGATCCGCGTGAAGCAGGTGGACATGTGGACGACGCGACGCGGCTAAACGGTACGCCGCGACGATTCGATCCGGCGTCTGGGGATGAAGACGCACCAGGAGCACTTGGTTGTCCCTGACGCCCGCCACAAGCTCAAACCCGAGTGTGTCCACAGACGTTGGACCCCAGTAGGTCGGTACGTACGTAAATACACTTGACCCGTCTACGTCGCCGACAACCTTCCGCAGCTGCGTCGTCATAGTGCGAGGTCCGCGCCGAGCCAACACCTCATCGGTGCGCGCGATGCCGAGGTCGACGAGAACATCGCGGCGTACTCCCAATCCAGCCAGTACTTCCCGACCGTAGGGGCCGGGAGCGGCCACGGCGTAGTGATCGTTGGCGAGGCGCACCCGGTTGCGTCCAGTGAAATAGGGTTTGATCCCATTGCCATGACTCATAAATACGGTCCGCGGACCTCGGAGCCTAAGGGGACGGCCGAAATCGAATAGTTCGTAGAACAGCACAACTCGGGCGTGTTCCTCAAGGTAGGCCACCGTGCGCCGGGCGCTGCTTGGGACATGAAGATACTGGTCCGTCCGCTCGAACCTCGGTCCCGTCCGCCGCCAGGCGTAAGGAATGTCGTCCACCACTCGTACAGGAACGCCATAGGGCTCAAGTCGCTCCCTAGCCGCTCGCGATAAGACGACGAACTCACCGCCTGTGGACTTCCAAAGCGGGAGAGCATGCAGGATGTGCGATGTGATGTTGCCAAGGAAGTAACAGACGCCGGATCCATCGTCGGTCGCTCTGGCCACGAGCCGAATCCTAATCGTGGGGCCTGGAGCCGGTTCAACAGTCTCGCAGTCACTCCAACGGCCCAACTACCCAGCCTGCGTGACAGGATCACAGGTGCGGAAAGTCCGTTCCGGGGTGGCGACCTGCTCTACTGCCCGACGAGTCCGCGGCAACGGCCTCCGCCACGTAGGGACCGCCGTCCTGCATTCGTGGCCTCGTCCGTTTGGTGGACGTGCCCTAGTCCGTGGCTGCCTGAGCACGACGTGATGGGCCGAAGAGTCCGCCATCGAAGCGCTCGCGCCAGCGGTCCCTCCCGTCAACCAAGGCCGATGCGGCCATCGAGTGACAAGCACGTGCCTTAGACACGGCACCACAGAAGGAGCGGCTACAAAGTCCTCGGCGAGGTCATGCCGATCCATAAGCCAAGGCCCTCTCCGGTGCACCAGCAACTCATGTCGATGCGATCTCACTAGGGTCTGCCGGATTCTCGACATGCGGGAGTCCTTCGCATGGCTCGTTGTACGGCATGCTGGTAAGGACCAACAGAATGCCCGACGCCCACCAGAACGGGACCGCGCCGAAGGGCGACTCCAGGACGACCCCGAACGACGACACCACTACGATGCCAAGAACGATCAGGACACAACAGGTGAGCAGCTCGTCCTCGCCGATACGTCGGCGGTGCCGCAGCATCTGCCGTAGCAGCCGGACGATGAGCGCGACGATCAGAGCCAGACCGACCAGGCCGAGGCGGGCAAAACTGCCGATGAAGTAGTCGTGCGGGCTCCGGACGTTCTGATAGACGGTGCCTTCCAGGTAGATCAGGGTGTGGGACTCGGCCAGGAAGTCGGTGCCCATGCCAACGCCGTACAGAGCGCGCGACCGCGAAGCCAGCGTCCAGTCGATCACTCCGTGCCAGACCAGGCGTCGGGCGTGCGACGTCCCGATCGCGTTCTCCTGGCTGGTCGTCGTGACCGTCGAGGGCTCGATGGTTCCGAGCAGGCGTGCACCGGCTTTCGTGGCCGGCACGGCCTCCACTGCGGCAGCCAGCACCAGGGGCACCGCCAGGGCGATGCCGACACGCCGCATGGCCTGCCGGTGAGTGGCGGCGTAGGCGTACGTGAAGGCAGCTACCAGGCAGACCAGGGCGGCAATCAGGCCCGCCCGCGTCATCTCGTGTGTCAGGGTCGCGATCACCAGGATGATGCCGATGACCTCACGCCCCCGAGCCCGTCCCATCAGCAGGTGGCGCAGCAGCAGGCCGCCGGTCACTCCCAGGATGGCGGTATCGACGTCGGGACGGATGACGAATATGCCCTGGCCGAACGGAGTGTGCGGGGCAGCGAGTCTCGCTGGGTCACCGAAGAAGGCGACCATAAACATCCAGAGCAGATGGAACACGAGGCCCCGCCAGATCCAGACCATGGTGCGCTTCCGGTCCAGCTCTGTGGCTCGGCCGATCGCCGCTCCGGAGATCAGTGCCAGAACGGCGTACAGGTAGGGAACTCCATCCCGCAGCCAGGTCTGGGTGAGGACCCACGACCCCGACCACAACATCCGGACAACCACGTACCCGAGGAAGGTCATGAGGAGTAGGGGTGGCCGAAGGTACCCGGGCTTACGCACGGCACGTTCTCTTGGCGCCATGAGCACCCCGAAGACGGCAAGCGCGACCAAGGCGTCGGTGAGGTACAGCGAGGAGAGACCGATGTAGGAACCCCAGCGGGTCGCCGCGAGCATCAGGACAACGGCGCCGGTGCCGGCCAATGCTTTGCCCCTTGACCCGGCGCGAGACGTGCCCAGGAACATGCTCGGCGCAGCGGCCGCGGACGCAGCCTGGTGCGGAGTCCGTTTCACAGTCGTCCTCTTTGCTTCGTCTGGGTCTGGGCTCGACCGAGCGTCTGCGGATCCCAAGAGCCCCTGAGGAAGTTACCCGGCCTCTGCGGAAGCCGAGGCCTTTCACGCCGTTCGCCCACTTTCTCCAGGCACGTGCGGCGAGCCCTTAGATCCGGGGTCGACCTCCCTTCCGGCTTTACGAGAAAAGCGCTGCGACACGTTCGGCGCTGCCGTCGTCCAGCCACCGGTGGTGCACCGGTCGCAGGCGTGCCCGCACCGCCGCCCATCGCGCCGCAGTCTCGTGGTCGTTTAAGACCTGGCCAAGCGTCGTACCGAGCGACTCCAGGTCGGTCACCAGCGGGCCCGGGAGGTGTTCCTCGAGTGGAGCGAAGTAGTGCCCGCGCCCGTCGGCGTACGAGTCCAAGTCGGCGATCGAGAACACTATCGGCCGATCCAGCAGGAGGTAGTCGACCCAGACCGAGGAGTGGTCGGTGACAAGCAGATCTGCGTGTCCGAGCAGTTCGTACAGCGTCAGGTCGTGCTCGTCGAGGGCGGACTCCTCCCAGACGCTCAGGTTTCCGTGCTCGCCGACGGCTCGACGAGGAGACATGGGGTGCAGTTTGACAATCAGGTGCACCCCTAGATCCGTGGCCAGGTCGGCTACCGTCTCGACATTGGCTCCGGGGAGTTCGAAAGGATTGCCGAATCCGGTGCCGTCGCTCCGAATCTCTCCGGTCACCGAATGCCGATATGTCGGCAACCAAACCACGAGCGGCCGATCACCAGCTCGCCGCATCATCACTTCAGATCGAGGCTGACCGACCGTACGCAGCATCCGGTCGTTGCGTGGCAACCCCGTGACGTGGATCTTCGCGGCGTCCAGCCGCCAGGTCTCGGCGATGTGTCGCGCATGCAGGTCCGAGGTCACGGTGAGAATGTCGGTCTGACGAGCGGCGACCGCAGGCACGTGATCCAGCTTCTTGACCGGCATGCCGTGCCACAGGTTGATGAAACACTTCCGCCGGCTCCGTTGCGGCATCTGGTAGAGCCCGTGCGTGTGTATCACGATCTCTGCAAGGAGGTAGGCCCAGACGCCCCGCATCGAACGCGCTGAGACGACCCGCACGTGGTCTGAGAGTTGCGGTGCCACTCTCCGAAGCCGGTCGGCGTCGTCTTCCGCGGTCAGCCACACCACTTTCCGACCGCCGCCGACGAGTTGCTCGCACATGGCCAGCCCTTGATCTTCGAAGTCGGGAGCGGTGCGCACGACGACGCCCCGCTTGAGCGGCAGCATCCGGTCGAGCGTCCCGATCACCCGGATCGCGAGCGGAGGGGCTGGACCTCCGCTGCCGACGGAGGCCCGATGCGGCTCTCTGTCCTGCTTCTCGGGATCCGTGTCACCCGTATGTTCGATCTCGCGAAACCTCGCCACGCGCTGGCGACGCAACGACCCCCACGCGGCCGGAGTAGCGGTCACACCTCGGCGGATGCGACGGGCACGGACCTGGAACACGGCCCAGCGCCCCGGCGGGAGGTTGGGGTCGGCCACCCGGATCTCGACCTCGTCGAGGACCGCGGCCCGCCACAGGTAGCGGGGTAGCGACCGGAGCGGCTGGGCCCGCAGCCCGTCGATCCAGGTCGCGACCCGCCAGGCGGGTTGGGTACGGAGCCGCCAGGCGCGGAGGTCGCCGGGGTCGGTGGAGCCGAGGCCGGGATTGGGCGCACGGACCGCGGCCAGGAAGGGTGCCGCAGTGTCCGCCGCACCGAGCTCGCCGGCCAACGCACCCAGGTCACCGATGGCTGCCTCATCGAAGGTCGCTGACACCCGGTCCACCAGGTCGGCGAGCTGCGCGGCGCTCCCGGCACGGTGAGGGTCACGCAATGAGTTGAGCGCCAGGACCAGTGCGTGGGCGCCGAGGTCGGGGCACATGATCTCCTGCCCGACCAGCGGGATCGTGACGCGTCGTGCCCACAGCTGCTCGAAGACGCCCCGGGGGTCGGCGTACAGGCCCGGGAACGTGATGTGGAGGTCCAGCTCGCACGGCCAGGCGGGGTGGCGATGGGTCCGCGAGTAGTCGGCCGCGGTCGGTGTGGAGTACGGGTGCTCGTCCACCCACCCGAGCGACGTCAGCCGCTCCCGGAGCAGCTCGAGGCGGGACGGATCCACGAGCACGTCGGTGTCCGATGACTGCCGCGGGCCGCGAAGGCCCTGCGCGACGGCCGTCGGTCCTTTGATGAACAGCACCCGCACGTCTACGTCAGCCGCCACGCGGCCGACGAGCGCGTGAGCGAGCGGGACGGCCTCCCGCAACATGAGTGAGCTCATCGACACCAGCCCGCTCCCACGCGCTCAGTATGGCGATGCCTGGCCGCGATGTGTGCTCAGTCGGCGAGTTCGACCAGGGCGTTGTCGGCCAAAGAGCGCAGTGCCTCCGTGGTGAGCACATCGGCCTGCCCCTCGCCGGGGTCGCCGAACTCGCGCACCAGCGCTGCGGCCACCTCGGTCACGGGCGTCCAGTCGTCGTCGAGCACCTGCCACGCCGACGTGGCGAGCCCGGACAGCAGCACGACCATGCCCTCGCTGGTGTAGATCGCCGCCCGGCCGTCCTCGATGTACTCGTCCACGACGCTCAGTCGCCGCGCGCGCATCAGGCGGCGCCGTCGAGGATCGCCCGCACGACCGGCCGGAGCTGTTCCGCCTCGGCATACGTCGCACGTCGTACGCCGCCCACCTGGTGTGCGAGGTCGGCCATCCGGTGCAGCGGGCGCTCCATCTCGCGGGTGTACGACGTCTGGGCCATCAGCTCCGGAAGCGCGTCCACCGTCGTGAGCTGCTCGACGGTCGCGTCGCCGCGGTGGTCCGGGTCGCGACGCAGCTGGACGAGGGCATGCAGCCGAAGAGCGGTCCCGTCGGGCCGCACCAGCCCGATCCGCCCGGGCGACACCTGCTCCTTGAGGCGGTCGCCGGCCTCGACGATGATCGACAGCGGCTTCAGATACGGGACCACCTCGAGATCCACCGTCACCCCGGCCGTCTCGTCGGAGAGATAGACCAGATCGGTGCAGAGGGTGCGTGCCAACGTGGTCTTCCCCGCTCCCGACGGTCCGTACAGCACCACAGCCGCACCGGTGCGCGGGTCGGCGACGGCGCAGGCGTGGAACATCACCAGATCGTGCTTGCGCTCGGTGACGGCGAGCCTGGTGACCATGGGGCTCAGCCGGTCCATCAGCGTGGGGATGTCCCGAGCGACCACCGAGCCCGCCGAGCCCGCCGAACCCGGTTCGGACGCACCCTTCAGTCCGACAGTGATCCGTTGGAGGGGCGATCGCGTGGACGCGTGGTCGCCGTTCACCAGGCACCACTCCCAGGCGGCCTCGATCGACGCGGCCGCCTGCTGCGCATCGGGCCCGACACACGAGATCTCGAACGGGACTTCGAGAGCTTCCAGACGCACGCGTGGCGGATCACCTACGCTGGAATCTCGCACCGGGGGAGTGTAGAACCCGCGGACGCCGCGGCGAGGAGACGTTCATGGAATTCAGGGACTACGTGCGCATCGTGCTGTCGCACTGGGTCGGCGTGCTGGTCCTGGCACTCCTCGGTGTGCTCGCCGCGGTCGGGTACAACGCCACGCAACCGGCGGTCTACCGGGCCAGCTCTTCAGCCCTGGTGGCAGACACCGGCAAGAACGTCGACCCCAACGTCGGCGACCAGGTGTCTCGCAACCGGGTCGGCTCTTATGCCCAGATCGCCACCAGCACCCGGGTGGCCGGCGAGGTCCTCGCCGACCCGCGGTTCCCCACAACCGGTCTCCCCCACACGCCGTCCGGTCTCGTGGCTCACATCTCCACGACTCAACCGGCCAACACCGTGCTGCTCACGATCAATGCCCGGGCCTCCACGTCCCAGGATGCGGCGCTCCTGGCCAACCTGTGGGTCACCGCCCTGGCCGACGAGGTGGCAGTGATCGAGAACACCACGCCCCCCTCTCAGGCGCCCAACGCCGAGAAGATCCAGGGTTTGCACCTGGTCCCCCTGTCGCAGGCGAGCTCGGGATCTCAGATCCTCCCCCGCAAGAAGATCAATCTCGCGATCGGGCTCGTCATCGGACTGCTGTTGGGGTTCGCGTACGCCATGATCCGGCACCAGTTCGACCGCCGGCTGCGCTCCAGCACCGAGGTCGAGAAGCAGTTCGGCCACTCGGTGATCGGGATGATCCCGCAGTCGGCCCAGATGCGGCAGGACGACGGCCAGGCCCTGTCGCTGGCCGTCACGGGGTCGGTCGACTCGAGCTCGGCGAGCACCGCCGAGGCCTTCCGCAAGCTGCGCACCAACCTCGCCTTCATGGACGTCGACCACCCGCCCCGAGTGATCGTGGTGACCAGTCCCAAGCAGTCCGACGGCAAGTCGACGGTGGCGGCCAATCTCGCGGCGGCCATCGCCATCGGCGGTCAGCCGGTGACGCTGATCGACGGCGACCTGCGGCGCCCGACGGTGGCCCACTCCCTGGCGTTGGTCGACGGGGCCGGGCTCACCGACGTGCTGGTGGGCCGGGTCAAGCCGGCCGAGGTGATCCAGGACCACCCCGACGTACCCGGCCTGCGCGTGCTCGCCTCCGGCGCGATCCCGCCCAACCCCAGCGAGCTCCTGGGCTCGAAGACCATGCAGAACCTCGTCCGCGAGATGGCCAAGGACGCGATCGTCGTGATCGACGCTCCGCCGCTCCTCCCGGTCACCGACGCCGCTGTGCTGACCCGCTCCGCCGACGGTGCCATCGTGGTGATCTCCTACGCCTCGACGCTCGACACCGAGCTCGCGGTGGCCCTGGGCAACATCGCCGCCGTCCACGGTCGGACGCTCGGCATCGTGTTCAACCGGATGCGGCGTACGGCGACCAGCGGGTTCTACGGCGGCGACTACTACCGCTACGAGTACAAGCCGGACGTCGGCCGCCGCAAGCTCAAGCCCCGCCGCCAGAAGGAGGAGTCGGCCAGCCCCAGCTGACCGCAGCCCCCCGGGCTACCGGCGTACGCCGATCAGCTCGCGCGCCTCGTCCGGCGTCATCGGCCGGCGCTGTGCGAGGGCGCCCAGCGCGACCGCGCGCTCGACCAGCTGCGCGTTGGACTCGACCGGGACACCCTTGCTGATCGTGAGCACGTCCTCCATGCCGACGCGGAGGTGACCGCCCTTCGACAGGCTGGCCAGGATCACGCTCAGGGTCGACCGGCCGATACCGGTGGCCGACCAGCTGGTGGTCTCGGGCGGGAGGTCGCGTACGGCGGCCACGAGCGCGTCCGTCGTCCCGTTCATCCCACCCGGGACGCCCATCACGAGGTCGACGTGCACCTTGCCCCCGGCCGGCAGGCCATACCGGTCGAGCAGCCGTCGCATCGCGTGCACCTGGCCGAGGTCGAACAGCTCGAACTCCGGCGCCACGCCACGCTCCTGGATGAGCTGGTAGAGGTCGCAGACGAACGGCCACGGGTTGGAGAACACGTCGTCGCCGAAGTTCGTCGTACCCATGGTCAGGCTGCAGGCGTCCGGCTCGGCGTCGAGCACCTTCAACCGCTGGTCGAGCGGGTCGTGCACGCTCCCGCCGGTCGAGAGCTGGACGACCAGGTCGGTCGACTCGCGAACCGCGGCGACCCACTCGCGGAGCAGTGCCTGGTCCAGCGTCGGCCGGTGCTCACGGTCGCGGACGTGGATGTGGATCATCGCGGCGCCGGCACGCTCACAGTCCTTCGCGGTCTGGGCCAGCTCTTCCGGCGTCGTCGGGAGCCGGGGGCAGTCCTCCTTGGCCGTCTCGGCGCCGGTGGGCGCGACGGTGACCAGCAGACCGTTGGCGGGGACGCTCACGCGCCCCATCCTGTCAGAGGTGCCGGGTGAGTCCCGGTGCGGTGCTGCGGTGCAGCGCACGCTGCAGCTGCACGTGGTCGATCAGGCGCATGACCGCGGTCACCAGCACGAAGCCGACACCCACGACAACCATTCCAGCCATGGTGACTCCCCCTTGTCCCTTCCCGAGCTCCCCCCGGAGCCTTCGACCGAGGTCGTTGCCCCGATGAGTCAACTGTGAGGCATGGCGAGGTCCCGACCTGCGAAGTCCCCGAAATTGACCGCCGCCGGACAAGGTCTTGACGCCGACGGTGTCAACCTGGCTCGCCCGGAAGAATGCATGCATGCGCGCCGTCGTCCAACGTGTCTCGTCCGCATCGGTCACCGTCGGGGGTTCCGTCGTCGGGGCACTCTCCTCGCCGGGGCTCCTGGTGTACCTCGGGATCACCCACAGCGACGACCCGGCGACGGCGGACTGGATGGCCCGCAAGGTCTGGAACCTCCGGATCCTGCGCGACGAGCAGGCCGCCGGCGACGTCTCCGCACCCGTGCTCGTGGTCTCGCAGTTCACGCTGTACGGCGACGCCCGCAAGGGGCGGCGTCCCACGTGGGAGGCCGCGG
The DNA here is from genome assembly GCA_025936915.1 of Nocardioides sp. Lineage (GTDB taxonomy): Bacteria > Actinomycetota > Actinomycetes > Propionibacteriales > Nocardioidaceae > Nocardioides. The sequence goes on from JAICSK010000042.1 coordinate 12,623, forward strand.
CTCCCGCATCGGTCTCCGAACCTCTCTACGACGCCGTCTGCTCCCGCCTTGTCGAGCTCGGCGCCCGGGTCGAACGCGGTGTCTTCGGGGCCGAGATGCTGGTGACCGCGGTGAACGACGGGCCGTTCACGGTCCTGCTCGAGCGCTGAGGCCCGTCGTCACGCCGATCGCCCCACCAGCCCCGGTGATCACAGCGTCACGCACTCCCGACGACAACAGCCCTCAGATCGCGATCGTGACCTCGGAGACCGTGCCGACCGAGGCCCGGATCTTCCGGTCGACGGTCTCGGCCCGAGGCGCGAGGGTGCGCAGGGTCCAGTCACCGTCGGCGGCGAAGAACCGGAAGTGGCCCGTCGCCGAGGTCGGCACCTCGGCCGTGAACTCACCGGTGCGGTCGAGCAGCCGGACGTAGGCGTTCGACACCGGCTCGCCGTCGCGCAGCACCTGCCCCTGCACGACGGCCTCCTTGGCGACGTCGACCCCGTCGAGGGAGAGTCCTCCCGCCGTTGCTCCGCACATCAGGCGTCAGCCTCCCCTCGGTCGTCACCGAGCACCACCGGTACGCCGACCAACGAGCCGTACTCGGTCCACGAGCCGTCGTAGTTCTTCACGTTCGGCTGGTCGAGCAGCTCGTGGAAGACGAACCACGTGTGCGACGAGCGCTCGCCGATCCGGCAGTACGCGATGGTGTCCTTGCCCCAGTCGACGCCGGCATCGGTGTACAGCTGCTTGAGCTCGTCGTCGGACTTGAAGGTGCCGTCGTCGTTGGCCGCCTTGCTCCACGGCACGTTCGCAGCCGTCGGGATGTGGCCGGCGCGCTGCGCCTGCTCCTGCGGGAGGTGGGCCGGCGCCATCAGCCGACCGGCGTACTCGTCGGGCGAGCGCACGTCGACCAGGTTCTTCTCGCCGATCGCCTGCACGACCTCGTCGCGGAACGCACGGATGTTCGTGTCCTGCTCGCCGGCGGTGTACGACGTGGCCTGGCGCGAGGGCAGCTCGTCGGTGAGCTCGCGGCTGTCGAGCTCCCACTTCTTGCGACCGCCGTCGAGCAGCTTCACGTCCTGGTGGCCGTAGAGCTTGAAGTACCAGTACGCGTACGCCGCGAACCAGTTGTTGTTGCCGCCGTACAGCACGACGGTGTCGTCGCCCGCGACCCCGCGCGAGGACAGCAACGCCTCGAACTGCGCCTTGCTCACGAAGTCGCGTCGCACCTGGTCCTGGAGGTCGGTGGTCCAGTCCAGCTTGATCGCTCCGCGGATGTGGCCCTTGTCGTAGGCGGCCGTGTCCTCGTCGACCTCGACGAGGACGACCTTCGGGTCGTCGAGATGGTCCTCCACCCACTGGGCGGAGACGAGCGTGGTGTCGCGGCTCATGCTTTCTACCTTTCTGTACGCCGGGTCTCGGCGTGGAGTCGAACGGATCAGCGGGCAGGGCTCGGATGGGAGGTGGCCCGCCGAAGGATCAGGTACAGCTCGCAGCCCAGGCAGAGACCGAAGACCGCGTTCAGCAGGGCGGCGACGAGCGCCAGACCCGCCAGGACCAGCGCAGTCGTGGTCGCACCCAGCAGCAGCACGATCAGCGCGCCACCGGTGAACGCCAGGCCGAGCGCCTGGGCGAAGCGCGGCGGCCGCGGGTCCTCCAGCTCGACCGGTGGCCGGAGCCGGGGGCGGACGAGCCGGCGGAAGGCCACGGCGTACGGCGTGTGCTGGACGCCGCGCACGGCGCCGATCGCGAACACCGCCGTCTGGACGCCCAGCAGGACGCCCGACAGGGGTTGCGGCGCGACCAGCACGAGCGCCAGCACCAGCGAGGTCAGCGACGCCGCCACCCGCGGTCCGCGCGGGTCGATGCCGGCGAGGGCCGGTCGGGGTGTGGCAGCGGTGGACATGGGTCTCCTGACGACGGATGGGGAGGGTGGAGTCCCGCTGGATCTGCGTGAGCAGCAGAGAAGGGCGCGCGGGACCGCGTCAGGGCATCCGACACAGCGACGAGCGGACGCGGCAGTTGTCGACGGCGCGCCGCCGCGTCAGAAGCGTCGTGGACATGACCGGAACTGTAGGCACCCGCACCCGGACCGAACCACTGGACTGTCCATCATTCGAGACGCCTCGCCACATCGTGGACATCACGCGACCCCGGCCTCGAGCGCGGCCATCACCTGGCCGGCCCGCGGGAGGCCGGTCGCCCGCGACACCTCGCGTCCGCCGGCGTCCAGCACCAGCGTTGTCGGCGTCCGCACGACCCCGAGCGACCGCACCAGGTCGAGGTGGTGCTCGGCGTCGATCTCGACGTGCGCGACTCCAGGCACGACCCGGGCCACGTCGGCGAGGACCCGGCGCGTAGCCCGGCAGGGAGCGCAGAACGCCGAGGAGAACTGCACCAACGTCGCCCGCTCCCCCCGTCGCTCGTCGTACGCCGTGCCCGAGAGCACGCTCATCTCCGGTGGTGCGGCGAGCCGTCCCGCCTCCGGTGGTCGAGGAAGGCGCTCTGCGCCTGCCTCGAGACCACCGCGAACCCGCCGCGTCCCGCGGAACACGCCGTTGGTGAGAGACCACCAGGCACCGATCACCAGTGCCACCAGCACGGCAGCGACCAGGACCCACGCTCCGGGAGTCATGCTGGGGGAACCCCGGAGCAGCCCCGCGCATTCCGCTCCCTACCCTGAACGCGTGCGCGTGGTGGTCCTCGGAGCCGGTGGGATCGGCGGGTCGATCGGGGCACGCCTGTACCAGGCCGGGTACGACGTCGCGCTCGTCGCCCGGGGCCCCCATGGCGAGGCGATCCGCGAGCACGGGCTCACCTTCGCCACCCCCGACGAGCGGGTCACGCTGCGGATCCCGGCGTACTCACACCCGCGCGAGCTCACCTGGCGCGAGGACGACCTGGTCGTGATCGCGGCGAAGAGCCAGGACACCGAGGCAGCCGCCCGCGACCTGTTCACCGCGGCGGGTGACGTGCCGGTGGTCTCCGCGCAGAACGGTGTCGCCAACGAGCGCACTCTCGCGCGCTGGTTCGGCGACGTGCACGGGATGTGCGTGATGATGCCGACCTCCCACCTGGAGCCGGGCGTGGTCCTGGCCCACTCCGCGGGCGCCACCGGGATCCTCGACCTCGGCGGCTTCCCCGACGGTACGAACGGGGTCGACGAGGACCTCGCGGCCGCGCTCCGGGCCTCGCGCTTCGAGAGCGTGCCGCGGGCCGACATCATGCGCTGGAAGTACCGCAAGCTCGTCAACAACCTCGGCAACGCCGTGCAGGCACTCTGCGGGCGGTCCTACGACACGGCCGAGGGCCTGGCGGTCCTGGACCTGCTGACGGCCGAGGCGGCCGCCGTCTTCGCGGCCGGACGCATCGACCCGGTGACGGACGAGGAGGACGACGTACGCCGCGCCGACCACCTCCAGATCCGGCCGATCGGCGACGCACCACGTGCCGGCGGGTCGACCTGGCAGAGCCTGGCCCGGGGCTCCGGGGTCGAGACGGACTTCCTGAACGGCGAGATCGCCCTCCTCGGCCGGCTGCACGGCGTGCCGACCCCGGCCAATGCCGGCATCCAGGCTCTGATGGCACGGGCCGCGGCTCGCGGCGACCGACCCGGGTCGATCACCCCCGCGGAGCTCTTCGCTGCACTCACGCCCTGAGCGCACGATCCGTGCCGGCTCGGTCGGTCCGCTTGCGTTGCGGACCCGAGGTTCTGGATCCGCAGGCCCGCTCGCTCGGCTGCGACGGGGATCGCGGGCCCACCTGGGTGTCTGCCACGGATTCCTGCTTCTTCACCGGAGGGCTTGACCTCACTTCTATCAGTCGCTATATAAAACCTGTATCAGTCATTACATATCCACTCCGGACAAGACAAAGGAGGACCCGCCATGCTGATCCGGACCACCGACCCGTTCCGGGACTTCGACCGCCTCGCCGGCCAGTTGCTCGGCACGACCAACCGCCCGGCCGTGATGCCGATGGACGCCTGGCGAGAGGGTGACGTCTTCCAGATCGAGTTCGACCTGCCGGGTGTCACCAGCGAGTCGATCGACCTCGACGTCGAGCGCAACGTCCTGACCGTTCGGGCCGAACGCGTGCCGGGCAACGGCGACTGGGAGATGCTCGCCTCCGAGCGGCCGCGCGGCGCCTTCAGCCGGCAGCTCGTGCTGGGTGACAACCTCGATCTCGACCGGATCGAGGCGCACTACGACGCGGGCGTTCTCCGGCTGACGATTCCGGTCGCCGAGCGCGCGAAGCCACGCAAGATCGAGGTCTCCGCGGGCGAGCAGCGCACCGCCATCGAGGCCTGAGCAGGAGGGGCGGGAGCGGGTGCGCCCTCACGCAGCGGCGGGCGCGCTCCCGCCCGGCTCAGCCACCCCCACTCAACCCCCCGCGAAGGGCGGCAGGAACTCCACCGTCTGCCCCGGCCGGACCACGACGGTCTCCGGGTCTCGCGACTTCACCGGCTGGTCACCGACCAGCACCGAGCAGGCCTCGAGGATGCCGGGGAGCCGGCTACCGGGGTGCAGCGCCGCCGCCCGTCGTGCCACATCGGCCAGCGTCAGCGGAGCGGAGACGGGCAGCGCGTCGGTCTCGACACCGGCCGCACCGCGCGCGGAGGCCCAGTAGCGCACGACGATCGGCGGGGTCTCACCTGCCGCGTCCTCGGCGGGTCCGGTCTCCATGCTCGATATCCTTGCGCATCGACCCGAGCGGGAGGTGACCACATCAGCACGCTGCTCCTGCTCACCAGCGCCCTCCAGCCGAGCGCGGAGGTGCTCCCGGGCCTGGCCCTGCTCGGTCACCAGGTGAAGATCCTCCCCGCCGAGGGCAGCGCCCTCATCGACGCTCCCGACGCCGACCTGATCCTGGTCGACGGCCGGCAGGAGCTCGCCCACGCACGCGACCTGTGCCGGCTGCTGCGTACCACCGGCACGGACTGTCCCGTCCTGCTGGTGGTCACCGAGGGCGGGCTCTCGGTGGTCGCCCACGACTGGGCGATGGACGACGTCCTCCTCCACACCTGCGGGCCGGTCGAGCTCGAGGCACGTGTCCGCCTCGCCATCGGCCGCCTGCACGCCGACCGGGACGACGACGAGCCCGATTCCCACGTGATCCGCACCGGGGAGGTGGTCGTCGACGATGCCACCTACACCGCCACCATCGGCGGGCGGCCGCTCGACCTGACGTTCAAGGAGTTCGAGCTGCTCAAGTACCTCGCCCAGCACCCGGGCCGGGTCTTCACCCGTGACCAGCTGCTGCAGGAGGTCTGGGGGTACGACTACTTCGGCGGCACCCGCACCGTCGACGTCCACGTACGCCGACTCCGGGCCAAGCTCGGCCCCGAGCACGAGACCCTGATCGGCACGGTCCGCAACGTGGGCTACCGCTTCGTGCTGCCGGCCAAGGATGCGACCCTGTCCGCCTCGGCGGACGAACCCGCGGAGACCCGGCGCTGAGCGTCGGAGCCGTGGGGCCCGACGGTCTCGCCGCCGCCCGCGCACTGGTGGACCGGGTCGTGGCCGCGGCCATGGAGGCAGACGGGGCAGAGCCGATCGACGAGGCCGCTCGGATGTCCCTGGCCCACGGCGATCCCGCTGCCCACGCGATCTGGGCCACGCCCGACGGGTTCGCCCTGCTCCGCGGCCGTGACCTCGACCTCGCGGTGGCGCCCGATGCCCGCGGGCGCGGCAGCGGCAGGGCCCTGGCCGAGGCGGCACTGGCCGTCGCACCCGAGGACGTCACCGCGTGGTCGCACGTCGATCACCCGGCGGCTGCGGCTCTGGCCAGGCGCTTCGGGTTCGAGCGCGCCCGGGAGCTATGGGTGATGTCCCGGGACGCCGCTCCCGTCGACGTACCCGAGGTGCCGGACGTGACGTTGCGGAGCTACCGCGACTCCGACGCCGACGAGGTGATCCGGGTGAACGCCGCGGCGTTCGCCGACCACCCGGAGCAGGGGTCGATGGACGCCGCCAACCTGGCCGAGCGGATGGCCGAGCCGTGGTTCGACCCCGCGGGGCTCCTGGTCGCCGACGCGGGAGCAGGTCTGCTGGCCTTCCACTGGACCAAGCAGCACTCCCCAGAGCTCGGGGAGGTGTACGTCGTCGCCGTCGACCCGGCCGCCCAGGGCCGCGGACTCGGTCGCGCGGTGACCGCCGCCGGTCTCGCCCATCTGGCCGCACGCGGCGTACGCCGGATCATCCTGTACGTCGAGTCCGACAACGACCCCGCCATCGCGACGTACTCCCACCTGGACTTCACCCACACCTCCACCCACGTCCAGTACGCGCGCTCGGGGTAGTTCGCAGCGTTTCGCACGCCCGGGCCGGGGTTTCAGGTGCCGGATGCCGCGAACGATCACTCAGCGGCGGAAGTGGAGGCCGACCTCGGGATCGACGATCACTTCCTGAGCGGCGGGGAGGCCGTCCACATCGAGCTGGGCGTCGAGGGGAACGTTCCGCTTGACCAGGGCGAGCGCGATCGGGCCGAGCTCGTGGTGGCGGGCGGACGTGCCGACGCGGCCGACCACCTTGTCGCCGTTCAGCAGAGCGTCACCCACCGCCGGCAGTCTGTTCTCCGAGCCGTCGAGGTGGAGCAGGGTCAGCCGACGGGGCGGACGGCCGAGGTTGTGCACCCGCGCGACCGTCTCCTGGCCTCGGTAGCAGCCCTTGTCCATGTGCACGGCACTGCCGATCCAGCCGACCTCGTTGGGGATCGTGCGTTCGTCGGTGTCGAGTCCGAGCCGCGGCTCGCCCCTGGCGATCCGCAGCGCCTCGTACGCCCACAGCCCACATGCGGGCCCCGCCGCCGCGGCGTACGTCGTGAGCCGGTCCCGCGGGATCAGCTCGAGCCCGGCCGACGCGCGGTAGGTCAGCGCGAGCTCCGAGGTCACCTCCGTCACCTCGACCCGGGACATGAACCGCATCCGGTCGAGGAACTCGACCAGCGCCGCGGCGGCACCAGGCTCCGTGGCTGCGGTGTACGACGTCCCGTCGTCCACGCCGGCGAAGGCGTGCTCGACGTGGCCCTGGGGGCTCAGGACCAGCGCCTGCGTCCACGTGCCCGACGGTAGGTCGAGGAAGTGCTGGGTGGTCAGGTCGTGCAGCCACTGCAGCCGATCAGGTCCGGAGACCCGGATCACGTCGTGGTGGGAGAGGTCGACGAAGCCCTCACCCGACTCCAGCCACTTCTGCTCGCCGTACAACGAGCCGTAGTGCGCCGCCACCGGTGCGTCGATCCCGGCACCGCCGACGGCGCCCGGGAGGGAGAGCAGGGGAGAGCTCACTGATGCTCACCACACGTGCCGAACACGGTCAGGTGCCCGACGTCGACGGTGAAGCCGTGCTCGGCCTCGAGGCGTTCGGACACAGGTCTCAGCACATCAGGGTCAACCGAGATCACCCGGTGACAATTCCGGCAGACCAGGTGGAAGTGCTCGTGCTCGTTCGTCGAGTGGTAGGTCGGCGCCCGGTCGCTGAGGTGTGCGTGCCGGACCAGACCGAGCTCCTCCAGCATCTCGAGCGTCCGGTAGACCGTGGACGCGTTGACCGCGGTCGAATGGGTGCGCACCTCGGCCAGCACCTCGTCGGGCGTGGCGTGGCCGAGCCGCTCGACCGCCTCGAGGATCAGCTCGCGCTGGGGGGTGAGCCGGTAGCCCTTCTCCCTCAGCTGCTCGCGCCAGTCGGTGGTCATGGCTCGACTACTGCCTCACCAGCTGGGCATGGGTGTGCGGCTGGAGCTCGTGTCCCATGGCAGCCATGTCGAAGGCGTAGAGCAGGTCGCCGTTGACGTAGCCGTAGAGCCGCTTGCCCGCGACGTACTCCTTGGCCGAGGCGGTCCGTGCGACGGCGTCGGTGACGATCTCGAACCGCGGCTGCTCGGGGTGGATCTCGCCGGCCCAGATCTCGACGAAACCGGTGTGATGAGCCATCACCACCTCGAGAGAACCGTCCTCCTGCGGCCGCAGGAAGCCCGTCTCCTGAGCGGCCTCGCGCACGTGGTTGCCTTCGTCGTCGACGATCCAGGCGCGGCTGAAGTAGTGGATGAACGGCCGGCCGTCCTGCTGGAAGACGACCTCCTGGCCGAACTGGAAGCTCTCGATCCCCGGGTACTCGCCGTGGCCGTTGCCGGCCCACCGCCCGATCAGCCACGCGAGCCGCGCGGTGAGCGGATGGATGTTCTCCGGGATCTCGAAGGGCATGACCTGATTCTAGAGTTGCGACATGCCACGAGCCCTGGTCGTGAAGGTGACGTGCGGCGTCGACGACCCCGAGCGGTGCAACCAGGGCTTCACGGTTGCCGCGACGGCGCTGGCGGCCGACGCTGACGTCTCACTGTGGCTGACCGGCGAAGCGGCATGGTTCGGCGTCCCGGGACGCGCGGCCGCGCTCGTCCTCCCACACGCCCGGCCGCTGGCCGACCTGCTGGCCGCGGTCGTCGGCTCCGGCCGGGTCACCGTGTGCTCGCAATGCGCCGCCCGGCGTGAGATCGGTGAGCAGGACCTGCTCGAGGGCGTCCGCCTCGCCGGCTCGTCGTCGTACGTCGAAGAGGTGCTGGCCGAGGGCGTGCAGGCCCTCGTCTACTGAGCCTCTGCCGGGCCTCTAACCGGGCCTCTACCGGGCCCAACGCGCGCGCAGCCCGACCGCGAGCCGCGCCGCGATCTCGGCCGATGCGTCGCGGGCCGTGCGACCGACACCCACCACGTTGAGGAACCCGTGGATCTGGTCGGAGAACCTCCGCAGCTCCACCTCGACCCCGGCGTCGGCCAGCTTCCGGGCGTAGGCCTCGCCCTCGTCGCGCAACGGGTCGAACCCCGCGGTCGCGACGTACGCCGGCGCCAGCCCTGCGGGAAGGTCGGCCAGCAACGGGCTCACCCGCGGGTCGGAGCGTTGGTCCACGTCCGGCACGTACCGGTCCATCGCCCGGTCCATGAACTCCTCGGTCAGGTAGAGGTCGTGACCGAACAGCCGCCGGCTCGCCGTCCGCCGGGTCGAGTCCGTGCCGGGGTAGACCAGGAGCTGGAACGCCAGCGGCAGACCCCCTCGCGCCGCGTCGATCGCCGTGAC
>JAICSK010000179.1 GCA_025936915.1 Nocardioides sp.
CGTGCACGAGGTGCTGCACCTGCTTGGCGACGTCCTCGTCGGAGCACGCGACCACCGACGCGGCCGGCTCGCGCTGGGCGATCTCGTGGGAGAGGTTGGGGCCGGTGATCACCGAGATCCGCTGCGGACCGGCTCCGGTCACCTCGGCGACGACCTCGCTCATCCGCTTCAACGTCCCGAGCTCCACGCCCTTCATCAGCGACACCATCACCGCCGACTCGGGGATGTGCGGCGCCCACTGCTCGAGGTTGGCGCGGAACGTCTGCGACGGCACGGCGAACACCACGACGTCGGCGCCGGCCATCGCCTTCTCGGTGTCGTGGGTGGCGCTGACGCTCGGGGGGAGCTCGACGCCGGGCAGGTAGTCGGTGTTGACCCGCCGCCGGTTGATGTTGTCGCAGACCTCCTCGCGGCGAGCCCACATCGTGACCTCATTGCCGGCGTCCGCGAGCACGAGGGAGAACGCCGTTCCCCACGACCCGGCCCCGAGCACGGACACCTGTGTCATGCGCCCCTCGACTTCCGCTCGTCCTTGGTCGCCCGCCCGGCCCTGTTCGGGTTCCCGGTCTGGCGTACGCCGGACCGCCGCGGGTCGAACCGCTCGACCGGCGCGGTCTCGTGCCGCAGCTCGGCCACGAGATCGGTGAGGGCGGCCATGATCCGCCGCGTCGCCTCGTTGATCGTCTCGGTGGTCCGCGGCTTCTCGCGCAGGTCCTCCAGCGCCACCGGGTCGCCGACCTTCACCGTGATCTGCGTGCGCGGGAACAGGTGCGGCTTCTTCGCATACGGATAGAGCAGGCCGTGAGCGCCCCACTGTCCGACGGGGATGACGGGGGCACCGGTCTCGAGCGCGATCCGTGCCGCACCCGACTTGCCCACCATCGGCCAGAGATCGGGATCGCGGGTCAGCGTGCCCTCCGGATAGACCACGACGCACTCCCCCGCGTTCACCGCGGCCACGGCTGCGTCGAACGCGCCCTTGGCGTTGCGGCTGAGCCGCTCGACCGGGATCTGCCCGGCCGCCCGCAGGAACGACGCCAGCGCACGGTTGTTGAACAGACCCGACTTGGCCAGGTAACGCGGCATCCTGCCGTGGTCGTAGACGAGATGCGCCGCGGTCAGCGGATCGACGTGGGACACGTGGTTGAAGACCAGGATGCAGCCGCCGGTGGCCGGGATCTTCTCGCCGTCGATCCAGGTGCGCCTGGTCGTCGCCAACAGCACCGGCTTCAGGATCGGGACGGCGAGGTTGAACGCCCATCCTCGCTTCTGCTGCAGCGGTCGCACGGGTCGCAGCCCCACCAGCGTCCCTCCCGTCGTGGTGTCCTCGGTCCACCCGGCCAACACCGGCGTTCGGGTCAGGCTACTCGGTCGGCCTCCCTCACCGATCGCCTGACAGGATCGTGGCGATGTCTCCGACGTACGTCGTCCTGCTACCGGTGAAGCCCCCCGCCCGAGGCAAGTCGCGGCTCGAGGGCGACCCGGTCCGCCGCCGCGCGCTCGCGGCGGCGTTCGCCCTCGACACCGCACGCGCCTGCCTCGTGGCCGACTCGGTCGAGTCGGTGCTGGCGGTCACCGACGACGCGCGGTTCGCCGACGAGCTCCGGGCTGCGGGGTGCGAGACGATCCCAGACGGAGTGGCCGGCGACCTCAACGAGTCGCTGCGACTCGCTGCCGCAGAGGCCCATCGGCGATGGCCGTCCGCCGTACCGGTCGCGGTCTGTGCCGACCTCCCGGCGCTGCTTCCCGCGGACCTCGACACGGCGCTCGCGTCCGCCTCGGGCGCGGCGTTCGTCGCCGACCAGGACGCGGTCGGCACGACGCTCTACACCGCGCCGTACGACGCCTTCACCCCTCGCTTCGGTGACCGGTCGCGAGAGGCACATCTCGACACCGGTGCGCACGAGATCACCGGCGCCCTGCTGACGCTACGACGTGACGTCGACGACCGTGCCGCCCTCGACGCCGCTGCCTCGCTGGGCCTGGGGGCGCACACCCGCCTCGCCCTGCTGGGGTAGCAACGTGCTCCGGCGGCAGTGGGCGTGACGGCCGAAGGGCCGCCGGATCTCCGGCGGCCCTTCGGGTGGATCGAGTGGATCGGTGAGTCAGGACCTCTTGGCGGTCTTCCGCGCGGTCTTCTTGGCGGCGCGCTTCGCCGTCGCCTTCTTCGCCGGAGCCTTCTTGGCCACCTTCTTCGCGGCCGAGGTCTTCTTCGCTGCGGTCTTCTTCGCCGGCGCCTTTCTGGCGGCGGTCTTGCGGGCGGTCGTCTTCTTGGCGGCCGTCGTCTTCCTGGTCGCGGTCTTCTTCGCGGTGGCCTTCTTCGCCGGCGCCTTCTTGGCGGTCTTCTTCGCCGCCGACGTCTTCTTGGTCGCCGTCCTCTTGGCCGGAGCCGCCTTCTTCGCCGTCGTCTTCTTCGCGGCGCTGGTCTTCTTCGCGGCCGTCTTCTTGGCCGTCGACTTCTTGGCCGTGGCCTTCGTCGTCGCCTTCTTCGTGGCCTTCTTCGCCGTCGCAGTGGCGCGCTTGGCCGTGGAGGACGAGGCGGCCAGGGTGAGCTTCGGCAGCTGCTTGGCACCGGACACGACGTTCTTCAGGTCCGCGCCGGCGGTGAACTTCGGAACGGACGTCTTCTTGGCCTTGATCCGCTCGCCGGTCCTCGGGTTACGCACCATGCGGGCCTCGCGAACTCGCTTCTCGAACGAGCCGAAGCCCGTGATCGCGACCTTCTCGCCCTTGGCCACTTCGCGCGTGATCGTGTCCAGGACGGATTCCAGCGCGTGTTGCGCCTGCTTTCGGTTCCCCTCGAAACGCGCGGCGAGCGCGTCGATGAGCTGAGACTTGTTCACGGCTTCCCTTCCAATGAACGATCATGGCCGGCCCTTTTGCCCGGCTTCCCGACGAACGCTAGGTATTCGCAGCGTTCGTCACAATCACCACGCCGGGTTTGTCGATGGGTTTTTTCGCATGAAGAGCGCTCAACCATCCATGTCCGTGGCCCGTTCAGACCATCGGCGCATCCGTCGCCGAAGGCGTCACGCGGGACGTCGCACGACTCAGATGTTCGAGATTTCCCTTGCAGGACAGGGGTTTCGAGCATCGTGCAGTAGTTCGAACTCCGACACAGGGCAGCCCAGCGAGTCGCGCGTCATGCTCCGGCGCGTGTTGAGACCGTGGTCGGCTTCCACGCGGGACGTTGCGACTCGTACGCCGCGATGTCCGCGTCGTGCGCGAGCGTCAGCGAGATGTCGTCGAGCCCCTCGAGCAGGCGCCACCGGGTGTAGTCGTCGATGTCGAACGAGTCCTCGACGGCCTCCGGACCCGTGCCTGCCCGCACCGTCTTCTCCACGAGGTCGACGCTGATGGTGGTCCCCGGCTCGGCCTCGAGCAGGCTCCACAGACGCTGCACCACCTTCTCGTCGACCTGCCCCGCCAGCAGTCCGGCCTTGCCCGCGTTGCCACGGAAGATGTCACCGAACCGCGGCGAGAGCACGACCCTGAAGCCGTAGTTCTGCAGCGCCCACACGGCGTGCTCGCGCGACGAGCCGGTGCCGAAGTCGGGCCCGGCGACGAGCACCGAGCCGGCGTCGTAGGGGTCCCGGTTGAGGACGAACGACGGTTCTCCGCGCCACGCGGCGAAGAGACCGTCCTCGAAGCCGGTGCGGGTCACCCGCTTGAGGTAGACCGCCGGGATGATCTGGTCGGTGTCGACGTTGCTGCGTCGCAGCGGTACGCCGATGCCGGTGTGGGTGCGGAACGCCTCCATCAGCGTGCTCCTTCCGACGTCGGCTCGAGGTCGGCGGGCGAGCTGAGGGTTCCCCGGATGGCGGTGGCTGCCGCCACCGGGACCGAGACCAGGTGGGTGCGACCGCCCTTGCCCTGCCGGCCCTCGAAGTTGCGGTTGGAGGTGGAGGCACTGCGCTCCTGGGGCGCGAGCTGGTCGGGGTTCATGCCCAGGCACATGGAGCAGCCCGCGCCGCGCCACTCGGCCCCGGCCTCCTTGAAGTCGACGTCGAGGCCCTCGTCCTCGGCCTGCAACCGCACCCGTGCCGAGCCGGGGACGACCAGCAGCCTGGTGCCGTCGGCCACCTTGCGTCCGCGCACGACCTCGGCCGCCGCGCGCAGGTCCTCGATCCGACCGTTGGTGCAGGAGCCGACGAACACGGTGTCGACCTTGATCTCCCGCATCGGCGTACCTGCGTCGAGGCCCATGTACTCCAGCGCCTTGCGCGCCCCGACGCGGTCGCTCTCCTCCGCGAAGCTGTCGGGGTCGGGGACCGAACCGCCCAGGGGTACGCCGTGCCCGGGGTTGGTCCCCCAGGTGACGAACGGCGTCATGGTGCTCGCGTCCAGCACGATCTCGGCGTCGAACTCGGCGTCGTCGTCGGTGACCAGCGTCTTCCAGTGGGCGACGGCGGCGTCCCAGTCGTCGCCCTTCGGCGCCTCAGGACGGCCGGCGAGATAGGCGAACGTCGTCTCGTCGGGAGCGATCAGCCCGGCCTTGGCGCCCCACTCGATGCTCATGTTGCACACCGTCATCCGAGCCTCCATCGAGAGCGCTTCGATGACGGGCCCGCGGTACTCGACGACGTACCCCTGACCACCGCCGGTGCCGGCGTGCGCGATCAGGGTGAGCACGAGGTCCTTGGCGGTGACCCCGTCGGGCAGCTCGCCGGTGACGGTGACCGCCATGGTCTTCGGTCGCGCCTGCGGCAGCGTCTGCGTGGCGAGCACGTGCTCGACCTCGGACGTGCCGATGCCGAAGGCGATCGCGCCGAACGCGCCGTGCGTCGAGGTGTGGGAGTCGCCGCAGACGATCGTCATCCCTGGCTGGGTCAGCCCCAGCTGAGGACCGATGATGTGGACGATCCCCTGGTCGAGGTCGCCGAGTGGGTGGAGGCGAACGCCGAACTCCTCGGCGTTCTTGCGCAGCGTCTCGACCTGGGTGCGGCTGACGGGGTCCTTGATCGGCTGGTCCCAGTCGAGGGTCGGGACGTTGTGGTCCTCGGTCGCCAGGGTCAGGTCGGGACGTCGTACACCGCGGCCGGCGAGACGCAACCCGTCGAACGCCTGGGGCGAGGTGACCTCGTGGATCAGGTGGAGGTCGATGTAGAGGAGATCGGGCTCGCCGGTTCCCGGTGTGGCCGCCCGGACGACGTGCTCGTCCCAGACCTTCTCGGCCAGGGTCCTCCCCATGTCTCCTCCTCCGCGTTCTCGACGTCGTCCTCACCTTACAACTTGCGTCCCATGATCTGAGACGGCAGTATTGCCATATGGACAACACCAGCGGCGTGGGCGTGCTCGACAAGGCCGCTCTCGTGCTCACCGCCCTCGAGTCCGGGCCCGCAACCCTGGCCGGCCTGGTCACCGCGACCGGCCTCGCCCGGCCGACGGCGCACCGGCTCGCGGTCGCGCTGGAGCACCACCGGCTGGTGGCCCGCGACCTGCAGGGCCGGTTCGTGCTCGGGCCGCGCCTGGCCGAGCTCTCGGTCGCGGCCGGCGAGGACCGTCTCCTCGCCACCGCAGGCCCGGTGCTCGCCCGGCTGCGCGACATCACCGGCGAGTCGTCGCAGCTGTGGCGCCGCCAGGGCGACTACCGGGTGTGCGTGGCCGCCGCCGAGCGACCGTCCGGTCTGCGCGACACCATCCCGGTCGGCTCGCAGCTGACGATGCGAGCCGGGTCGGCCGCGCAGATCCTGCTCGCCTGGGAGGACGCCGAGCGCATCCACCGCGGCCTGCAGAACGCCGCGTTCTCCGCAGCCGCCCTGTCGGGCATCCGCCGGCGCGGCTGGGCCCAGTCGGTCGGCGAGCGCGAGCAGGGGGTGGCCTCGGTGTCTGCTCCGGTCCGCTCCCCCTCGGGCAAGGTGGTCGCGGCCGTGTCGGTCAGCGGTCCCCTCGAGCGGCTCTCGCGACAGCCGGGCCGGATGCATGCCCCCGCGGTCGTCGCGGCGGCCGAGCGGTTGTCGGAGTCGTTGCGGCGGGCCGCGGCGGAGTGAAACGTCGACGTGTAACCGACCGGTGACTTAGCGACACGCCGCGAGATGACGGCGTGTCGCTCCTCAACGGGTCGGTTACTCAGCTCCGCTTCATCACCAGCTCGACCAGGTTGCCGTCGGGGTCGGTGACAACGGCGTTGCGGTTGTCGTTCCCGGTGTCGTGCGGCGGGGCGTGGCCCGGCGCGCCCGCGGCGACCAGCGCGTCGTACGCCGTGTCGACGTCGTCGGTCCAGAGCACGAGCTCGAAGCCATGGCTGCCGGGACTCGCCGGGAGTCCGTGGACGCGCTCGGCGGCCTCGGCTGTCGACACCGCGATCGTCACGCCGTCGAGCCGGAGCTCGACGTGCTCGGAGGCGTCGGGATCGGGCGCGCGGAAGGTCTCCGCGAACCCCAGCAGTCCGCCGTAGAAGGCCAGCGCCGCCGGGAGATCACGGGTGTAGATGTTGACCATCGGTGACGAGAACGTCATCAGAAGAGCGCGTCCTGCTCGATCTCGAGCAAGGCTTGCTTGCGCTCGACACCGCCGGCGTATCCGGTCAGGGTGCCGTCGGCGCCGATCACCCGGTGGCACGGGATGACGATCGGGATCGGGTTGCTGCCGTTGGCCAGGCCGACCGCGCGCGAGGCGGCGTTGGACTTGCCGAGGCGCTTGGCGATCTCGCCGTACGACGCGGTGTCGCCGTAGCCGATCTTCAGCAGCTGGGCCCACACCGACTTCTGGAACGAGCTGCCGCTCGGGTCGAGGGGCAGGTCGAACTCCTTCAGGTCTCGGTCGAAGTACGCCCGCAGCTGCCGCGTGCACTCGACGAGCACCGGGTGGGTGTCGTCGCGGTCGCCGCGCGGGCGGCCGTCGTGGTCGCGGAACGGCGAGAACTCGATCGCGGTGATCGCGCCGCCGTGCTCGACGATGCGCAGGTCGCCGACGGGCGAGGGCATGACGGTCCACATGTCAGGGTCCTTTCGTAGAAGACAGTGTCTGCCAGAGATGGAGCTGTGCGTAGGAACGCCAGGGCCGCCAGCTCTCGGCCAGGTCTGCGGCGTGAGCCGGGTCGTGGCCCTGCGCGCGGAGTGAGTC
>JAICSK010000102.1 GCA_025936915.1 Nocardioides sp.
CCGACGAGTGACCCCGCGGTGGAGATCGCGTACAGCCGGCCGGTCCCACGGCCCACGGCATCGACCGAGTCGACGCTGAGCCGGACGGCGTACGGCGAGACCATCCCCAACAGGAGCAGAGGTACGGCGATCAGCACGCCGACCCCGACCAGCGACCCGATGAAGATGGCCGCACTCAGCTGGTCGACCGCCTTCACCGCGAGTCGCAGGAACGGGCCGCTCACGAACGGCACCACCGCGAGCAGACCGGAGGCCAGGAGCACGATCCGCGCCAGGCCCGCGGGACGGGGGTCCCGGTCGGCCAGCCGACCGCCGAGCGCATACCCGACCGACAGCGAGACCAGTACGACGGCGATCGTGTTCGCCCACACGATCGTGCTCGCCCCGAACCACGGCGCCATCAGCCTGGCCGCCGCGATCTCGGCACCGAGCGTCCCCGCGCCGACCGTGAACACCAGCAGCTCGAGTGAGCGCTCCCGGATGCTCATAGGCGCAACCTACGCGCCACCTGCACGCCGGGTGCCGGTCCGGTGCGGCGGGCTAGTCCTGGGCGATGCCGAGCCCGTCGATCGACACCTTCTTGCCGCTCGACAGCGCCTTCAGCCCGATCGTGGTCGTGCGCAGGCTGAAGGTTCCCGGTAGCAGCACCACCCGCTCGTGGGTCGTCGACGCGTGGGTGTCCACGGTCTGCCACAACGAGCTGCCGAGGTAGATCCCGACCTTGCCGCAGGTGGAGCAGGTCTGGACCACCAGGGCGATCCGGGCGACCTTGGCGCCGGCCAGACGGAGCTTGGATCCCTTCGTCGTGGTGCGGGTCAACGTGCCCTTGTAGGCCCCGCTGTCCTTCGGGTGCGACCACCCGGACCCGCTCAGGGCGCGGTCGTCCAACGGCAGCGCCGTGCAGTGCGCGGAGGTCCAGCCGGACTCGTTCCCGGCGCCGTCACGGGCGCGGACCCGGAAGCAGTACTCGTGACCCGGCGAGCCGGAGACGCTCTGGGACGTCGCCGTCGTCCCGGTGGCGACCGCCGACCAGCCACCGAAGTCACCGTTCCAGGCCGTCGACCGCTGCTGCACGTCGTAGCTCCCGACCCCGGAGCCGGAGTCCGTGGCGGAGTAGCCGACGTGGATCGTCTTCGACAGCTGGAAGAGCGGGCCGGGCGAGGAGATCTTCACCTGGGGTGCGGTGCCGTCGGCGACGATCGCGAGCTGGGTGGTGTCCGGGCTCGACACCTGGCTGGCGTTGCGGGCCGCGATCTCGAACCGGTACGTCGTGCCGTTGTGGAGGGCGCCCGACGTCCAGGTCGTGGTGCCGGCGGGCACGTGAGCGACGGTGAGGCCCTGACGGCCGGACACGGTGGACTGGTAGACGTCGTACTCGCTCAGGGCCGAGCCGCCGTTGGACGACGGGGCGGTCCACGACAGCTCCACCACACCGCCAGGCTTCGGGGTCGCGGTGACGCCGGTGGGTGAGCCGGGTGTCGACGTCGGCTTGTTCACGATGCACGCCGCTGCGGAGTTGCTCCACTCCTTCTGAACCACGTAGTCGGTGTCGAAGGCCGTCTCCTGCGCGTTGCAGATGTCACCGATCTCGCCCTGCGAGTCGTTGTACCAGGAGAGCGTCCCGATCCCCACCAACGGGTCGGTCACGGTCTCGATGAGCTCGTGGGAGGTGTAGTCCTCGGTGTTCTGGGCATTCGTGCCTGCACCGCAGCCGGGCCCCATCGTTCCTGCGTCGGGCAGCACCATGTAGGGCACGTGCATCCCGTCCACCGTGGCCGACGTGGTCCCGTGGTAGGCGCACAGCACCACCCCCGAGCACTGACCCTGGATGCAGATCTGCTTGCCGGACGGGAAGTAGAGCGCGTAGACGGTCTCCGAGTCCCCCGCTCCGTCGTTGGTCGGTGCCGGGAGATGGCCGGCGTTGATCTGTGCGATCAGCTCACTTTGGATCGTGGAGTCGTCGATCGGTGAGCTGGTGGAGCTCGTCGGCGTGATCTGGGTGCGGCCCAGGAAGGAGCCGTAGTCGATCGTCTGGCTGGGTGTCTTGTACTCGTTCAGCCAGGCCAGGTACGACGAGTCGGTGACGTGGGTGAAGAAGCTGTCCATCGTCGGCGAGGCGGTGCCGTCGACCTGGCCGAGGTAGGTGCCGCTGCCCCACAGCACCGAGGCGACCTGCACGTTGGGCATGACCGGTCCGCCCCGGTACGTCAAGTTGCTCGACGAGGCCTGCCTGGGCGTGAGCGTCGACGCCGCTCGACGCGCCTGGGCCTTGTCCGGCATCACGCCCGCCGGCAGGCCCGTCCCGGGCACGCTCGGCGCATGAGCGGCCGCCCGCCCCGGCGATGCGGCCGCATTCCCGTTCCACACAGCACCACTGCTCGCCAATGCGACGACGGCTGCTGCCGCCACCAGTCCCCGACCAGGCACGGCACGTCCTTTCCCTCGCGCGGACGGTACTGCCGCCAGCCTGCGTGGGGACACAGGCAGGTCCCTGGTCTAGACCGCTCGTGGCGCTCAGCCCGCCTTGCAAGGGACGCATTCCAGGGATGTTCCGGCCATTCCGGGAACGACTCTTCATCGAGATCGCCACATCGCTCGGCGTTTGGCACGGCTCGCCATCATGACGGGCAAGATTCCACACGCCCATGTGGCTTGCGACCGGAGAGATCTCACCACGTGACTAGATGACTGGACACCGCGTTGGATGAGGTGACGCATCGATAGGTCGTGCGTCCGAGGGCGGCGAGCGCGGTCAGGCTCAGGGCTAGTGCGATGAGGACGGCCGGCCATTCGAGCGAGTTGGGAGCGGCGACAGCGCGGGCGGTGACCACGCTCAGGAGGGCGAGAACGGCCACGCTGACTGCGACGCTTGCCGCGCAGATCGCGACACGAATCGGCAGGAGTCGGTTGCTGATGATGGTGGTCAGTCGTCCGGTGCCCAGCAGGGCCGCGCTCGAGCAGGCGACCGTTGAGCAGACTCCGCCGGCGATCAGCGGGGCAGCGATGTGCAGGGCGGTGTGGGAGGGATGCCATGGAGTGGCCGGTCCGAGGTGCAGCGCCACATTCCACACGATGGCCATGGCCGGGATGATTCCTAGGGCGAGCAGGCCGGCGCGCCGCGCCCAGACCGTCGCGAGTTCGGGTTCGTAAGCCCTGCTGACCTGATCGACTGGCCCGTGCTCGGCGACGGCCCGCACCGCCGCGGCAGCCGGTGTGGTGGTCTCGCAGAGCGCGTCCGTCGCGTCGAGGAGCGAGTCGCGGAGCTCATCCAGTACTCCGGCTCGCCAGCGTCGCGGTCCGGGCAGCCTGATCGAGACATCGGCGATATACCGTTCGATCACGGGGTTGCTGGCCATGGGTTCTCCAGGAGGGAACTGACACCGATCGCGAACTCACGCCAGACGCGTCGCTCGTCACTGAGCGCACGCGTTCCCGCCGCGGTCAGTTGATACGTACGACGGCGGCGTCCCGCGACGACCGACCACGTGCTCCGCACCAGTCCCGCGCGTTCCAAGCGGTGCAGCGCTGGATAGATCGTCCCTGTCGGAAGGTCGAACCGGTTACCGCTGCCCGCCCTGAGCTCCTCGATGACCGCGTAACCGTGCCGCGGTCCGCGTTCCAGGACCGCCAACAACATCGCGTCCAGGTGACCCTTCAGGGCCTCAGGCCTCATAAGTAGCCATGCTACTACAGCCCTTCTGTCTCACGCGGTATTACTATAGCGTTGCTATATATGGCAACGCTACGGAATGCGCAAGGAGGGGCCCTGATGCAGGTCATGTCGCGGCTGGTGCTCAGGCACCGGCTGCTGATCGGTCTCGCCTGGTTGGCTGTTCTGGCGGGGGCCCTGCTCGGCATCGGCCAGGTCAACGGCAGGTTGTCGACGCAGTTCTCGCTGCCAGGCCGGCCGGCCTACATCGCCAACCAGCAGGTCCTGCACCGTGACGGGATCGATGGCGCGCAGCAGCCGCTGGTGCCGGTGGTGACGCTTCCCGCCGGCCAGCGGGTGGTTGGCGAGCGGGCGGCCCTCGCTCGTGCCTTCAATGAGGTGGCTGGCATGCAGCCGGGAACCCGGTTGCTCTCCTACCCCTCCACCGGGGATCCGGCATTCATTGGCCGAGACGGCCGGACCACATTCGCTGTGGTGTACCTCCCCGGCTTCGGGCCGGACGACCCCACCGCGACGATCGCCCGCGAAACAACGATCCTGCGCGAGGCGCTCCCCGGCGCGAAGGTGCAGGTGACTGGGCTTTCGGCGCTGGCTGGCAGCAGCGGCGGGTCGGGTACCGGAGTTCTGACCGAGGTGCTGATCGGGGGGCTCGGAGCGCTCGTCGTGCTGGCGGTCGTGTTCGCTTCCCCGCTTGCGCTCGTGCCACTGCTGGTTGCGGCAGTGTCGATCCTCACCACCTTCCTGCTGGTCTTGGGCCTGACCTACCTCACTGACGTCAGCATGTACGTCCAATTCCTGATCGCCCTGGTCGGTCTCGGAGTGGCGATCGACTACTCGCTGCTGTTCGTCACCCGTTGGCGCGAAGAACGCGACACCGGTCACGACGACGAGGACGCCATACACATCACCATGGGCAGCGCTGGTCGAGCGATCGCGTTCAGCGGCGTGACGGTGGCCATCGGCCTCGCGGCGCTGGTCGTCGTGCCGGTGCCGTTCCTACGCAGTATCGGCATCGGTGGAATGCTCATCCCGCTCGTGTCCGTGGCGGGCTGCCTCACCCTGCTGCCGATCCTGCTCAGCACCATCGGGCCTGGTGTCGACCGGCCCAGAATCCGGCACGAGGCACAGGCCAGCCGGTTCTGGACCCGCTGGGCCAACGGCGTACTGCGCCACCGAGGTCTCGCGGCGCTGGCCGCACTACTCGTACTCGGAGCCCTGGGCTTGGCGGCCACCGGGATGGAGATCGGCAGTCCGCAGGCCGCCGCGCTCTCCCACAGCGGTCCCGCCTTCCAGGGTCTCACCACCCTGAACCGCGACGGTGTCCCCACCGGGGTCATCACCCCCATCCAGGTGCTGCTACCGAACGGGCAGGACCACTCCGCGGCCGCCACCCGCCTGCAGCGGCTGCCAGGCATCTATGCCGTCGGCAGCCCCGCCGGTTCCCTGCTGTCCGTACTGCCCCGCAACGAAACCAGTACTTCCGCCGGACACCGGACTATCGACCGCGTGCGGGCAGCGTCACCCGGCGCGGGCATCGGCGGAGACGGCGCACAAACCACGGACTTCGTCCACGCCGTCTACGGCAACTTCCTTCTCATGCTGGGACTGATCGGGGTCCTCACCTTCGTGCTCCTCGCCCGCGCCTTCAGGTCCCTGATCCTCCCGCTCAAGGCAATCCTGCTGAACCTGCTCTCAGTCGGCGCCACCTACGGCGCCCTCGTCCTGGTGTGGCAGGACGGGCACGGCTCCAACACGATCTGGGGCATCCCCGCAACCGGCGCGATCACCGACTTCGTGCCCCTCGTGGTCTTCGCGTTTCTCTTCGGCCTGTCCATGGACTACGAAGTGTTCATCCTCTCCCGGATGCGAGAGGCCTACGACCAGACCGGCTCCACCGAACAGGCGATCGTGCGCGGCCTCGCCCGAACCGGCCGGCTCGTCACCAGCGCCGCCCTCATCCTCATCCTGGCCTTCGTCGCCCTCGCCTCTGCCCCCGACACCGACGTCAAGATCTTCGCCACCGGCCTAGGCGTCGGCATCCTGCTCGACGCAATCGTCGTCCGCTCCCTCCTACTTCCAGCACTGATGGCCCTGCTCGGCAACTGGAACTGGTGGCTTCCCACCTGGGCCGAACGAGTCCTGTTCCCCTTCACCCCACCGAACACGCCCCCCGCCAGCGCCCTGGTTCACGACCCCACGGCACGCACGTCCGATCGATCCGTCGACGGTGAGGCATAACGCGACCACTCGTTGCGCCACCCACGCGCTCGTATCGATGAGGCCTCGCATCGACGTCACGCTCAGCCTCGAGCCACGAGGCCAAGCCCTCCACCCGCCGCTCGACGATCCTTCGTCGTCAGTAACCCACGCGTCAACAGCGGCGAGCATGCCGCGCCTCAGTGGCCGGCAGGCAAGCGAGCCGAATCCGCGTCAAACTGGGCGCACTGGGCTATGCCGCCGGTGCGTCAGCCGGCGTAGCCCCGGCGGCGGATCTCTTCGTTGATCGCCGGCACGATCTCGTGCAGGTCACCGATCACGGCGTACGTCGCGCGCGTCACCATCGGTGCCTCGGCGTCGGAGTTGATGGCGAGGATCGTCTTGGCCGACGAGCACCCGGCCCAGTGCTGGATGGCGCCGCTGATCCCGCACGGGACGTACAGGTCGGGCGAGATCCGCGAGCCGGTCTGGCCGACCTGCTCGTGGTGGGGCCGCCAGCCGGCGCTGGTGACGACCCGGGACACGCCGAGCGCCCCGCCCAGCAGCTCGGTCAGCTCGAGGACATCGCCGAACTTGTCGGGTCCACCCACGCCGCGGCCGGCGCCGACGACGACCCTGGCAGAGGTCAGTGCGCCGGACTCGTCGTCGCCCGAGGCGGGCTCCGCGATGGAGACGACACGCGCGACCAGGTCCTCGGGAGCGATGGAGGGAGCGTGGTCGACGACCTCGGCGTCGCCGGCGACGTCGGCCGGCTTGGCCTCGACGGCGTGGCCGGCGACGGTGAAGACGGCGGGCCGCTGGTGGAGGTTCATCTCCTCCATCGCCGCGCCGCCGACGACCTGGCGGGTCACGACGAACGGCGCGATGCCGGAGAACGACAGCACGTTGGCGGCCATCGACGCGCCGGAGCGCGCTGCGACGTGCGCCATCAGCTCGTTGCCGCGGTCGGTGCCGGCGGCCATCACGACCACCGAGCCGGCCGCGTCGCGCACCTGCTGGATGGACGAGGCCCAGCCGGCGCCGGAGTACGCCGCGACGTCGTCGCCGGTGACGCGGTGGACCTTGCGGACGCCGTACGCCGCGAGCTCGCCGCGCAGGTCGCCGGACACGTCGCCGAACACCACGACGTCGACCGGGACGCCGTTGCCGGCAGCCGAGATGTCACGGGCGAACGAGACGGCTTCGAGCGAGACCTCGATCGCCGCGCCCTCGGGGTCGGTCTCGACCAGGGTGAGGATCACTGTGCAGCCTTTCCGGGGGACAGCACCCCGAGCTTCTCGAGGACGTCGACGACGGCCGGCGCGGCCTCGGGGCCCTCGCCCAGGATCTGCACCGCGCTCGGGGTCGGCGGGGGCAGCGTCATCCTCACGCGACCGCCGCCCTTCGGCTCCCCGACCGGCTGTCGCTCCTCGATCGGGATCTTCTTGGCCTTCAGCCGCCCAGGCACCGACGGGTAGCGCGGCTCGACCCCGCCTTCGCGGATCGTCACCACGGCCGGCAGCGGGACCCGGTAGGTCTCCTGACCGGCCGGTCCCTCGCCGACCGCCACGACGTGGTCGCCGTCGATCTCGACCATCGACGCACCGTTGACCACCGGGCGCCCGAGCTCGTAGGCGAGCCGGATGCCGACCTGGAAGTCGCCCGTGTCGGCGGCGTCGTTGCCGAGCAGGACCAGGTCGTGCGCCCGACCCTCCTCGCCGTGCGCGCGCACGACGGCCGCGATCTCGCGGGCGACGTCGGCCGGCCCGAACGAGAACGGCTCGCCCACCACGTGCGTGGCGGCCGTGCACCCGACCGCCAGCGCGTTGCGCAGCTGCTCGACCGCCTCGGCGTCACCGATGGTGAGCACCGTGGCCTCGCCGCCGCCCGTGCCGGCTGCCTGGACCGCCAGCTCGACAGCGCACTCCTCGTGCGCACTCATGGTGAACCCCGAGCGCCGGCCGTCCACGGACTGGCCGTCCTCGCTGAGCACGATCTCCTCGGTGATGTCGGGGACGCGCTTGACGCACACGAGCACCGAGACAGGTGGGACCATCAGCGCATCCGCTCGTTGTTCGGGTCGAACAGCGGGGTGGCGTCGACGGAGCCGACCGTGACCGGGTACAGCTCCTCCATGTAGGACACCGCGAGCTCGGTGCCGATCACGGCCTGCTCCGGCGGCAGGTAGGCCAACAGCACGTGCTTGCCCAACGACGGCGCCGAGCCGGCCGTGGTCACGTAGGGGTGATGGCCGTGACCGTCGGTCAGCGTGCCACCGTCGCGCGTCAGGATCGGCTCGCCGCCGAGCATGTAGCGCTTCTGTCCCGAGGACGAGGTGTGGTCGTCGACGGTCAGCGTGCACAGCACCGTCTTCGGCGCCTCCTCGCGCTGGGCGAGGTAGCGCTCCCGGCCGACGAAGTCCGCGGCCTTCACCTTGGGCCGCTGCATCCCGGCCTCGATGATGGTGCGCTCGGCGTCGAGCTCGTACCCGTAGGCGCGGTAGCCCTTCTCGATGCGGCCCGTCGTGCCGTACACACCGATCCCGACCGGGACCGTGCCGTACCTGTCGCCGGTCTCGAGCAGCGCCTCCCACAGTGCGGCGGCGTCGTCGAACGAGACGTAGAGCTCCCAGCCGAGCTCGCCGACGTAGGAGATCCGCGAGGCCAGGACGGTCGCGTCGTTCACCGTGATCTCCCGGCACGACAGCATCGGGAAGCCCTCGTGGGACACGTCGGCGTCCGTGAGCGAGGCCAGGATGTCGCGTGCCCGCGGACCCCACAGCCCGATCGTCGAGATCTCGTCCGTGCGATCGGTCAGGACCGCGTCGCCGACCAGGTGGTCGGCGAACCACTGCCGGTCCGCCGGACCGTGGGCTCCACCGGTGACGACTCGGAAGTGGTCGTCGCCGAGGCGCATCACCGTCAGGTCCGAGCGGAACCCGCCGTTGGCGTCCAGCACCGGCGTGTAGATGACCTTCCCGACCGCGACGTCGCACTGGGCGACGCAGGTCCGCTGCACGCTGTCGAGAGCGCCGGCACCCTCGATGTCGAAGAGCTGGAACGCCGTGAGGTCGATGACGCCGGCGGCCTCACGCATCCGCAGGTGCTCGGCGTTGATGATCGGGCTCCACCACCGGGAGTCCCACTCGTGCTCACGCGGCATCACCGCGTCGCCGTACTGCTCCAGCAGACCGGCGTTGGACTCGTACCAGTGCGGCCGCTCCCAGCCCGCCGTCTCGTAGAAGAACGCACCGAGCTTCTGCTGGCTGTCGTACATCGGCGACAGGCGCTGGTTGCGGTCCGACTCGTACTGCTCCGCCGGGTGGATGATCCCGTAGGTCTTGATGAACGACTCGGTGGTGCGCAGCCGGGTGTGCTCACGACGCTTCTGGTGCTCGTGGAAGCGCGCGATGTCGCTGTTCGCCACGTCGATCTCGCTGAACCCGTGGGTCATCCACTCGGCGACGGCGCGACCGACGCCCGGGCCCTCCTTGATCCACACCGCGGCCGCGGTCCACAGCCCCTTCACGTGGCTCTCGCCCAGGATCGGGCTGCCGTCGCAGGTCAAGGAGAGGAGACCGTTGATCGCGTAGCGGATCTCCGCGCCGTCGGCGCCGAGCAGCTCCGGCATCAGCTCGTAGGCCTGCTCGAGCTGGGTGTCGAAGTCGTCCTCGGTGAACGGCAGCTCGGTCGGAGACAGCTTGGACTGCTCGATCGTCGGGATGTCCTCGGGCTCCATCAGGATCGCCCGGTGGGCGTACGAGCCGACCTCCATGTCGGCGCCGTGCTGACGCTCGTAGCAGAAGGTGTCCATGTCGCGCACGATCGGGAAGGTGATCTCACCCTCGTGCTCGGCCAGCTGCGGGCACGGACCGACGCTGATCATCTGGTGTACGGCGGGGGTCAGCGGGATGCTCACGCCGGCCATGTCGCCGATCTTCGGGCTCCACACACCGCACGCGATGACGACGTACTCGGCCTCGATGTCCCCCTTGTCGGTGCGCACCCGCCTGATCCGGCCGTCCTCGACGTCGAGGCCGACGACCTCGACGTTCGGCACCGTGGTCAGGGCCCCGGACTCCAGGGCCCGCTCGCGCATGAGCGTGCCCGCTCGCAGCGAGTCGACGACGCCGACACCGGGCTGCCAGAACGCACCGATGATCTGGTCCTTGTCGAGGAAGGGCACCTTCTCCTGCACGAACTCCGGGGTGACCAGCTCACCCTCGATGCCCCAAGCCTTGGCCGACGACATCCGCCGGCGCAGCTCCTCCATCCGCTCCTCGGTCCGGGCGACCTCGAAGCCGCCGCACCGGGTGAAGACGCCCATCTCCTGGTACTGCGCGACCGAGTCCATCGTCAGGTCGGTGATCTCGCGGGAGTGGTCGGTGAGGAAGATGAAGTTCGACGCGTGACCGGTCGACCCCCCGGGGTTGGGCAGTGGCCCCTGGTCGAGCTGCACGATGTCGCGCCAGCCGAGACGGGCCAGGTGGTGGACCAGGCTGTTGCCGACGATGCCGGCACCGATGACGACGCAGCGCGCCGATCCGG
The DNA here is from genome assembly GCA_025936915.1 of Nocardioides sp. Taxonomy (GTDB): domain Bacteria; phylum Actinomycetota; class Actinomycetes; order Propionibacteriales; family Nocardioidaceae; genus Nocardioides. The sequence continues at coordinate 10,414 of JAICSK010000102.1, forward strand.
GGACGTCTGCCACGGGAAGCTCCTTGTTGCGTATGGCGCAAAGTAGTGCGTGTTATGGAACAACAAGGAGTTTGACGCCGGGATCGGCGTGGGTCAAGAGCGCGGCGGCGCCTCTCGGCGGCCGCGCGTCAGAGCCGGCCCGTTGCGCCCGCTGCCGAGGGCACCGTTTCGAACGCTCGGCTTCGGCTCACGGGCGGTCACGAACCATGGCGGACCGCGGTCAGCCCCGACGCCCTTGGCTGGACGCCGGGACCTGGGTCCACAACCGATCCGCGGTCCGATCCGGACCGTGGCCCACCAGTACCCGCGCCGGCACGCCCGACACGTCCCGACCGGGCACGAACGTTGGCGCGCCCGGAGGTATTCGAAACCCCAACCTTCTGATCCGTAGTCAGATGCTCTATCCGTTGAGCTACGGGCGCAGTGTCCAGGCCGCGTGGAAGCCGCGACGAGGACTGACCGAGGATAACGGACTGCGCAGGGGCCGCCGAAATCGGTGACGGGGACCCGGCATGGCCCCAGTCGGCTGGTCCGTCCGGGGGAGGTCGTCCCCACGATCGGCCCGTCCTTGCCCGAGTGACAGACGGGAACGGCGACCCCGACCTACGGTCACGGCGTGAACCCCCCGTCACACCGGATCGTCGCGTCTCTGCTCGGGCTCGCGGGCGTCGGCCTGGCCGGACTCGTGCAGAGCCCGGGCCACGCCGTCGCCAGGCACGAGACTCCACGTGCCGCCGCGCTCACCGTCACGATGCCGCCCGCATCGACGAGCAACCCGACCAACCCGCTCGCCGGCCGGCCGTGGGGCGTCTACCGCGGCAGCGCCGACCCCGCGTGGGACCCCTACGTGCACGCCACCGGTCACCGCAAGCGGCTGCTCGCGACGATCGCGCTCGCCCCCAAGGCGAAGTTCTTCGGCGCCTGGATCCCGAACTCCCAGATCGCGGCGAAGGTGCAGCAGTACGTCGCCGGCGCCACCGGCGGCAACCCTGACGTGCTGGTCCAGATGACCCTGTTCCGGATGGTGCCGTGGGAGGGCGAGGCCTGCCGGCGACTGCCCACCAGGGCCGAGCGCTCGTCGTACAAGAGGTACGTCGACATCCTCGCCCAGTCCCTCGGTGACACCCGGACCGCGATCGTCCTCCAGCCCGACGGACCGTTCCTGCGCTGCGTGCCGCACGGCTCGCAGGTCCCGGCCGACCTGATCAGCTACGCCGCCCGCACGCTCTCGGCCCAGCCGAACGTCTCGGTGTACGTCGAGATGGGCTCGGCCGACTGGTTCCGCGACAAGCCGGCCGACGCGGTGACGATGCTGGAGTCCGCCGGCGTCGGGTACGCCCGCGGCTTCGCCCTCGACAGCTCGCACTTCGACTCCGTCGGACGGCAGATCGACTTCGGCGCGGCCATCGTCGACGCCCTCGCGAAGGACGGGATCCGCAACCGTCACTTCGTCATCGACACCTCCGACAACGGGCACGCCTTCACCGGCGCCTGGTACCACGCCCACCACCCGAACCAGCCGCTCGGCTACGCCGACCCGTGTCGCTCCGACGACCAGGAGCACTGCGTGGCCCTCGGCATCCCGCCGACCACCGACATCGGCGCGGCCGCGTGGGGTCTCTCGGACGCGCGGGTCACGACAGCGGAGAAGCTCGTCGACGGCTACCTCTGGATCAGCCGGCCGTGGCTGGCCCACCAGTCCGGGGCGTTCAGCATGGACCGGGCCCTCGCCGAGGTCCGGCACTCGCCGTACTGATGACCGTCGAGCGCGACCATCGAGCGGCGGCCCCACGGTTGAGCACGCGCGTTCCGGGTACGTCAAGGGGTGTGACGTCGGCCACGAGTGCTTGATCGATCCAATATGTCAGGACTCCTGACACGGGTAACGTCCGCGGCACACCGTCGGGCGACAACGACGCCGGCCGATGCGTACGACAACTTCACCGTTCACCCCGTCGTAAGACGGACCGGTGGCCCCTCTCGGCCCCGCAGGAACCCTGCCGGAACCGCGGCCACCGCGACGTACGGAAGGAACCGCACCTCGATGACTGCTGACACGCAGACCCGGCCCACCACGCACGACGACTCGGACGACTCCGGCCCCGCCCCGACCACCCACCAGGGCATCCTCGACTTCGTCACCGAGGTCGCGGCCATGACCACGCCGGACCGGGTCCACTGGTGCACCGGCTCCGACGAGGAGTGGACCGAGCTGACCGACGCCCTCGTCGCCAGCGGCACGTTCACCCGCCTCGACCCGGCGAAGAAGCCCAACTCGTTCTGGGCGCGCACCGACCCCACCGACGTCGCCCGCGTCGAGGACCGCACGTTCATCTGCTCGCGCGAGGAGAAGGACGCCGGACCCACCAACAACTGGATGGACCCCGACGAGATGAAGGAGGTCATGCGCGGGCTGTACGCCGGCTGCATGACCGGTCGGACGATGTACGTCGTTCCGTTCGTGATGGGTCATCTCGAGGCCGAGAAGCCGATGTTCGGCGTCGAGATCACCGACTCGGCGTACGTCGTGGTGTCGATGCGGGTGATGGCCCGGATGGGCACCAAGGTCCTGCGCCGGATGGAGGAGCTCGACGCCCAGGGGGTCGACTTCCACTGGGTGCCCGCCCTGCACTCGGTCGGCATGCCGCTCGAGCCCGGTCAGCAGGACGTCCCGTGGCCCTGCAACGACACCAAGTACATCGTGCAGTTCCCCGAGGAGCGGGCGATCTGGTCGTTCGGCTCCGGGTACGGCGGCAACGCGCTGCTGGGCAAGAAGTGCTACGCCCTGCGCATCGCCAGCGTGATGGCCCGCGACGAAGGCTGGCTCGCCGAGCACATGCTGATCCTCAAGCTCACCTCGCCCGAGGGCGTCACCAAGTACGTCGCCGCCGCGTTCC
>JAICSK010000242.1 GCA_025936915.1 Nocardioides sp.
CGTCGGCGAGGTCGGTGCGGCCTCCCCGCGCCCAGGGGGTGGCGGCGTGGTGGGCCTCGCACCAGGCGGCCGGGACCGTGCATCCCTCGGCGCGGCAGCGTTTGTCACGGACCGCCATCGCCATGCGTTGGGCAGGCGAGAAGAGGCGGCTGCTGCGCCCGAGGTCGAGCACCTCGGACCTACCGCCCAGGACCGCCGGGATGAGCGTGGCCGTGCACGCGAGGCGACGAGCGTCTGCGGCGCTGATCGGCTCCTCGCCGACCAGACCGATACCGGTCAGCTGCGACGTCAACGTGGCGAGGTCGATGGTGACCAGGACCGTGGTCGCATCGCCGCCGTGCAACGGCATCCGGTCGGGGTCGACGGCTTCGAGGAACGCTCCGAACGCCTCCCCGCGCCGCCGGCGCGGCAGCACCCGGTCGCCGTCGCCGAGGCCGCGGTGGCGAGGCGAGGTGTAGGCCTCCAGATAGGTGCGCAGGCGGTCGGCCACCGAGTCCGCCAGGCGCCCGGACAGGCGCGTGGTCCCGTCACCCAACCGCCGCAACGTGAGGCTGGTGACCGCGGCCGCGCGTCGTTCCTCTCGCTCCAGGGCCCTTCCCTCGGCGTCCTCGCAGGTGTCGGGGGCGGCCACCTCGAGGAGGTGACGGCCGAGCCGGCGCAGCTGACGGGGCTCGTACCGGTCGGCGTACCCGACCATCGCCGCCTCCGCCTTCGCCAGGCCCACCGCCCCGACCTCGGCCACCGGCAGGTCTTCCAACGCGTGCGCGATCACCCGCGCCTGAGCCACGTGGACCGATCCGTCGGCGACCGCTGCCGCCAGTCGGGTCCAACGCCTTTCCAGCGAGCGCGCCAGGGACAGCTCGCCGGCACGCTCGCGTGGATCGGTATGCGTCTCGGCAGCCAGCCAGGTCGCCACGCTGTGGTCGGCGGTCGCCTCCGTCACCTCCTCGGCGTTCGCCATCACCCGCATCCGCAGCCCGGCCAGCCGGGACTCCAGCCGATCCAGACGTCGCAGGGCGTCGGCCTTGTCGGCGGTGCGCATGAACGCCGGATCCACACCCGCGACTTCCTTCAACGCGTGCTCGAACGCGTCGGCGCACGCCAGGATCGGGTGACTGGACACGCCAGGCGACGACACGTTGCTCCTCCAGCGGCTTGGATCATGTTCGGTTGTCGTCGTTGCCTCATTCAAACATATGTTCGAGCAGATCACAACCTCGATGTGCCCATCTGTGGATGAGAGACCTTGCCCTCAGCCGGCCTCGGCCGTGGCCTCGGCGAACGCCAGCAGCCGAGTACGGGCCGGCGGCGGCACCAGTCCGGCCCATCGGACCCAGTGGCGTTGCTGACCGGGCGAGAGGATGCGTCGGCGAGCGTCCTCCTGAGCGTGGACGTTGAGCGCCGCGGCCCCGACGTACGCGGCAGCGTCGTCGTCGAGGGCTCCCTCGGATGCCCGCTGCAGGATGCGGTACGCCGCTCGGCCGACCTCGTCGCGGCCCTCCCGCAGCTGGGTCATCACGCGGTGGAGCGGGAGCGGCGCGGTGTCGAACATCAGGGCCGGCGTCGTGCCGCTGGGCACGAGCCGGCCGATCACGGTGCCCCCGAGCCCCGCCAGGCAGGCGGCTCCGAGGTCGAGGACCTCGTGAACGTGCTCGTCCTCGAGATCGCGCACGAGCAGGGCACATGCCGACGCCCGGCCGTCCACCCGGTACCCACCCATCGGCGCATCCACGACCGTGCCAACGCCGCGTGTTCGGCCAGCTCCCCACCGACGTACTCGTCCAGGAAGGACGCCAGTACGCCGTAGTCGTGCGCCGCGAGCTGGTGGAACGCCCAGGACTCGCCGAGCACCCGGGCGGTCACGCGCACCGGGTCGCGGCCCTCGTCGTACGCCGCCTGGATGAGGTCGACGTGGAAGGATCGCCCTTGACGCCCGCCAGCTGCTCGGGCACCGAGGTGTGTCGACTGCGACGGAACATCGGGATGCCCCGGTGGTAGTCCAGCGCCTCGTCGACGTCGCCTGCCCGCTCGGCTGCGGCCCCATGGACGATCTGTGGAGAACACCGCCTCGAACCCCGGCTGGACACCGGTGGTTGACTCGCCGGTGTGACCCCGACACCACGGCGTACCGCACACGACGCGGCCTTGTACGGCGGACGGTTCCTCACCCAGGAAGTGCCGTCGACATCGTTCCCCGACTCGGGCATGAGCCCTGCCGACGCCAAGCGGCTGCTCGACGAGGACCTGGCCCTCGAGGGCGACCCCGGGCGCAACCTGGCCACGTTCGTCACCACCTGGATGGAGCCCGAGGCCCGGCAGATCATCGCGGACAACTTGCACCGCAACTTCATCGACCACGCCGAGTACCCCGTCTCGGCCGAGATCGAGCAGCGCTGCATCCGGATGCTCGCCGACCTCTTCCACGCCCCGGGCGAGACCACCGGGTGCCGCACGCAGGGGTCGTCGGAGGCGATCATGCTCGGCGCGCTCTCGCTGAAGTGGACGTGGAAGCAACGCCGCTCGGCCGCGAGCCTGCCGGTCGACCGGCCCAACCTCGTCTTCGGCGGGGACGTGCATGTCGTGTGGGACAAGTTCTGCCGGTACTTCGACGTCGAGCCGCGGATCATCCCGCTCGCCGAGGGCAAGTACACGATCGGCCCGGACGACGTCGCGCCGTACCTCGACGAGAACACCATCGGCGTCGCCGCCGTCCTCGGTACGACGTTCACCGGGCACATGGACGACATCGGCGGGATCAACCGGCTGCTGCTCGAGGTGAAGAAGGAGAAGGGGCTCGACATCCCGATCCACGTCGACGCCGCGAGCGGCGGGTTCGTCTGGCCGTTCCTCTACCCCGACTCGGCGTGGGACTTCCGGCTCGAGCAGGTGCGGTCGATCAACGTGTCGGGGCACAAGTACGGCCTGGTCTACCCCGGGATCGGCTGGCTGGTGTTCCGCGAGAAGTCCGACCTCGACTCCGACCTCGTCTTCTACGAGAACTACCTCGGCAAGACCGACGCCACCTTCACCCTGAACTTCTCGACCGGCGCGTCGATGGTGCTCGCGCAGTACTACAACTTCGTCCGACTCGGGCGCGAGGGCTACGGCTACGTCATCGGGCAGATGAAGGAGAACGCCCGCACACTCGCCGAGGCCCTCCGGGCGACCGGCCGCTTCGAGGTGATCGGCGCCGACCTCGAGCAGCTACCGCTCGTCGCCTTCCGGCTCGCGGGTGACACGGCGTCCAGCGGCGACCACTCGTCGTACGACGAGAGCGACGTCGCCTGGCAGCTCGCCGCCGAGCGCGGCTGGATGGTGCCGGCGTACACCCTCCCACCGAACGCGCAGCACGTGAAGCTCCTCCGCGCCCTGGTGAAGGAGACCCTGAGCCGCGAGCAGGTCGACCGCTTCACCTCCGACATCGTCGAGGCCTGCCAGACCCTCGACGCCAAGGGCGGCGCCCACCCCAGCGAGCGGGCGAAGGTCAAGACCGGCCACGGCTACTGACGCCTGTGCTCCGGTCCTGCTGCCTCGATCCTGGTGCGACGAGTGGGAGGGCCGCGACGCTTCCGAGACCCGGATGGGCTTCAGCGTGCCCCGCGCGAGGCCGTTCACCCGGCGTCCGGCGATTCGGGGACAACTCACCCCGGGGCGACCGCGACGCGCGACCTCGCGGACCACATCACCGGTGGGTGGCGGACCGGTACGCCTCGACCAGGCGGTCGGGGACGCGCCCGCGGCCGGACACGTCGTACCCCTGGGCGATCGCCCAGGCCCGCACCTCGGCCGGCGACGGTGGCGCGGGCAGCAGCGGCTGGGCCGGCGCGAGGTCGGCAACGGCC
>JAICSK010000067.1 GCA_025936915.1 Nocardioides sp.
CGCTGCTGATCATCGCCGAGGACGTCGACGGCGAGGCCCTGTCGACCCTGGTCGTGAACAAGATCCGCGGCACCTTCAAGTCCGTCGCCGTCAAGGCCCCGGGCTTCGGTGACCGCCGCAAGGCCATGCTGCAGGACATCGCGATCCTGACCGGTGGCCAGGTGATCTCCGAGGAGGTCGGCCTCAAGCTGGAGAACACCGGGCTCGAGCTCCTGGGCACCGCTCGCAAGGTCGTCATCACCAAGGACGAGACCACCATCGTCGAGGGTGGCGGCGACTCCGCCCAGATCGAGGGCCGGGTGAACCAGATCCGGGCCGAGATCGAGAAGAGCGACTCCGACTACGACCGCGAGAAGCTGCAGGAGCGTCTGGCCAAGCTGGCCGGCGGTGTTGCGGTGATCAAGGTCGGCGCGGCCACCGAGGTCGAGCTCAAGGAGCGCAAGCACCGCATCGAGGACGCCGTTCGCGCGGCCAAGGCCTCGGTCGAGGAGGGCATCGTCGCCGGCGGCGGCGTCGCTCTGATCCAGGCCGGTGCCAAGGCGTTCGACAAGCTCGACCTGCCGCAGGACGAGGCCACCGGCGCGAACATCGTGCGCGTCGCCCTCGCGGCACCCGTCCGCCAGATCGCGCTCAACGCCGGTCTCGAGGGCGGCGTCGTGGCCGAGAAGGTCGCGGGTCTCCCCGAGGGCCATGGCCTGAACGCGGCCACCGGCGAGTACGGCGACATGCTCGCCGCCGGTGTCCCCGACCCGACCAAGGTCGTCCGCTCCGCCCTGCAGAACGCCGCGTCCATCGCCGCGCTGTTCCTGACGACCGAGGCGGTCGTCGCGGACAAGCCGGAGAAGGCCGCGCCGATGCCGGGTGGCGACGGCGGCATGGGCGGCATGGACTTCTGATCGTCCGCTCCGCACGAGTCGACAGCTTGGCCCCGGGTCCGCCCGGGGCCTTGCTGCATTTCCGCCCACCGGGGCGCCTGGACGTCATACGTTCGGGTCGCCATGACGACGACCACTTCGGCTGACCGCCACCGGTGGGCGGTGCTGCTGCTGGTGGTGGTCGCGCTGGTCTCCGGGTGTACGCCGACGAGCAGCCGGGCGGGTCACCACCGCCGATCCCCGTCGTCGCACCACGCCGGCCACCAGGCGACGCACCACCCGGGGCGGGACACGAGCCCGGCCGTCGTCGTACCGACGGATGCCGCGCAGGCGCGGGCCGAGCTGGACCGGCTCGTCGTCCGACCGCGTCCACGGGGGACCGAGGGCTACGTCCGCGACGCCTTCGGCAGCGACTGGGTCGACACCGACCACGACGGCTGCAACCAGCGCGACGACGTGCTGCTCCGCGACGCGGTGCCCGGTACGACGCGGGTGCAACAGCAGGGCGCCTGCGACCACGACGTCCTGGCCGGGACCTGGCACGATCCCTACACCGGCCGCACGTTGCACTTCACCGACCTCAAGGACCTGCACCAGGCGGAGGCCATCCAGATCGATCACGTCGTACCCCTCGCCGAGGCGTGGGTGTCCGGCGCGCGGAGCTGGAGCCGCGACCGGCGTGAGGCGTTCGCCAACGACCTGCACGAGCTGCTCGCGGTCGACGGCCCGACCAACATGAGCAAGGGCGACGGTGACCCGGCGGCCTGGCGTCCGCGAAAGGGCTACCAGTGCGCCTACGCCCGACGGTGGATCGCGATCAAGACGCGGTATGCGTTGGCGGTCGACCCGCCGGAGAAGTCGGCCCTCGACCAGATGCTCGGCTACTGCCACTGAGCCCTGTGAGAGCGTGACGTCCGTGCGGTGGACCATCGAACGTCCCACTCTCGGCGACCTCGACGAGATGGGACGTGTCCACGTCCAGGTCTGGCGGCAGGCGTACGCCGGACTGATGCCGGACGAGTACCTCGCCCGCCTCGACCCGACGGTCGGCCCAGCCAGGTGGCGCGAGCGGATCACGGATCCGGCGAGTCCGGTGAGCTGGTGGCTGGCCCGGGACGAGGAGGGGATCGTGGGCATGGCGACGTCGGGGCCGGGCCGCGACGAGGACCCTCCGGTCGACCTGGAGCTGTACGCGATCAACGTCCTGAGTCGTGCTCACGGATCCGGACTCGGCGACGACCTGCTGGCCGCCGCCGTCGGCGACCGACCGGCGTACCTCTGGGTGCTCGAGGGCAACGACCGGGCCATCGCCTTCTACCGCAAGCACGGGTTCGAGGACGAGGGTGGGCGCAAGCCCGAGCCCGACACCGGTGCGACGGAGATCCGGATGGTTCGGTGAGCGGCACGGCGCTCGCGCTGGTCCTCTTCGCAGCAGTCCTCCACGCCACCTGGAACCTGGCGGTCAAGGGCGCCACCGGCCAGGACCGGGTCGCGTTCGTCTGGCTGTACGTCGTGGCCACCACGGCGCTGTGGCTGCCGATCGGCGCCGTCTGGGTGGTCGTCACCGGCGAGAGCCCGACGTGGTGGTGGCTGGGCGGACCGCTGGTGTCGGCCGCCCTTCATGTCGTCTACCAGCTCGTCCTCCAACGCGGGTACGCCGAGGGCGACCTCAACCTGGTCTACCCGCTGGCCCGGGGCGCCGGACCGATGCTGACCTTCGTGGTGGCGGTCACCGTGCTCGGCCAGCACCCGAGCCCGGCCGAGGTGGCCGGGGTGCTGGCCGTGGTCGGGGGCATCCTGCTGATCTCCCTCGGCGGCCGCGTCGGTCGGCTCGCACACGACCGGGCGGGCGTCGTCTGGGGGCTCACGACCGGCGCGACCATCGCGGCGTACACCTTGTGGGACAACCGCTCGGTCAACGCACTCCACCTCCCGCCGGTCCCCTACTTCGCGATCAACCTCGTGCTCCAGCTCCCCCTCCTGGCCGTGCTCCTCGTCCGTCGCGGCGAGCCGACGCCGGTGCGCCAGGTCTGGGCAGGCGCGCGCGGCCCGGTGTTGACCGTCGCGGTGCTCTCGCCCCTGGCCTACCTCTGCGTGCTGCGCGCGATGCAGCTCGCGCCGGTCGCGCTCGTCGCCGCGACACGCGAGTCGAGCATCGTGGTGGGAGCGGTGTTCGGCTGGCTCGTGCTCCGGGAGCCGCGCCCAGCGCGCCGTCTGCTCGGCTCGGTCGTGGTGCTGGCCGGGATCGGGTTGATCGCGGCCGGCTAGGCACGGGTGAAAGAACCGGGGCCGAGCCGGACATGTGCCACCGTGGGTTCCGTGGACCGTGCCGACACTCGGGCAGACAACGGCGACGCCGCGGCACGGGCGCGCTTCGAGGAGGTCGTCCGCGAGATTCACGAGCCGCTGCGGCGCTTCCTGGCGCGGCGTACCGACGCGGCAGCGGCGGACGACGTGCTGGCGGAGACCCTGCTGGTGTGCTGGCGGAGGTACGACGAGCTGCCGCCCGAGCCGCTGCCGTTCGCGTACGGCGTCGCCCGGCTCTGCCTGGCGAACGCCCAACGGGGATCCCGGCGTCAGCGGCGGCTCGCCGGGCGGATCGCCGCGGTCGACCCGCCCCGTGACGCACCCGACCCGGTCGGCGACGACCGGCTCGCCGAGGCGATGGCGGGTCTCCCCGCCAGGGACGCCGAGCTGTTGCGGCTGTGGGCGTGGGAGCAGCTGACCCCGGGCGAGATCGCGACGGTCCTCGAGATCACCGCCAACGCCGCGAGCATCCGGCTGCACCGCGCCAAGGAACGTCTTCGCGACGCGCTGCGAAAGATCGACGCCACTGGCGGACATGACGAGACGACGGAAGGGGGGAGACGGTGACCGACCACGCACCGGACGAGGAGCTGCTGACCCGGCTCCGCGCGGCCGACCCCGCCTCCTCCCTCCCACCGGCCGGCCGCGAACGGGTCGCCCAGCTCCTGGAGGCTGCCATGTCCGACACCGCGACCCGTCCCCACGAGTCCCGCGAGAACGGCACCCACGGGCGGAGCCCGCTGACCTGGCTCGTCGCCGCCGCTGCCGTGGTGCTGATCGCGGGCGCGGGCGTCTTCGGTCTCGTTCAGCGTGACCACGGCCCGACCCCGGGCGCGGGTCCGAGCGTCACCCAGCTCCGCGCGAGCAGGGTGAGCGGGATGTGCGTCATCCCGAACACCCACGTCCTCCGCCTGCAGACCGTGGCCTTCCGCGGCACCCTGGTCACCCTGACCGAGCGAGCGGCGACGTTCCGCGCGACGCACTGGTACGCCGGAGGGCCGACCGATGAGGTGACCGTGCAGTTCGTGCCCGGCGGCCTCCCGGAGACCCTCCAGGCGCGCAGCCTGGCGGTGGGCCACGACTACCTGGTGGCCGCGGGTGACGGCTTCGTCCGGGGCTGCGGCCTCACCGGCCCCGCGTCGTCGCCCAAGCTGCTCAGGCTCTACGACCAGGCCTTCGGCTGACCCCCACAGGCGACCGGTCTGACAGGCTGGCGGGCGTGGAGGGACTGCTGCTCGCCGCCGGGGCCGGTCGCCGGATGGGTGGTCCGAAGGCACTGGTGCACGACGAGTCGGGGTCGTGGCTGGCTCGAGGGGTCTCGAACCTCCGCGACGGTGGATGCTCGCAGGTCACGATCGTGCTCGGCGCCGAGGCCGACCGGGTCCGGCCGCTGACAGCCGGTCTCGACGTGTCGATCGTGGTGGCCGGCGACTGGGCCGAGGGCATGGGTGCCTCGCTCCGCGCCGGGCTGAGGTCGCTGTCCGGCTCGACCGTCGACGGAGTCGTGGTGTCGCTGGTCGACCTCCCCGACCTCGTGCCCGAGGTGGTGGCCAGGGTGATCGCGGCCGGCACCGGGCCCGCGGCGCTGGCCAGAGCGTCGTACGACGGGAGGCCGGGGCACCCGGTGCTCCTCGGCCGCGAGCACTGGGCCGGGGTCGTCGGGACGGCCGTCGGCGACCAGGGCGCTCGCGCCTACCTGGCCGACCGTGACGTCACCCTGGTCGAGTGCGGCGACCTCGCCTCCGGCCGCGACGTCGACGTCCGCTGAGGCGAACCCATCGAGCTGTCGCCGCCTGGCGACCGGCGCCGAGTCGTCCACGATCCGATCCGACCAGGCGCCAACGGGGGGAGAAGTAGCCTGGAGGCATGCCAGACGACACGCAGGTGACCTCGGCCGGCGACGTGGCTGGTCTGCTCGGCCGCACCGGATACCTGTGCGACGACGAGCTGGCCACGGTCACCTATCTCACGCTCGCGATGCAACGGCCCTTGCTCCTCGAGGGCGAGCCCGGCACCGGCAAGACCGCCCTCGCCGAGGCACTGGCCGAGGCGCTCGACCTGCCCCTGGTGCGGCTGCAGTGCTACGAAGGCATCGACGCCACCCAGGCCCTCTACGACTGGGACTTCCCGCGCCAGATCCTCCACCTCCGGGCCCTCGAGGCGAGCGGCGGCGCCGAGGTCGAGGAGGCCGAGAAGAGCCTGTACGACGAGCGGTTCCTGCTGGCGCGGCCGGTGCTGGCGGCGCTCCAGCAGAGCCCGGCGCTGCTGCTGGTCGACGAGGTCGACCGGGCCGACGACGAGTTCGAGGCGTTCCTGCTCGAGGTGCTCTCGACCTGGCAGGTCTCGATCCCCGAGCTCGGCACGGTGAAGGCGGCCACGCCGCCGATCGTCGTGCTCACCTCCAACCGCACCCGCGAGCTCCACGACGCGCTGAAGCGTCGCTGCCTCTACCACTGGATCGAGCACCCGGGGCTCGAGCGCGAGCTCCAGATCGTGCGCACCCGTGCGCCCGAGGTCTCCGAGGCGCTCGCGCGGCAGGTCGTGGTCGTCGTGCAGAACCTCCGCACCCGAGACCTGACCAAGCCCCCTGGTGTCGCGGAGACCCTCGACTGGGCGCGGGCCCTGCACCACCTGGGCACCGCGGAGCTCGACCTCGAGTCGGCGGCGACCTCTCTCGGTGCGTTGGTCAAGTACCGCGAGGACGCCGACCGGGTGAAGCAGGCGCTCGACCAGCTGCTCCGAGCGTGAGCCCGACATGACGACCGCGATCAGGGGCGGCGACGAGATCCTGCTGGCGTTCGCCCGCGCCCTTCGAGCCGGCGGAGTCCCGGTCACCCAGGACCGTAGCCACGACTTCCTCGCCGCCGCCGCCCTGCTCGGCGCCGAGGACCCGAACGCCGTGCGCGTCGCCGGTCGCTCGACGCTGTGCGCCGACCCCGACGACCTGGTGCGGTTCGACCAGGTCTTCGAGGCGTTCTTCAACGCCCGGCACGGCCTGCCCAGGCTGCGCCCGTCGACCCCTACCGAGCCGAAACCCGATCAGCTGCCCGAGAGCGACAGCACGGGCGACGGGGAGGCGGAGGCGGACGACGTGGTCCGGGCGGCGGCCAGCGCTACGGAGGTGCTCCGGCACCGTGACGTGGCCTCGCTGACGGCCGGGGAGAAGCAGCGGCTGGGGGCGATGTTCGCCACCCTCCGGCCACGCCCGCCGCTGCGTCGTACCGGACGCCATCGGCGGTGGCACCGCGGCGAGGTCGACGCGACCCGCACCCTGCGAGAGAGCCTGCGCCGGATGGGCGAACCGGGCGACATCGCCTGGCGCCGCCGTGCCGAGAAGCCCCGGCGGGTCGTCCTGCTGGTCGACATCAGCGGCTCGATGACGGCGTACGCCGACGTCCTGCTGCGGCTGGCCCACCGCCTCACCCACGGCATGGCCCGCGGATCGAGCAGTGTCGAGACGTTCACCATCGGCACACGGGTCACCCACGTGACCCGGGCGATGCGGCTGCGGGATGCCGAGCGGGCCCTCGTGGCGGCCGGCGACACGGTTCCGGACTGGTCGGGAGGGACGCGGCTCGGGGAGACGCTGCGGTTCTTCCTCGACCGGTGGGGTCAGCGCGGAATGGCCCGGGGCGCCGTCGTCGTTGTCTTCAGTGACGGATGGGAGCGAGGTGATGCGTCCGTGCTCGCTGAGCAGATGGCCCGGCTACGTCGGATCGCGCACCGCGTGGTGTGGGTGAACCCCCATCGCGGCAAGGATGGCTACGAGGCGGTCCAGACCGGCGTGCTCGCGGCGCTCCCCTTCTGCGACGAGTTCGTCGCGGGTCACTCCCTCGCGACGTACGCCGACCTGGTGGAGGTGCTGGCCGATGCGTGAGGTGCTGCCCGAGCTGCTGGAGTGGTGGCGCGCCGGTGACGAGATCGGCGTCGGCACGGTGGTGGCGACGTTCCGATCGGCCCCGAGGCCCCCGGGCGCGAGCATGCTGGTCGGTCCCGACGAGACGGTCGTGGGCTCGGTGTCCGGCGGGTGCGTCGAGGGCGCGGTCTACGAGCTGGGCAAGGAGGTCGTCGAGTCCGGCGTACCGGTGCTGACCCGCTACGGCATCTCCGACGACGACGCGTTCGCCGTCGGCCTGACCTGCGGCGGGATCCTCGACGTCTACGTCGAGAAGGTGTCGCGCGAGACGTTTCCCGAGCTCGAGGACCTGGCGGCGGACATCGAGGCGGGCCGGCCGGTGGCGGTCGCGACCGTGATCGAGCACCCCGACCCGGCGTGGCTCGGGCGCCGGGTCATCATCCGCCCCGACACCGACGACATCAGCGGGACGATCGGCTCCTCCCGCGCCGACGACGCGGTCCGCGACGACGCGACGGGCCTGCTCGCGAGCGGCGCCAACGCGACCCTCTCCTACGGCCCCGACGGCGAACGCCGAGGCGAGGGCATGCGCGTCTTCGTGTGGTCGTTCGCGCCCAAGCCGCGGATGCTCGTCTTCGGCGCCATCGACTTCGCCGCCGCGGTCGCCCGGGTCGGCAGCTTCCTCGGCTATCACGTCACCGTCTGCGACGCCCGTCCGGTCTTCGCCACCAACACCCGGTTCCCGGAGGCCGACGAGGTCGTCGTCGAGTGGCCCCACCGCTACCTCGAGAAGCAGCGCGACGCCGGGACCCTCGACGCCCGCACCGTGATCACGGTGCTCACCCACGACCCCAAGTTCGACGTCCCGCTCCTCGAGGTCGCGCTGCGCCTCCCCGAGGTGGCGTACGTCGGCGCGATGGGCTCGCGACGTACCCACGACGACCGCGAGGCCCGGCTCCGCGAGGCCGGGGTCACCGACGCGGAGCTGTCGCGGCTCTCGAGCCCGATCGGGCTCGACCTCGGCGCCCGGACGCCGGAGGAGACCGCGATCTCGATCGCGGCGGAGATCATCGCGGGCCGATGGGGTGGCTCCGGCAGCCGGCTGGCCGAGCAGGACGGCCGGATCCACCACGAGTGACCCGCTGCTGACCGCGCTACCGTGACTTCGTCACGGCTGACGTGGGAGACCCGATGACCGGCAACGACCTGCAGGACCGGCGGCTGAGCACGCTGCGCGCCTGGAGCAGCTTCGTCGAGCACGGTGACGACGCCGCCGCGTTGGTCAGGCCCGAGATCCTCCGCAGCTGGCGCCGCTCGCAGCCGCACGTGTCCCGCGACGTCGCGGAGGCGCCGCTGGACGACGAGTCCGAGGCCCGCGCGTTCTGGCAGGGGTCGCCGCTGCAGCTCGCCGTCGCGAGCGTCGAGGCCGAGCTCCGTCGTACGGCGGAGGACGGCGACCTCGTGCTCGCCGTCACCGACCGGCAGACGCGGATCCTCTGGACCTACGGCGGGCGGGTCATGCGCCGCAGGGCCGAGTCGGTGAACTTCGTGGCCGCCGCCCGGTGGGACGACGAGTCGGTCGGCACGAATGCGCTCGACCTGGCCAACCGGCTGGGCCGGCCGCGGATGGTCTTCAGCGCCGAGCACTACGCCCCGATCGTGCACAACTGGGTGTGCTGGGCGGCGCCCGTGCACGATCCCGTCACCGGCGCCCAGCTCGGCGTCGTCGACCTCTCCACCACGTGGGACCGAACCCACCCGATCGGTCTGGCGACCGCGCGCGTGCTCGCCCGTCTGATCGAGACCGCCATGCCGCGGTCGGCGGCCAACCCGATGCTCGAGGACGAGACCGGCCCGACGGGTCTCCACCTCCGCCTCCTCGGCAACGCCGAGGCGACGCTCGACGGCAGTCGCCTCCTGCTCAACCGCCGCCAGACCGAGATCCTGGCGGTCCTCGCGCTGCACCCCAACGGCCTCTCGCTCGACCGGCTGCACGCGCTGGTGTACGGCGATCACGCGGTGACCCTGTCGACGCTGAAGGCAGAGGTCTCCCACCTCCGCGCCGCGCTCGGCGGCCAGCTCGCCTCACGCCCCTACCGGCTGACCCTGCCGGTCTCCACCGACATCGACGACGTGCTGGAGGCGCTCCACCGGGGCGACCCCTCCGCCGCCATCGCCCGGTACGGCGGTGACCTGCTGCCCGGCACCGAGTCGCCGGCCCTGGTCGAGCTCGGTGAGTACGTCGCGGTCGCCATGCGCGAGGCCCTGCTCCTCAACCCCGAGCCGTCCGCCGTCGTGCGCTACAGCGAGCTCGCGCCGTACGACACCGAGGTGCTCGAGGTCTGCCTGGCCGCCCTCGGCGATCGGTCACACCCGGCCACGCCGTTGCTCAAGGGCCGGTTGGCGGCCGCCCGCAGCTAGAAGAACTCGTCGAGCAGGCGGTAGAACTCCAACCGCCACAGGTCGAACGGCACGCCGTACGCCGCGAGCAGCGCCTCGGCGGCGTCCGGTCCGTACGAGGGGTTGAGCGTCGTGCTCGACATCGAGCGCGTGGCCAACGCCAGGTCGAGGTGGCGGTCGGCCACGCCGAGCCGGTGGACGTCGACCATGCCGGTCACGTCGTACGACTCGGGATCGACCAGGAAGTTGGGCAGGCAGGCGTCGCCGTGACAGACGACCAGGTCGCGGAGCTCCAGCTCCTCCGCCCGCGGCCGCAGCTCGAGGAGCTCGCCGAGCAGCTCGTGCGCCGAACGATCCTCGCGCACGTCGTCGAAGTCCTCCTCGTCGACCAGCGCCTGGTCGACGCGCACCCTGGCCAGCGGCACCGTGACCGCGAGCCAGCGCTCGAACGGACAGTCCCCCCGCGGGATCGAGTGGAGTCGCTGCAGGAACAGCGCGAACGACCTCACCGCATCCGCCGTCGCCGAGGCCGGCAGCTCGCTCATGGGCACACCCGGGAGCGTGCGCACGGTCAGCGTGGCGGTCTCGCCGTCGTCGTCCCAGTCGAGCACCTCCGCGGCCGGGAGATCGGTGCCGGCGAGCCACTCGAGGCGGTCGTGCTCGTCGATCACGTCCTGGCGCCGTCGGCCACGTCCCGACTTGGCGTAAGCACTCCCGTCCGGCGAGCGGCGTACGACGGCACCGGACCTGCCGGTCGTGACCTGTTCCCAGCCGGCGACGCCCACGACTCAGCCTCCCCACCCAGCGCGCCCACCCACGCGCTCCTCGGCTCAGGGTAGATCCCCCCGGGCAACCTTTCGCCAACCGGTCGAGCACTAGCGTGGACCGACCACCGACCCTGTGCACCTGCGCGGTATCCGGGTGCGCGAAAGGAAGGCCCCGATGACCAGGATCAACCTGCGCGTCGACCAGGAGAACGTCTCCGACGACGTCGAGCCGCGGATGCTGCTGGTGCAGTACCTCCGCGAGAAGCTCGGGAAGACCGGCACCGTGATCGGCTGCGACACCAGCAACTGCGGTGCGTGCACGGTCCATCTCAACGGCCGGTCGGTGAAGTCCTGCAACGTCCTGGCCGTGCAGGCCGACGGCGCCGTGATCGACACGATCGAGCGGCTGGCCGACGACGACGGCACCCTGCATCCGGTGCAGGTGGCGTTCCGCGAGTGCCACGGACTCCAGTGCGGCTTCTGCACGCCCGGAATGATCATGCAGGCCGTCGACCTCCTGAACGAGAACCCCAGCCCCACCGAGCACGAGGTGCGCGTCGGCCTCGAAGGCAACCTGTGCCGCTGCACGGGCTACCACAACATCGTGAAGTCGGTCCTGTATGCCGCCGAGCTGATGCAGGGCGCGAGCAAGGAAGGGGCGAACGCATGACCGCCGTCCAGGACGCCCCCGCCGCCAGCCCGGAGATCGGGAGGGACCGCCGGCGCAAGGAGGACCAGCGGCTGATCACGGGCCGCACCCGTTGGACCGACAACATCTCACTGCCCGGCATGCTGCACATGGCCATCGTCCGCAGCCCACACGCCCACGCCCGGATCACCGGCATCGACCTCGACGCGGCCGACAAGGCGATCAACATCTACGACGTCTTCGACGGCAAGAAGCTCCAGGACACGATGGGGGTGCTGGTCAACGCCTGGCCGATCACCCCCGAGCAGCAGGCGCCGACGCACTACCCGCTGGCCGTCGACCGCGTCGCGTTCGCGGGCCAACCGGTGGCCGTCGTCGTGGCCCGCAGTGCCGCGGAGGCTCGCGACGCGGCCGAGCTGGTCGACATCGAGTACGACGTGCTGCCGGCCGCGCTGGACCTCAAGGAAGCGGCCGAGGACAAGGTCCTGGCACACCCCGACCTCGGCACCAACAAGGTTGCCTTCTGGCAGCTCGACTCGGCGGGCCAGGGCTCGGGACGGGCGATCGACGAGGTGATCGCGGAGGCCCGTGACGGCGGGATCGTGATCGAGCGCGAGTACCGCCAGCAACGGCTGATCCCGGCGTTCATGGAGCCGCGGTCGGTCATCGTCGACCCGACGGGCGAGCAGATCACCATGTGGTCGGCGACCCAGATCCCGCACATCACCCGCTTCCTGCTCGCCGCCACGACGGGCGTCCCCGAATCGAAGATCCGGGTGATCGCGCCCGACGTGGGCGGCGGGTTCGGCGGCAAGCTGCAGACCACCCCCGAGGAGTGGATCACGTGGGCGGTGGCCCGGTGGATCGGAAAGCCGGTCAAGTACACCGAGACTCGCTCCGAGTCGCTGGTGTCGGCCCATCACGGCCGCGACCAGTGGCAGAGGCTGACGCTGGCGGCCACCAAGGAGGGCCGCGTGACGGGGCTGAAGGTCGACCTGCTGGCCGACATGGGTGCCTACGTCGGCGTCGTCGGCGGCGGTGTTCCGGTCCTCGGCGCGTGGATGTTCAACGCGATCTACAAGTGGGAGGCCTACCAGTTCAACTGCACGCCGGTCCTCACCAACAAGACCTGGGTCGACGCCTACCGAGGGGCCGGCCGCCCCGAGGCGACGTACGCCGTCGAGCGGTTGATGGACGAGCTCGCGGTCGAGGTCGGCATGGATCCCCTCGAGATCCGGGAGATGAACTGGATCAAGCACGAGGAGTTCCCGTTCACGACCGTGGCCGGGATGACCTACGACTCGGGCAACTACGAGGCCGCGACCGCCAAGGCCAAGGAGATGTTCGGGTACGACGCGTTGCGCGCGGAGCAGAAGGAGCGCCGCGATCGGGGTGACCGGGTACAGCTCGGCATCGGCATCTCGACGTTCACCGAGATGTGCGGTCTGGCACCGTCGCGCGTGCTCGGCCAGCTCAACTACGGCGCCGGCGGCTGGGAGCACGCGACGGTCCGGATGCTGCCGACGGGCAAGGTCGAGGTGATCACGGGGGCGAGCGCTCACGGCCAGGGCCACGAGACGGCGTTCAGCCAGATCGTCGCCGACCGGCTCGGAGTGCCGTTCGAGGACGTCGAGATCCTGCACGGCGACACGCAGGTCTCCCACAAGGGCCTGGACACCTACGGGTCGCGGTCGCTGGTCGTGGGCGGCGAGGCGCTGGTGCTGGCCGCCGACAAGGTCATCGAGAAGGCCAAGCCGCTGGCAGCCCACCTCCTGGAGGCGAACGTCGAGGACCTCGAGTTCGGCAACGGCCGTTACAGCGTCCGGGGCACCGACCAGGGGATGGGGATCGCGGAGGTCGCGCTCGCGACCTTCGCCGCGCACAACTACCCGGAGGGGATGGAGCCGGGCATCGACGCGGAGTCGACGTACGACCCGATCAACTTCTCCTTCCCCCACGGCACCCACCTGTGCGCCGCGGAGGTCGACACCGAGACCGGCCAGATCACGCTGCGCAAGTACGTCTGCTGCGACGACATCGGCAACATCATCAACCCGCTCATCGTGTCGGGCCAGGTGCACGGCGGCATCGTGCAGGGCATCGCGCAGGCGCTGTGGGAGGAGGCGGTGTACGACGACTCCGGGACGCTGGTGAGCGGCTCGTTCGTCGACTACCTGCTGCCGACCGCGGCCGACACGATCAGCTTCGAGATCGACCACACGACCAGTCCTTCGACCACCAACACCCTGGGCACCAAGGGCGTCGGCGAGGCGGGCACCATCGCCGCGACACCGGCGGTGGTCAACGCGGTGGTCGACGCGATCCGTCACCTGGGGGTGAACGACATCGTGATGCCGATGACACCCGAGCGTGTCTGGACCGCGTTGCAGGGCGGCGGCCGTGGAACCGCGACCGTCGAGGCCGCCGAACCCCACTTCGAGGGACAGGAGGACAGCCGATGATCCCCGCACGCTTCGACTACGTCGCCGCGGCCTCGGTCGAGGAGGCGCTCCAGGCACTGTCGCAGAGCGACGACGCGAAGATCATCGCCGGCGGGCAGAGCCTGCTCCCGGTCCTGCGGCTGCGGCTCAACGCACCCGAGCTCCTGGTCGACATCGGCCGGATCGACAGTCTCCGTGGCGTCCGCGAGGACGGTGACGCCTTGGTCATCGGGGCGCTGACCACCCACTCCGACATCGTGACCGACGACCTGGTGCGCCGGCACGCGCTTCTGCTGTCGAAGGCCGCGGCCGAGGTCGCCGACAACCAGATCCGTCACCGCGGGACGTTCGGCGGGTCATGCGCTCACGCGGACCCCGCCGGCGACATGGGCTCGGCGGCGTTGGCGATGGATGCCGAGTTCGTCATCGCCGGCGCCGGGGGCACCCGCACGGTCCCGGCGGCCGACTTCTTCGTCGACCTCTTCGAGACCGCGCTCGGTGAGGACGAGATCCTCACCGAGATCCGGGTCCCCAAGAAGACCGGCTGGGGGGCGCACTACGAGAAGTTCGTGCGCGTCGCCCACCAGTGGCCGATCGTCGCGGTCGCAGCGACCGTGAACGCCTCCGGTGGCACGATCAACGAGGCCAAGGTGGCGCTGACCAACATGGGGTCGACGCCGCTGCGCGCCTCGGCGACCGAGGCGGCACTCTCCGGAGCGACGGCCACGGAGGACGGCGTACGCGCGGCGGCCGACCAGGCGGGGGAGGGCACGAACCCGCCGAGCGACCTCAACGGGGCGGCGGACTACCGCCGTCACCTCGCGACGGTGCTCACCCGGCGAGCGGTGCTCGCCGCCGCGGGCGCCTGACCCCCGGTCCCTGGGCCGTCCGGGGTCGCAGACCCCGGGCGGCCTAGGCTCGAACCTGCCCACGATCTCGCCCGAGGAGGCTTGACCCCGCATGGATCTCGAGCACAGCTTCACCGTCCCCGTGGACGTCGGCACCGCCTGGGCGGAGTTCCAGGACATCGCATCGATCGCCGAGTGCTTCCCTGGCGCGACGGTCACCGCCGTCGAGGGCGACACGTTCACCGGCTCGGTGAAGGTCAAGCTCGGCCCGATCGCGCTGACCTACAACGGCAGCGGGAGCTTCACGGAGCGGGACGACCTCGGCCATCGCTTCGTGGTCGACGCCAAGGGCAAGGACAAGCGCGGCAACGGCACCGCCGGTGCGACCGTCACGCTGACCATGAACGGCGACGGCGACTCCACGCAGGTGAAGGTGCTCACCGACCTGGCGATCACCGGCAAGCCGGCGCAGTTCGGCCGGGGCGTGATGCAGGACGTGTCGGACAAGCTGCTCGGGCAGTTCGTGGGGTGCCTCGCGCAGAGGTTCGAGGAGGGCGGCGGTACGACTGCGGCTGTCGAGGCCGGAGCACCCGAGGCTGGAGCTGCCGAGGCCGTCGTACCGGATCCCTCGACCGCGCCCGGCGCCGCCGAGTCCGTCGCGACACCGGTGGCTCCGGCCACGCCGCCACCGGCCGCGACACCACGGACCACCCCGCCCGCTGGCGGCACGGGCGACGCCCTCGATCTCGGCCGGACCGTGGTGCCGGTGCTGGTGAAGAGCTACTGGAAGCCGGTGGTGGTCGCCCTCGTGGTGATCGGCGTCGTCATCTGGCTCATCGCACGCTGACGACGTCGTCATCGACCCGTGCGACGGGGATGCCGTTCACCCCGGCGGGCAGGCGCGGCTCGAGGAACCCCGCCACCACCACGACCGCCCCGCAGCCGATGACCAGCTGGGCGATGTAGAGCGACCCGGCACCGTGGCCGATGAGCCAGCCGGCGATCATCGGCGCGATGACCGCGGCGAAGGAGAACGTCGCGGTGCTGAGGGCGTTGTAGCGCCCCCGGAGGTGATCGGGTGCGAGGTCGTTGACCAGGGCCGGGATCGTCGGCTGCATCAGGGTCTCGCCCAGGGCGAACACCGACGCGCACGCGGCGACCAGCACGGTCGCCCCGAACGTGCCCGGCAGCAGCCCGGACGACCCGAGCAGCAGCCACGCGAGCGACCAGACCAGCGACATCACCATGATCACCCGCGTGCGCCGACGGCCCTCGATCCGGCGGAGCACCACGAGCTGGAGCAGCACGATGACCAGGGTGTTGCAGGCGTAGGCCAGGCCGAGCCCCTGCGTCGAGATGCGGCCGATCTCGCGGGCGAACGCCTGGGTGCCGGAGTTGAGCTGGCTGTAGCCGACGTAGGACGAGACGAAGCTCAGCAGCATCATCAGCCGCACACCCGGGCGTCGCATCACCTGGAGATAGGTCTCGGCCGGCGGTGGTCCGTCGTCGTCGTCGTGGTGGACCGGTGTCCCCGCGACGTGGCGCAGCGGGACGGACAGCAGGTAGATCGCGGGCAGGAAGCTCACCGCGTCGGCGACGTAGATCGCCTGGAACGTGATCGGGTGGTGGACGTCGACGACGATCCCGCCGAGGACGCCGCCGAGCCCGATGCCGAGGTTGAGCAGGGTGAAGTTCACCCCGAAGTAGCGCTGACGCAGCTCGGACGGGACGATCGCCGCGATCAGGCTCTGCACCGCCGGCCACTCGACTCCGAACGCGATGCCCTGCAGCGCGACCGCGACCACGGCGATCGGCAGGGTCGAGGCGAAGGTCAGCGCCAGGTCGGCCACGACCTCGAGGCACATGGTCGCCAGCATCACGACGCGCGCGCCGCAGGTGTCGATGATGGTGCCGCCCGGCCCGACGGCCAGCAGGCCCACGAGGGGGCCCAGTCCGATCAGGAACCCCACGTCGCCGAGGGAGAAGCCGCGGATCTCGTGGAGGTACACCACCAGGAACGGCAGCACCAGCCCCGTGCCGAGGAACTGCACCACCACGATCGACAGCATCAGCCGTCCCGCGCGCGGCAGGTCGCGCCAGAACGACGACATGCTCGGCGGGCTGGGAACGGTGGTGTCGGACATCACCTGGAAGCCTGGCAGCCACCACCGACAGCCTCACCCGGTTTTGGCGCCCACGATCGCCTCACCGCCACCGGGGACGGCGCTGCAGTCGGGGCACGAGTCTCGGCAAGGGGAGCACGGGCGCGACGGACAGGCGCCGCACGCGCTGCTCTGAGGGTCACCTCCGCGACGAGGTGACCGAGAAGCGGTCGATCTTGAACCGCCGGGTCGTGCCGTCGGTCGAGACCATCTCGTAGCCGAAGCAGACCTGGCCGAGGGTCGAGCGTCGCGGCAGCAGACCGTCCGCGACCAGGTCGGCGAATCGCTTCCTCAGGTTGATCGCACCGTGACCGAGCGGCCTGCCGGGCACGAGGGCGAGGTAGCTGTGGTCGCCGGTCGCCCAGAGCTTCCAGGTGCGGTGGGAGAACCGCAGCCCCTTCCGCACCACGCTGCCCGCCGGTGTCTGTCGGTGGTTGTCGGTCCAGATCATCAGCTCGGTCGAGCCGCTGTCGGCGACGCCGTTGAGCCAGATGTCGTAGGCACCGTCGTAGATCCCGACCTGGGGCGAGCGGGACGCAAACCGCGTCGCGATCGTCGTGAACGAGCTGATCCGGGGCTCGTGGCCGGTGCTCCAGTCGTGATAGTCGCGGTGCACGTTGGGATAGGTCTTCACCGCTCCGTCGCCGCTGCTGTTGTCGGCTGTCACGGAGACCGACCAGTTGCCGTGGGAGCACACCCGCATCCGCTGCGACACGTCGTACCCGCCGGCGTTCCACATGTCGCTGTCGGCGTCGTAGCGGCCGAGCGCCTGGCCCTCCCAGCCGGTGGTGACGAACACCGGATGCCGGCACGGGCGGGCGAGGCTGCTCCGGTCGGCGTGGGCGCCTCCGGCCGTGCCCGAGCCGACGACGAGTCCGAGTGCCAGCAGAAGTCCGAGAGCGTTCATCGCCGGCCAGCGTAGGCGCTCAGAAGACGCCGCGCGGCCGGAACTGCACCGAGATGCGCGGCCCGGCCTGCGCCACCTTGGGTACGGCGTGCTCCCAGGTCCGCTGGCACGAGCCGCCCATCACCACGAGGTCGCCGTGACCCATCTCGAACGAGATCGACTCACCTCCACCTCGTGGCCGCAGCGCCAGCCGACGCGGGTCCCCGAACGAGACGATCGCGACCATCGTGTCGTGGGTGCGCCCGCGCCCGAAGCGGTCGCCGTGCCAGGCCACGCTGTCGCGGCCGTCGCGGTAGTAGCAGCAGCCGGCGGTCAGGAAGGGCTCACCGAGCTCGGGCCGGTAGTGCGCCGACAGGGCGTCACGGGCCTCGTCGAGCAACGGATGGGGGAGCGGCTCGCCCTCGCCGTAGGTGTGCACCAGGCGCGGAACGTCGACCACCCGGTCGTACATCTGGCGCCGCTCGGCCCGCCACGGCACGTCGGCGACAA
>JAICSK010000270.1 GCA_025936915.1 Nocardioides sp.
ACCGCTTGTGTGGATCCATCCCGATCACAACCCGCTGCTCGCGTTCTTGATCTGTCATCGCCTGCCTCCTGAACGATCGTCGATAGATCGGGTCAGGAGGGCGCCGCTGCTTAGAGCAGAGCAATCCCTTCTTGAGCCACTCCCGCCCAGCGGTGTCCGGGACAACGCAGGCCATGAGAGAGCCACACCGCGAACAGTGGGCAGCCGCTGTCAGAGCGACAATCCCAGACACCTCGACCGAGCCTCGCCAGGCACCAGCCGTGGGTCAATGAAACAAGCAGCCGCTGTCCGCGCGGCCTACTCCGGGAACTTGATCCCCGTGCTCGCGTGGCAGCGGTACCCATCTACGTGTTTTGCGAGGTACTGCTGGTGGTGGTCCTCGGCGTAGTAGTAGGCCACCCCGGACGCCGGGCGAATCTCGGTGGTGATGTCGCCGATGCGCTGCCGGTGGAGCTCGTCGCCGTAGATCTTGGTCAGCTCGCGGGCGGTCTCCTCCTGGTCGGGCGTGGTCCAGTAGATCGCGGAGCGGTACTGCGTGCCGACGTCGTTGCCCTGGCGCATCCCCTGCGTCGGGTCGTGGACCTCGAAGAAGATCTTGACCAGGTCGGCGTACGACACCTTCGCGGGGTCGTACACGACCCGGACGGCCTCGGTGTGCCCGGTCCGGCCGCTGCAGACCTCTTCGTACGTCGGGTTCGGCGTCACGCCGCCGGCGTACCCCACGGAGGTCGACCAGACGCCCGGGACCTGCCAGTAGATCTCCTCGGCCCCCCAGAAGCAGCCGAGCCCGAACAGCGCGACGTCGTAGCCCTCGGGCACCTCGTCGGTGACGACCGGGGCGTCGAGCACCAGGTGCTTGTCGGCGATCGCGAACGGACGGGATTCGCGGCCGGCCAGCGCCTCGTCGGCGGTCGGCAGCGTGGTCTTGTGGCGGGAGAAGATCGACACGGTCACTCCTTCTGGACACCGTCGTGGCACCCGTTTTGTTGCCTGCACAGTGTCCAACACCGGAGAGCGTCACCGCGTTCCCGTCCGGGATGACCAAACCCTTACGCTCGCACCGTGACCCAGGAGCACCGCGACAAGTCCGGCTTCGACACCCGCGCGATCCACGCCGGCTACGAGCCCGATCCGACGACGGGAGCGGTGATCCCCCCGATCTATGCGACCTCGACGTACAAGCAGGACGGCGTGGGCGGACTCCGCGGCGGCTACGAGTACAGCCGCAGCGCCAACCCGACCCGCACCGCGCTCGAGGGCGCGCTCGCGGCTCTCGAGGAAGGGGAGCGCGGGTTCGCGTTCGCCAGCGGCCTCGCCGCCGAGGACACGATCCTGCGGGCGCTGACCAAGCCCGGAGACCACTGCGTGATCCCCGACGACGCGTACGGCGGGACGTTCCGGCTGTTCGACAAGGTCGAGAGGGTCTGGGGACTCGACCACACGCCGGCCGCCGTCTCCGACGTCGACGCCGTGCGGGCGGCGATCCGCCCCGGCACGACCCGCGTCGTCTGGATCGAGACTCCGACCAACCCGCTCCTCAACATCGCCGACATCGAGGCACTCGGGTCCATCGCCCACGAGTCCGGCGCGCTGCTCGTCGTGGACAACACCTTCGCCTCGCCGTACCTCCAGCAGCCGCTGGCCCTCGGCGCCGACATCGTCGTGCACTCGACCACCAAGTACGTCGGCGGGCACAGCGACGTCGTCGGCGGCGCGGTCGTGGTGCGTGACCTCGACCTGGCCGAGGCGATCACGTTCCACCAGAACGCCATGGGCGCCGTACCGGGGCCGTTCGACTGCTTCCTCACCCACCGCGGGATCAAGACCCTCGGCGTCCGGATGGACCGGCACTGCGACAACGCGGAGAGGGTCGTCGAGTTCCTCGCGGCGCACCCGAAGGTCGGCACGATCTACTTCCCCGGTCTCCCGGATCACCCGGGTCATGACGTCGCCGCACGTCAGATGCGGCGCTTCGGCGGGATGGTGAGCTTCCGGCACGTCGACGGTGAGGAGGCGGCCGTGGCGGCGTGCGCCCGGGCCGAGGTGTTCACGCTCGGGGAGTCGCTGGGCGGTGTCGAGAGCCTGATCGAGCACCCCGGCCGGATGACTCACACCAGCGTCGCCGGCACCGAGCTCGAGGTCCCCGCCGACCTGATCCGGCTGAGCGTCGGGATCGAGACGGCCGACGACATCCTCGCCGACCTCGACCGTGCCCTCGCGTGAGGCACACGACCCGTCGCCCGGCGGCGGGGTCGTCGTCTGCGTCGACTTCGGGTCGACGTTCACCAAGGCGCTGCTGGTGGACCTCGTTGCCGGCACGGTGGCCGCGGCCGCCGAGCACCGGACG
>JAICSK010000219.1 GCA_025936915.1 Nocardioides sp.
ACCCCGCCGCCGACGCCGGTGCCGACGGTGACCAGGAGCAGGTCGTCGACGTCGTGTCCGGCCCCGAACTGGAACTCGCCCCAGGCCGCGGCGTTCGCATCGTTCTCGACGACGACCGGTAGGCCGAGTGCCTGCTCGAGGTCGGCCTTCAGGTCGAGGTCGCGCCAGGCCAGGTTGGGCGCGAACAGGACGACGGCCCGCGCCTTGTCGATGTATCCGGCTGCCCCTACACCGACTGCCTCGATCGGGTGTCGCGTGCGCAGCTCGGTGACCAGCTTCTCGATCGCCGCCTCGATCGCGGGGACGTCGGTCGCCGGCGACTCGACCCGCAGCTCCTCGAGGATCGTGCCGTGCTCGTCGACCACGCCGCCGGCGATCTTGGTGCCGCCGACGTCGATGCCGCAGGCGAGCGTCATCCCTCGTCCTCCGGGTCTTCCGGCCACTCGTCGTCGAGGTCGATCGGCTCGACGCCCCCCGAGGGTGGCGGGTGGGTGGCCATCATCCCGGACACCGCGAGCATGAACGACGACGCCGCGCTCGCCAGGTGGGCGCGCACCTCGGGACTGGTCTGGCGGACCGCCGACACCATCCGGCAGACCGGGCACCACGCACACTCGGGAGCCCCGGTGGCCAGGTGCTCGTGCAGTTCGTCGCCCAACGACCCCGTCATCGCCCCGGCCATGGCAGACACGCCGTCGCCGTGCTCGCGGGCCCAGCCGGAGAGGGCGCCGAAGAGCTTCGCGGCCTCCTCCGCCACGCTGCCGACCGGCTCGGGGCCATCGTTCTGTGTCACGCCCGCCTCACCTCTCGGCCCGTCTCCGGGCTGTCGTTCGGGGTCACCGCTCGCCTCCGTCACCGGCGAACCGCACCTGCAGCTCGCCCCCGTCCACGCGAGCGCCGACGACGCGACGGCGCGCCAGGCCGGAGGGCAGGGTCAGAAGGCGACGATACGACGCGACCGTGACCACCAGATCGTCGCCGTCCCTCGCCAGGTCGACGTCACCACGGTCGACGAACGGCAGCCGAAGTCGAAGGACCGCACCGTCGCCGTGCCGGGTGATCCGCAGCGGCTCCTCAGACGGTCGTACGACGAGCGGGTCGGCGTCGCCGTACAGCCCGTCGGCGAGGGCCTGGAGCTCGTCGAGGCCCACCGGCTCCGTGGGGCGGAACTCCGCGCGCCACACCGGGAGGCCGGCGAAGGACTGCTCGACCTCGTCGAGCACGTCGGCCTGAGCTCGCACCCACCCCGCCCGCCACGGGTCGCCGTCGGCATCCGGGAAGACCCGGTTGGCCACGACCCCGTCGACCCGGTAACCGAACAGCGACAGCGTCGTGAAGCTACGCCGCGCCTCGGCGAGCACGACCTGCTCCGGCGTCAGCACGAGCCGTACGCCGGCCTCGGGTCCGGTGAGCAGGGCCCGCACCTCGTCGAGCTCGGCGTGCAGACGCTCGACCGCCCCGAAGACGTCGTCCTCCGGCATCGGGACGCCGGCCGCCCGGGTGAGCACCGGCTTGAGCGCCCGGACGACCCGCCGCTCGACCGGGAAGACCCGCTTCATGTACCAGCCGAGAGCCTCGGGCAGCGCCAGCAGCCGCAGCGTCTCGGCGGTCGGCGCACAGTCGACCACGACGGCGTCCCACTCGTCGGAGAGGGCGTGGAGCCGCAGCTCGAGCAAGGCAAGCACCTCTTCGGCGCCGGGGATCACGGTCAGCTCCTCGGCGGCGACCGGGTCGACGCCGGCGACCTCGAGCACGGACAGCAGGTAGCCCTGGATCTCGGCCCACGACTCCTCGAAGCGGCGCTGGGCGTCGACCTGGTGCACGAACAGGCCGGGGGCCACCTGCTCGGGCTCGTGGCCGATCCTCACGCCGTAAGCGTCGGCCAGCGAGTGGGCGGCGTCGGTCGAGAGCACGAGCGTGCGCCGGCCCGAGTCTGCGGTGCGGGCGGCGGTGGCGGCCGCGACGGTCGACTTCCCGACGCCGCCCTTGCCGGTGAAGAGGAGGATCCTCACCGGGCTAGTCGAGGGACTCGACGCGCTTCTTCAGTCCCTTGAGCGCGGTGTCGATGAGGATCTTCTCGCCCTTGCGCTTCAGCATCCCGATCAGCGGGATCGAGACGTCCAGGGCGAGCCGGTAGGTCACGTCGGTCGTCCCGTCACCACGGTCGGTGAGCACGTAGGCGCCGTCGAGCGCGCGCAGCATCTTGCCCTCGACCAGGGTCCAGGTGACCTGGTCGTCGCCGGACCAGACATAGGCGAGCGTGTACTCGTCCTTGATCGGGGCCACGTCGAGGGTGAAGAACACCTGCTCCGCGCGACCGTCGGGGAACCGCGAGACGACGTCGGCGGCCTTCACGCCCTTGGCCCACGTGGGATACGCCGGGAAGTCCGCGATCACGGCCATCACCTGGGCGGGCGAGGCGTCGATGACGATCGACGACGTGGTCTGGTCGGCCATCACCACTCCCCTCGGGCTCCTACGACGCCGGCGCGGCGAGACTATCGGATGGCCTCGACCACCCCCGGCGGTAACCTCCCCCCGAACCGTGACGTGCTCGGAGGGCGAGCGTGGGAGCAGCGATGGAGGCAGTGTGCGCGAGTACTCCGCCCCGCTGAACGTCGAGATCCCGGCGACCGGCAACCTGACCGACGACGTCGTCGCCAACGCAGCCGAGGCTCCCGACGCGGTGGTCTTCGCCCGCCGTACCGACGGGCCGTGGGACGACGTCACGGCCGCCACCTTCCTGGCCGAGGTCCGTGCGGTGGCCAAGGGGCTGGTCGCGGCGGGCGTCGAGGCGGGTGACCGGGTCGCCCTGGTGTCGAAGACGCGCTATGAGTGGACGCTGGTCGACTACGCGATCTGGTTCGCCGGTGCGGTGACGGTCCCGATCTACGAGACGTCCTCCGCCGACCAGATCGAGTGGATCCTGGCCGACTCCGGTGCCGTCGCGGTGGTCGCCGAGGGACCGGAGCACACGGCGCGGATCGCGGAGCGCCGGCCCTCGCTCACCGACCTGCATCACGTGTGGTCCCTGAAGGACAACGCGGTCGAGGTCCTGCGCCGGCTCGGCGAGGACATCGGCGACGACGAGCTCGAGCGGCGGCGTACGACGGCGACACCGCTCGACCTCGCCACGCTCATCTACACCTCGGGCACCACCGGCCGGCCCAAGGGCTGCGAGCTCACCCACGGCAACTTCATGGTCGAGCTGGGCGTCGCCGTTCCCGAGCTGAGCGAGCTGTTCGAGGCCGAGGACGCGTCGACCCTGCTCTTCCTGCCGCTGGCCCACGTCTTCGCCCGGATCGTGCAGATCGGTGCGGTCAGGGCCCGAGTCCGGCTGGGTCACAGCTCGGACGTCAAGCGTCTCCTCCCCGACCTGGCCGAGTTCCGGCCGACCTTCCTGCTCGCCGTACCCCGGGTGTTCGAGAAGGTGTTCAACACCGCCTCCCAGCGCGCCACCTCGGAGGGCCGCGGCGGCATCTTCGACCGAGCCGCCGAGACCGCCATCGCCTACTCCCGCGCCCTGGAGCGCGGGAGGGTGCCGCTCGCCGTCCGCGCGCGGCACACGGTGTTCTCGCGGCTGGTCTACGGCCGGCTGCGGGCTGCGCTGGGTGGGCGCTGCAGGTACGCCGTGTCGGGCGGGGCGCCACTGGGCGAACGGCTCGGGCACTTCTACCGCGGCATCGGGCTGACGGTGCTCGAGGGCTACGGCCTGACCGAGACCACGGCCGCGGTCGCCGTCAACCGGCCGGACTCCCTCAAGATCGGGACCGTCGGGCAGCCGCTGCCCGGCACCGCCGTACGGGTGGCCGAGGACGGCGAGCTGCTGTTCCGCGGCGGCCAGGTGTTCGCGGGCTACTGGCACGACGAGGAGGCCACCCAGGCGGTGCTCGAGCGCGACGGCTGGTTCCACACGGGCGACGTGGGCGAGATCGACGAGGAGGGCTTCGTCCGGATCACCGGCCGGATGAAGGAGATCATCGTGACGGCCGGCGGCAAGAACGTCGCGCCCTCCGTCCTCGAGGACCGGGTGCGTGCGCACGCTCTGGTCAGCCAGTGCCTCGTCGTGGGCGACGGCATGCCGTTCATCGCGGCGCTGGTCACGATCGACCCCGAAGCCTTCCCCGACTGGGCGGCCGCCCACGGCAAGACCGGCGACATCGCCGACCACGTGGAGGACCCCGACCTGGTGGCCGAGATCCAGCGCGCGGTCGACGACGCCAACTCCGCGGTGTCGCGGGCGGAGTCGATCCGCAAGTTCGCGATCCTCCCCCAGGACTGGACCGAGGAGGCCGGGCAGCTGACCCCGAGCCTCAAGCTCAAGCGGAACGTCGTCGTGCGCACGCACGGCGACGACATCTCGGCGCTGTTCACCTGAGGTCCACCGACGGTCCGCCTCTGCCTCCGCCCGGCGTACTGCGGGGCGACTTCTCGCAGGTCAGGACCGCCCCGACGGCTGCCCGGACCGCGGATGACGCGGGCTCGTCCACCAGAGTGATTTCTTTGCCAAAGTCCCACGGATGGGGCTTTCCCACACCTACCATCTGTCTCGCGAGTTCCAGGTCTCACGGGAGGGCTCCAGTCCCTCGGACC
>JAICSK010000088.1 GCA_025936915.1 Nocardioides sp.
GCTGGGCGTTCAGACCGGGCGTCCAGACCAGCGGCGGTGAGACAGGATCGGTTCCGGGGCCCCGGACCGGTCCCAGCTCACCGCTGGGTGTTCAGACCGCGCGTCCGGACCAGGGGCGGTGAGACAGAATCGGTTGGAGGCCCCCGGACCGATCCCAGCTCACCGCCGCGTGTTCAGCCCAGGCCCGACAGCTGTCGTTCAGACCGGCAGCTGGAGTGCGGCGAAGATCTCGCGCGTCGCCTTCGACCGGTTGAGGGTGTAGAAGTGCAGGCCGGGCGCCCCGGCGTCGAGCAGCTCGCGGCACAGCTCGGTGGCGATGCGGATGCCCTCGGCACGTAACGCGGGCGGGTCGTCCTCCAGGGGGAGGATCCGGGTCAGGGTCTCCGCCGGCATCTCCCGGCCGGAGAGCCGCACCATGGTCCGCATCGAGCTGAGGTTCAGGATCGGCATGATCCCCGGGACGATCGGGAGGTCGGCGCCGACGTCGGCGGCGCGTCGTACCAGCGCGGTGTAGTCGGCGGCCCGCAGCACCATCTCGGTGATCGCGAACTCCGCACCCGCGTCGTGCTTGGCCTTGAGCACCTGCGCGTCGTGCTCGAGGCTCACGGCATCGCGATGTCCCTCGGGGAACGCCGCTACGCCGACCGAGAACCCGCGTCCCTGCAGGAACGTCACCAGCTCGGATGCGTACTCGAGCCCGCCGGGCGTCGACTCCCACGGCGTCCCGGGCCCGCCCGGCGGGTCCCCGCGGAGGGCGAGGACGTTGTGGATGCCGGCTCGGTGGAGGTCGTCGACGATCCGGGTCAGCTCGTCGCGGCTGTGACCGACACAGGTCAGGTGCGCCATCGGCAGCATCGAGGTCTCCTCGGCGATGCGCCGGGTGATCGCCACGGTCCGCTCGCGCGTGCTGCCGCCAGCGCCGTACGTCACCGAGACGAAGGTGGGCCGCAACGGCTCCAGCTCGCTGATCGAGCGCCACAGCACTTCCTCGCCCTCGGCGTCCTTGGGCGGGAAGAACTCGAACGAGAACGAGTGCTCCCCGCTGCGCAGGAGCTGTCCGATGGCCGAGGGTTCGGGCATGGCAGCGAGTGTAGGGAGCCAACCGGTGTGACCGGGGTCGCGTCCAGGGGCGCCGGTCCGGCTCCCTAGGCTCGGGCCGTGAGTGCGACCGCATCCGGGTGGGACCAGGCCGGGTTCCGCGACCGGGTACGACGTGCCCTCGACGACTTCCTGGACGTGCAGGCCGAGCGTCTCGCTCCGCTGGGAGCCGATGCCGCGCGTCTGCTGGTCGAGGCGCGGGCGTCGCTGTCGGGCGGCAAGAGGTTCCGGGCCGCGTTCTGCTACTGGGGGTTCCACGCGGTCGCGGGATCGTCGTACGACGAGGATGCAGAGGATGCGCTGGTGCGCGCGTGCGCTGCACTCGAGCTGCTCCACGCCAGTGCGCTCGTGCACGACGACTACATGGACGCCTCCGACACTCGGCGCGGCCGTCCCGCGACGCACCGTGGCCTCGCCGACGAGCATCGGCAGGCCGGGTGGCGTGGCGACCCGGAGCAGTACGGTGCGTCCGCGGCGATCCTGCTCGGCGACCTGCTGCTGAGCTGGTCCGATGAGCTGCTGCGCCGGTGTGGCCTGCCGCTCGAGCGGGTGGTGGCGGCGCTGGACGTCTTCGACCGCTGCCGCTCCGAGGTGATCACCGGGCAGTTCCTCGACGTCTCCGTCCAGGCACGCGGACGAGCAGACGTCGACGCGGCGATGACGGTGCTGCGGTACAAGTCGGCGAAGTACTCCATCGAGCGACCCCTCCACATCGGCGCCACGCTGGCGGGGGGTACGGCGGAACAGCTCCGGCAGCTGAGCGGCTTCGGGCTCCCCCTCGGCGAGGCGTTCCAGCTGCGCGACGACCTGCTCGGTGTCTTCGGCGACCCGTCGACCACCGGGAAGCCGGCGGGTGACGATCTTGTCGAAGGCAAGCGAACGGTGCTGGTGGCCCTGGCGCTCGACGCCGCCCCCGCGGCCGACGCCGCCCGGCTCGACGCGTCCCTGGGCGCTCCGCTGTCGGCGGACGAGGTGACGGAGCTGCGCCGGATCATCGACGACTCCGGGGCGCATCGCCAGGTCGAGCAGGTGATCGGCGAGCTGGCCGAGAAGGCCACGTCGGCCCTCACCGTGGCCGACCTCGACGACCGGGCACGCGACGTACTGACCGACTTGGCCACCGCCGCAACCGTTCGCGCTGTCTGAGCCCTCTCCACAACCCCGATTGGTCAAGAACTGCACGTCCTCTGTGCACTTGCTTGCGGATTGCTGCCAAACCGCAACCTGTTGACCGGGCCGATCAGTCCAAGGACGGGATCCCGGGTACGTCGGGACCGTCGCCGCGGAGCAGTACCGCGAACCGGCCGCCCTTGTCGGCGTTGACCCGGCCACCGAGCACCGAGAGGGCGACCGAGAAGGCGCGATGGTCCTCGCGGGCGAGGGGGCCCCAGCCGTCCCAGAGCAGCACCCAGCCCTCGCTGTCGCCCGCGGTGACGTCGCCCAGGCAGTCGGCGAGCGCGTCGAAGTTCTGCCCGTAGTAGTCGGGGAACGACAACGCCTCACCCACCGCGGCCAGGAACTCCGCCTTCGTCGTGTGGTGCCAGCCGTCGACGACCGCGAAGTGCCAGCCGGCATGCTCGACGGTGCGCCGCACGTCGCGGGCCGGAAAGTGACTGTGCCACCGGTAGATCCCCGGCTCGACGTGGTGGGCCAGGAGTCCGGCCAGTCCGCTCATGGGGAGATCCTCTCGAACGTTCGGTAGTGGTCGTCGGTCCAGTACAGCTCTCCCCCGGATCCCTCGATGATCCGCCGGGCCCCGCGGTCACCCGCACCCGGGGTGGGCACGGTGTACTCGTGGTAATAGCCGGAGGACTCCGACGGGAGCAAGCCCTCGCGGTTCTCGAAGACGACGCCGTCGCGGTCGTAGGGGAAAGGCCCACCCGCTCGGATCAGGGCGACGGTGTGCGCGGCCTCGGGTGGCAGGTCCGTCAGGGAGACGCGTGCCAGGTCGGTGGGGTCGGCCTGGCCGTGGCGACCGCCACCGGAGAACCCGCCCCCCTGGTTGAGCGCCCAGGTCAGGACGGCAAGGGCCAGGACCGCGACCAGAGCGAGCCACAACCGCCCGCGGGCCGGGGTGGGTTCAGAAGCCCATGGCCTGCGCACGCCGTTTGACCTCGGAGCCGCGGTTCTCGCGGAGCGCGTCGATCGGCCGACCCGGCAGGTCGGCGTCGCTGAACAGCCAGGCGATGCACTCGCGGTCGTCGTACCCGCCGTCGTGCAGCACCGTGAGCAGCCCGGACAGGCCCTTGACCACCAGCCCGCCCTCGTCGAGGAACGCCGCGGGGACGCGCGGCCGGTCCCCCGGGGAGGGTACGGCGCCGGCGAGCTCGTGGTCCTTGATCATCGTCCGGACCTTCGCCTCGGTCACACCGAGCCGGCTCGCCACCTCGCGCCAGTCGAGCCACTCGTCGACGAGCAGTGACAGATCCGCATCGGCCAGCGACGTCATGAGCCCACTCTGGCACGCGACCTGCGGGTACGGCGCGCCGGTACGGCGGTGAATGGGGTCAGCGCGCGCCGATCCGTAGGATGGGCGGACCGGGTCACTTCCCCGACCGGGTGTACGGAGGGTCGACGTGGAGGCAGACACGCGCGCGTATGCGGGCGCCATGGTCGTCGACCCCCTGACCGGTCACCTGCTCGACGGTCGCTACCGGATCGGCCCTCGGATCGCGCGCGGCGGGATGGCCAGCGTCTACGAGGCCCTCGACACCCGGCTCGACCGCACCTGCGCGGTCAAGATCATGCACCACGGCCTCGGTGACGACGCGTCGTTCGCCGACCGGTTCAAGCGCGAGGCCCGCGCGGCGGCCCGGCTCAGTCATCCCCACGTCGTCGGCGTCTTCGACCAGGGCGAGGACCCGACGGTCGAAGGCGGCACGGTCTACCTCGTCATGGAGCTCGTCCGCGGACACACCCTGCGCGACGTGATCCGCGACGAGGCACCGATGCAGCCGGCGAAGGCGGTCGCGATGATGGAGCCGATCGTCTCGGCCCTGGCCGCGGCCCATCGCTCGGGGCTGATCCACCGCGACATCAAGCCCGAGAACGTGCTGATCGCCGACGAGCCGTCAGGGGCCCGGATCAAGGTCGCCGACTTCGGACTGGCCAAGGCGATCAGCGCCGACACCCAGCACACCGCCACCGGCGGCGTCATCATCGGCACGGTCTCCTACCTCGCCCCCGAGCTGGTCGTCGACGGCACGAGCGACGCCCGCGCCGACGTGTACGCCGCCGGCGTGGTGCTGTACGAGCTGCTGACCGGCACCAAGCCGCACGCCGGCGAGTCCCCGATCGCGGTCGCCTACAAGCACGTGCACGAGGACGTCCCGCCGCCGTCCCACCTGGCGCCCGGCGTCCCGGCGTACGTCGACGCGCTGGTGGCGCGAGCCACGGCCCGCGACCGCGCCCAGCGCCCCGCGGACGCCGGCGTCCTGCTCCACCAGCTCCATCGGGTCTCGCAGGCCCTCGCCGGCGGCATCTGGGACGACGAGGAGCTGACGGCCGACCTCGCCCCGCCGGTGACCAAGCGGGACCCCGAGCCGGTCACCGACGAGACCGACGCTTTCGAGATCCTGCCGATCGCGGCGCCCGGCGAGGCGCCGGCCGCCTCGGCGCACCGGCTGTCGTTCGAGCCACAGGCCGTGGCGGGCCCGCCCGACGAGCCGTCGGTGGCGATCGTGCCGGCTCGCTCGCGGCGTTCACGTCGCGGTCCGGTGCTGCTGGCCGTCGCGCTGGCGATCGCGCTGGCCGCCGGCATCGGCGCCTACTGGTTCGGCTGGGCCCGCTACACCGCCACGCCGGGCGTGATCGGGCTGACCCAGCAGGCCGCGACCGCCAAGCTCGACCACGCCGGGCTCGACGTGAAGATCGGTCCGCCGGCGTACTCCGAGGACGTCGCCAAGGGCCTGGTCGTCAGCACCGACCCGGCCGCCGGCTCGCGGGTGCTCGACCACGGCACCGTCACCCTGACCATGTCCATGGGCAAGGAGCGGTACGCCGTGCCGAAGATGGCGCGGATGACCGTCGACCAGGCCCAGGACGCACTGCTCGCCCACCATCTGACCTACGGCCGGTCGATCCTGAGGTACGACGACTCCGCACCGAAGGGCATGGTCCTCGGCAGCAACCCGGCCGCCGGCCGGCGCGAGCCGCGAGACTTCCAGGTCGACCTGATCGTCAGCCGCGGGCCGCACCCCATCCACGTCCGCGACTGGACCGGCCGCAGTGCCGACGTCGCGGTCCGCGTCATGGGCGCGCAGGGGCTCAACGTCGACACCAGCCACCAGATCTACTCCGACACGGTGCCCGAGGGCCATGTGATCAGCCAGAGCCCCGTCGGCAAGATCCTCCACCGGGGCGACACCGTCTCGCTGACCGTGTCGAAGGGCCCCGAGCTCGTCCGGATCCCGGGCGACCTGCGAGCCGAGGGCGTCCAGGCCGCGACGGACGAGCTCACCGCCCTGGGCTTCAAGGTGAAGGTCGTGCACTCCGACATCTACCTCGGCCTCGGCTACGTCGCCGGCTCCAACCCCAACCCGGGCTCGATGGCCCGCAAGGGCAGCACCGTCATCCTGCAGATCGTCTGACGGCTAGCGTGAGCGGGTGTCCTCAGACCGTCGCGCGACCCTGCTCGCGACGGCCGCACTCCTGGCGGTCACGGCCTGCTGGGGCTCGACGTTCTTCCTGATCCACGACCTGCTCCGGCGCGTCCCGACGCTCGACTTCCTGGCGGTCCGGTTCGCGATCGCGAGCGTCACCCTCGTGCTGCTGGCGCCGAAGGCGCTCGGTCGGCTCACCCGCGAGTCGCGACGCCAGGCGGTCGTCCTCGGCTGCCTGTACGGCGTCGCCCAGATCCTGCAGACGTCGGGCCTCGCCCGGACCCCGGCGAGCGTCTCCGGCTTCATCACCGGCATGTACGTCGTCGCCACGCCGGTGTTCGCCGCGCTGATCCTGCGCACCCGGATCGGCGTCCTCACCTGGGTGGCGGTCGCCCTGGCGATGGCCGGCCTCGGCGTGCTGACCCTGAGCGGCCTCTCGATCGGCTACGGCGAGGCCCTGATCTTCGTCTCCGCGATGCTCTACGCCCTCCACATCGTCGGTCTGGGCGCCTGGTCGGACGCCCGGCAGACGCTCGGGATGGCGATCGTCCAGCTGATCGTGATCGCGGTGATCTGCCTGGTCTGCACCGCCCCCGACGGTCTCGTGCTTCCCGATCGGGTCGGCGACTGGGTGAGCGTGGTGTACATGGCCGTTTTCGCCGGAGCCGGCGCGATGATCGGCCAGACCTGGGCCCAGGCTCACCTGCCCGCCACCCGGGCCGCGATCATCATGAGCACCGAACCGGTCTTCGCGGCGCTGTTCGCCGTGCTTCTCGGCGGTGAGAGCGCCACGGTACGGATGGTGTTCGGCGGGCTGCTCGTGCTCGCGGCGATGCTGCTCGCCGAGCTCGCCCCGCGCCGCAGGATCGAGGCCGAAGTGACCCATCTGACCGTCTGAGGGGCGACCAGGACTGGGGTCGCCCGGGCGATCCGACTTAGATTGACCGTCATGGACGCCGACACGGAGACGTGCGCCCACTGCGGCACCCCGTCGACGGACGGTGGTCGCTTCTGCATCAACTGCGGGGCCGAGCTGGGCACCGAGCCCACCAACCCGCGCGTCTTCCCGTCGGCCACGGACACCGCCGAGCGGGTGTACGACGTCCCGTCACCGGCGTACGCCGCCTCGGGTGGCCGGCCGCCGGCACCGCCGATCTCCCACCGCGCCCCGGAGCCGGCGTACCTCGCACCGGAGCCCGGCGGGCGCCGCCAGGGACCGGGTCCGGGAATGTGGGTCGGCGTCGCGGCCGCGATGGTCGTGGTGCTGCTGCTCGGG
The DNA here is from genome assembly GCA_025936915.1 of Nocardioides sp. Taxonomy (GTDB): domain Bacteria; phylum Actinomycetota; class Actinomycetes; order Propionibacteriales; family Nocardioidaceae; genus Nocardioides. The sequence goes on from JAICSK010000088.1 coordinate 6,976, forward strand.
GGGTTCCTGCTTCTCCACGGTGGAGGTGGCGAGGCGGCGACGACCTCGCACAAGACCCCGCTGGTGCCGAGGCCGACGCACTCCGACAGCTCGCCGGCTGCCTCCGCGTCCTCACCCACGGCCTCGTCGTCGTCGCCGTCCATCCGGGTGACCGGACCGCCGACCAACGTGGCCGGGTTCGCCCAGGCCTCCGCGCCGAGCCACGCCCCGGCAGGTGTCGACTTCAGCGGCCGTCCGGTCACCTACGTCGCGCAGAACATGGTCGACGGCCGCAACGACACCTGTTGGCGGACACCCGGGGACGCGACCGGCACCGAGCTGACGTTCCGGCTCGACCAGCCGACGCGGATCAGCCGGGTCGGGCTCGTCAACGGCTACTCCAAGATCGCCTACTCCGGCGGCCGCGCCTACGACTGGTACCACGGCAACCGCCGGGTGCTTTCGGTCGAGTGGATCTTCGACGACGGCAGCAGCGTGAGCCAGAGCTTCGGCGACAACCGCGGGATGCAGCAGATCGCCATCCACCCGGTGACGACCTCCACGGTGACGCTGCGGATCACCGCGGTCTCCCCGCCGGGCAAGGGGCGGGCCGCCCGCGACGACACCGCGATCAGCGAGGTGCTCCTCCTCGGCCGGACCGGGTGACGCGCGTCGGGCCCCGACCCGCCGGTGTCAGAGGCGGGACAGCACCGCCGCGGCGGCCTCGGCGTCCTCACGGCTCACGCCGAGGTGGGTGACGATCCGCACCGCCTTCGGACCCACCGGCGCGATCAGGACACCCCCGTCGCGCGCTCCTGCGACGAACGCCGCCGCGTCGTCGCGCGGGACGACCACGATGTTGGTGTCCACCGTCGAGGGGTCGAGCCCGCACGCCTCGGCCAGGAGCCCGGCGTTCGCGTGGTCGTCGGCCAGTCGCTCGACGTGGTGGTCGAGTGCGTGCAGCCCCGCCGCGGCGAGGATCCCGACCTGGCGCATCCCACCGCCCATCCGCTTCCGCCGTACACGCGCCTCGGCGATCGCGTCCGTGGAGCCGACCACCAACGACCCGACCGGCGCCCCGAGCCCCTTGGACAGGCACACGGACACGACGTCCGCGCACGCGCCGTACGACGCGAACGGCACGCCGGTGGCGACGTGCGCGTTCCAGATCCGGGCGCCGTCGAGGTGGACGCCGATCCCGACGGAGGTGGCATAGGCGCGCAGCGCCTCGAGGTCGGAGATCGGGAGCACCGCACCGCCGGCGAAGTTGTGGGTGTTCTCGACCGAGACCGCGGCGGTCCGCACGAAGAACGGGCCCATGTCGGGGGCGAACATCGCCTCGATCGCCGCAAGGTCGACCTGACCGCGTGGGTCGCGCCAGGTGCGCATGGTCAGGCCGGCCAGTGCGCCGTGGGCGCCGAGCTCGGCCCGCGCGATGTGTGCCGACGCCTCGCAGAGCACCTCCTGGCCGGGCTGCACGAGCGACGAGACGGCCAGGAGGTTGGCCATCGACCCGGTGGGGGTGAACAGCGCGTCCTCCTTGCCGAACATCGCGGCCACCCGCTGCTGCAGCTCGATGACGGTCGGGTCCTCGCCGTACACGTCGTCACCGACCTCGGCCTCCGCCATCGCCTTCCGCATCGCGTCGGTGGGGCGGGTGAGGGTGTCGGAGCGGAGGTCGATGGCCACGGCGACACGCTAGCCACCATCACGGCGACGGCTCAGTCGAGGTGGTGCAGGCGGTCCCACAGCTGCGGCCACGGCAGGCGCGGGGCGGTGCAGACGGCGACCGGCTCGCCCTGCTCCTCGTTGTCGACGTCGACGCCGTTGTCGAGATGGCCGACGACCCGACACGAGAAGAAGCCGCGTCCGTAGTCGTACTCACCGCCGACGAAGACCACCGTCGTGGTGCCGTCCGGCGGTCGTGCCTGGTCGAAGAGCGCGTTCTGCGCGCTGAAGACCGGTACGTCGGCTCGGTAGTGGTGGATCGCGCCCGCTTCGCCGTAGTTGGAGGTGACGACGACCGCGTTCGTCCGGTCCGGCAGGGCGTCGTACGGCGCCGTGATCTGGTCGACGTACGCGGGCCAGCCGATGGAGTCCTGTGCGAGCAGGTTGACGCCGGGAACCGGGGTGGCGCCCACACTCCCCACCGGTATGAGCGGGAGTCCGAGCACCAGTGACACCGCCCCGTTGACGGCGAACAGCGCCGCCCAGACGCGGCCGAGGTGCCGCTGCATGGCGACCACGCCCGCGGCGAACGGGATCGGCAGGACGAACACCGGATAGTGCGGCTGAGCGCCGGACACGAAGGTGAACAGCAGGACGACCACGAAGACGACGACGAAGAACCTGGTGCGCTGGTCCCGCCACAAGTCCCGCAGGCCGGCGGCCCAGATCACGGCCAGCGGCGGGCCGAGCAGCAGGATCAGCAGGTACCACATGCTGACCCTCACGTCGCCGGCGTTGTTGTCCGCGAGGGCCTTGCCCATCCGCAGCTGAGGAAGATCGTGGGTCAGCTGGTAGACGATGTTCGGGAGCCCGATCAGGACCGTCACGGCCGCACCACCCCAGAGGTACGGCGAACGCAGGCGTCGGCGCGGCCCGACGGTCGCGAGCCCCAGGGCGATGCCGGTGAGCAGCACGACGATCAGCAGCTTGTTGTACGTCGCGAGCCCGGCCACCAGCCCGGCGACCAGCCACCACCGCGGGCGATCGCGCAGCTCGGCACGGAGCACGCAGAGGGAGACCAGACCCCAGGCGACCAGGTCGGGCGCCGACGTGAGCAGGACGTGGCCGAAGAGGAGCACCGCCGAGGTCGTGGCCATGCCCCAGGCCGTCCACGCCTGCGCCTTCGCCCCTCCCCCGAGCTCGCGCGCGATCAGCGTCGTGACCAGGACGCAGACGGCCCCGCACAGGGTCGCGGGGATCCGGAGCAGCCACGGACCGCCGTCGGACAACGAGGCGAGGCCGTGGGCGAGGAGCGGCGTGAGCGGCGGCTGGTCGACGTACCCCCAGGCGGGCTTCAGCATCGCGAAGTACAGCTCGTCGCGATCGTAGCCGTATCCGTTGCTGAACGCGGTCAGCACGACGACCACCGCCACCACCGGTGGCAGCACGCGCCGCCAGGCGATCGGCGGCGGAGTCATCTCAGGCGGTGCGCAGCATCTCGGCGACGAGGAACGCCAGCTCGAGCGACTGGACCCGGTTGAGGCGCGGGTCGCAGACCGACTCGTAGCGCGTGGCCAGGTCGAGCTCGGCCACCTCCTCGCCACCCCCGACGCACTCGGTCACGTCGTCGCCGGTCAGCTCGACGTGGATGCCGCCGGGCCAGGTGCCGAGCGACCGGTGGACGTCGAAGAAGCCCTGCACCTCGCCGATCACGTCGTCGAAACGGCGCGTCTTGTAGCCGGTCGAGGTCTCGAACGTGTTGCCGTGCATCGGGTCGCAGACCCACGCGACCTCGAGCCCGGCGGCGGTGACCTTCTCCACGATCGCCGGCAGCAGGTCGGTGATCCGCCCGGCGCCCAGGCGGGTGATGAACGTCAGCCTGCCGGCCTCGTTGTCGGGGTTGAGCCGCGCGGCGAGAGCGATCAGGTCGTCGGGCGTGGTGCGCGGCCCGACCTTGACCCCGAGCGGGTTGCGCACCTGGCTGAGCAGCTCGACGTGCGCGCCGTTGAGATCGTTGGTCCGCTCGCCGATCCAGACGAAGTGCCCGGAGACGTCGTACGGGTTGCCCGTGCGACTGTCGATGCGGGTCAGCGCGTGCTCGTACTCGAGGATCAGGGCCTCGTGGCAGGTGTGGAAGTCGACCCGGTGGAACTCGTCGGGGTCGGCGCCGATCGCGGCCATGAACCGCATGGCCCGGTCGATCTCGTCGGCGATCTTCTCGTAGCGCTTGCCGACCGGGGAGTTGGAGACGAAGTCGGTGTTCCACGTGTGCACCTGGCGCAGGTCGGCGTACCCGCCGGTGACGAACGCGCGGACGAGGTTCAGCGTCGAGGCGCTCGAGTGGTAGGCGTCGATCAGCCGCGTCGGGTCGGGCACCCGGGCCTCGGCAGTGAAGTCGAAGCCGTTGACGGCGTCGCCGCGGTACGCCGGGAGCGTCACGCCCTCGCGGGTCTCGAGGTCGGACGAGCGCGGCTTGGCGTACTGGCCGGCCAGCCGCCCGAGCTTCACCACCGGCACGCTGGCGGCGTACGTCAGCACGACCGCCATCTGCAGCAGCACCCGCAGCTTGTTGCGGACGTTGTCGGCGGTGGCGCCGGCGAAGGTCTCGGCGCAGTCGCCGCCCTGGAGCAGGAAGGCGTTGCCGTGCGCGACGTCGCCGAGCTTGGCCTTGAGCTCGTCGCACTCGCCGGCGAACACCAGCGGCGGCAGGGTGCGCAGCCGGGCGACGGCCGCGTCGACTGCCGCGGTGTCCGGGTACGCCGGCTGCTGCGACGGGCCCAGCGCGTGCAGCGCGGCCAGGTCGGGAACGGTCACGGATCAAGGGTACGGGTGGCGCCCGTCCTCCCCTCCACCGGCGACGTCTGGCGGACTTCCTCGCTGTGTCAGCCCGATGACGGATGCCTCGGGTCCCGGGCCCTTAGCGTGCGGTCCTCGGCGCACCGGCGCCGGACCCAGACACTCACGGGACACTCACGGAACACTCGCCGGACACTCACGGGAAGGGGTCGCATCATGCGACGCAACATCATCACCACCACGGCGCCAGCGATCATGGCCGGCGGCCTGCTGATCGGCGCGGCGGGCACCGCCCAGGCCGCCAAGGAGAACCTCAGCATGGGGCTGCACTTCGACCGGTACGCCCCGGCCGACCACCCGGGCATGTGCCAGTACGTCGTGACGATGACCGCCGGTACTCCCGACGCGGTCAAGCAGTACGTCTACGAGGAGAGCTCGTCGGCCATCGTGCTCGGCGGGAAGAAGCACGACCAGCTCACCAACGGGACCGTCGCCGCCGGCAACCAGGTGGCCTTCCTCCTGCCCCAGGGGTCGACGTTCGCCTTCGCGGCCTACGGCGAGTACTCCACCGGCAAGCACACCGTCATCTCGGTGATGTACCCGGAGACGGTCGCCTGCGGGTGACCCGTCAGCGGAGACGGGAGTCGAGGACGGCGAAGTCCGGGGCGCCGAGCCCCGTGACCTCGTCGTACCCCGGCGCGGCGAGGTAGTGCCCGTTGCCGCCGGCGACGACGTCGGTGAACCCGGGGACGGCCGACGGCGCGGGATCGGGTACGCCGGGCGCGACGGCCGGATTCACCCGGTCGTAGAGCCGGTAGAGGCCGATCGCGGCGAGGCCGAGCCGGTTGTGGTGGCTCGACTCGAGCCGCGCCCAGCCGCCGAGCATCAACGGCGACGACAGGCTGGTGCCACCGATCCCCTGCTCCTGGCCCTTGACCCAGACCGCGGCGGCCGTGGCGACGTTCGGGTCGGCATCGAGCGCGACGTCGGGCACGGCACGACCTGCGGTGATGGCACCGGCGTCGTACGCCGGGTCGGAGTCCCGGGTCCACCATCCCGGGGTGGCGACCTCGCTGATGCCGCCGCCGGACCCGATCCACCCGAGCTCGAGCGGCGTCCCGGCGATCGGGTCCTGGGCGCGGTGACCGGACTTGTCGACGACGAGGCTGGTGCCGCCGACCGCGGTCGCGTACGTCGACGACGCGGGCCAGTTGGTGCCCGGCGGCTCGGTCGGGACGCCGACGGAGGCTCCGACCGCACAGCCGGACCCGTTGTCCCCCGACGAGGCGAACAGGGTCTGGCCCTGCATGGCGCCCTGGCGCAGCAGCCGGTCGGTGGCACGCAACGCGCCGTCGGTGCCGGCGGTCAGGTCGCAGCCGCCGATGCTGGCCGACATCGCCCGGGCCTTGTCGTCGGACACGAAGCGGGCAAAGGCATGGGTGACGTCGGTGTCGGTGAGGCGTGCCACCGTGTAGAGGAACAGTCGACGTACGCGCGGGGCCATCGCGGTCGAGGTCTGTGTGTCCATGTCCCACTCGTCGAGCCCTCCCGCGTCGTGGCTCTGCCTGCCCACCTTGATCCGGGTGACCGGGACGCGGGGCAGGTGGTACTTCTGCTCGGCGGTGCGCAGGTCAGGCACGACGTGACGCATGCTGCCCTGGGCGAACACCGCGATCGCCGTACGCCGCCCTGGTGAGGTCGTGCCGACGTGGTAGGTGCGCTGGAACTTCTTCGGCGGCAGCAGCACGAACGGGTCCGGGCTCGCGGCGTTCGGGTCGTGCGCGAGCGGGTGCGGAGTGGGCAGCCGGAGCGTGGTGAGACCGAGCACGGCGTCGACGGTGCCGGCGAGCCGACCGGGCACCTGGGCCACGGTCGTGTTCGCGGTGAACCGCTGACCCGCGAGCCGGAACTCCGCGAGCCCGGTGCGGAACGCGCGCTCGGCCTCACCAGCGGTCGCCGTGGCGGTGACGAGCTGACGGTTGCCGGTGACCCGGATCCCCGTCATGCCGCGCGCCGCCAGGTAGCGACGGACCGCCGCGACCCGGGAGCGCGACGGTGCGTAGCGGGAGTTCCACTGCCGGGCGGTGAGGAAGTGGTGGTACGTCGCGCTGCCCGGTGTGTACATCGCGTGCAGGGATCGCATCTCGGCGCCCTCGTGCCTCGGCGTGAGTGCGACCGCGATCGGGAGCCGCTGCGTCGGAGGTGTCGGGGTCAGCAGCCGGGTGGCGCCGAGCGCGCTCGCGTCGAAGGCGAGGGTGTGGGTGGCGCGCCAGGGCACGGCTGCCGTGGCGCCGGCCGGCTGCTGGCCACTCGTCCCGACGAGAGCGATGCTCCCGAGCGTGGCGGCCGCGAGGATCGTCACCAGATGGTGGCCGGGGTCTCTGCTCACTCCCGACACAACGAACGAGTCCCGGCCCGGTCACGGAATGTGTCGCCGGGTGGGAGGGTTGGCGGGTCATGAGCGCGAGACGAGTGGTGGCCGTCGACTACGGAGGGCCGGAGAACCTCCAGGTCGTCGAGTTCTCCCCCGGTGACCCGGGGCCGGGGCAGGTGCGGGTGTCCGTGCGGGCGGCCGGAGTCAACCCGGCGGACGTGAAGCGCTATCGGGGGCCTGGGGATCCGGCCCAGCTGCCACTGGTGCTGGGCTACGAGGCCGCCGGCGTCGTGACCGCCGCCGGTGAGGACGCGGGTCATGCGCTGGGGGCCGAGGTGATCGTCTTCCGCACCCAGGGCGCCTATGCGTCCGACCTCGTGGTCGACGCGGGTGCGGTGACGCCCAAACCGACGTCGTTGGGCTGGGCCGAGGCCGGCGGGTTGCTGCTGACCGGCGCGACCGCCTGGCACACCCTGGTCGCGACCTCGGTGACCGCGGGCGACACGGTGCTGGTCCACGGAGCGGCCGGCGGCGTGGGCCTGATGGCGGTGCAGCTGGGTCGCCTGTGGGGGGCCCGGGTGATCGCGACCGCGAGCCCGCGCAACCACGACCTGCTGCGCGAGCTCGGGGCCGAGCCGGTGACGTACGGCGACGGGCTCGCCGACCGCGTCCGAGCCCTCGCACCCGGGGGGATCGACGCAGCCGTCGACCTGGTGGGCACCGACGAGGCGATGGACGTGTCCCTGGAGCTCGTCGCCGACCGCTCCCGTGTCGCCACGATCGCCAACTTCGAACGCGGGCCCCAGGAGCGCGTGAAGCTGCTCGGTGGCGGCCCCGGCGCCGATCCGGGGAACGACATCCGCGACGCCGCCCGGGCCGAGCTGGCCCACCTCGCCGGCACCGGGGAGCTCCGGGTGGTCGTCGGGTCGACGTACCCCCTCGACGACGCGGCGGACGCCCACCGCCAGATCCTCACCGGCCACACCACCGGCAAGCTGGTCCTCATCCCCTGAAGGCGGTTCATCCACCCCCTGACCGCCCCGACCAGTTGCGATGACCGATCGGTCGGAGTTCTCCCGAATCGCACTCACGGCGCTCATCCGAGCCCTAACCTGCGGGCATGCTCGAGGGCCAGGTCCGTCACGCCGACGTCACGGTGGTCGTCCCTGCCTTCGATGAGGAGTCCCGAGTCGCCGCCGTGGTGTCCCACCTGCGCGAGCACTTCGGCCGCATCGTCGTCGTGGACGACGGAAGCAAGGACGCGACGGCCGCCGTCGCTCGTTCGGCGGGGGCCTCCGTGGTGAGCCACCCGACGA
>JAICSK010000275.1 GCA_025936915.1 Nocardioides sp.
CGCGACGCGACCGTGCTGTCGGCGTTGGTCGCGACCTGGCTCGTCGACGTCCCGCACGTCGACCTCGAGCGCAGCCGGGTGGCCCTGCTCGACGTCCGCGACGCCCTGCACGACCTGGCCGGGCGCCCGACCGACCGGGTGGCGCCCGAGCTGTGGGACGACCTGGCCGTGCGGATCGGTCTCGAGGACGACCTCGCCGCGCAGCGACACGTCCGCGAGCTCGGCCGGCGGATCACCCACCTGTCGCGGCTCACCTGGCGGCGGGTGGACGGCGTCCTGACCTCGTCCGCGCGGCCCCGGCACGGTGTACGCCGTCCCGAGCTGGTGCCGGTCGAGCCGGGCATCGCGATCGCCGGCGCCGAGGTCGCGCTCACCCGCGATGCTCGGCCGTCGGCTGACCCGACGCTGCTCCTCCGGGCCGCGGCGGTCGCCGCCGAGCACGACGTCGAGCTCGCGCCGGCCACGGCCGCCCGGCTCGTGGCCGAGACAGCCTCGCTCCCGGAGCCGTGGCCACCGGCCGCGCTCCAGGCCCTGGTGCGCCTGCTGGCGGCCGGGCCGGGGTTGCTGCCGGTCTGGGAGACGCTCGAGGAGACCGGCGCGTTGGCGTCGTTCCTGCCCGAGTGGGAGCGGATCAGGCTGCTCCCGCATGCGTCGGAGATCCACCGATTCACCGTCGACCGGCACGTCGTCGAGACCTGCCGCGAGGCATCGGCGTTGATTCGCGACGTCGCGCGACCCGACGTGCTCCTGGTCGCTGCCCTGCTCCACGACATCGGCAAGGGCGGGCTGACCGAGCACAGCGTCGCGGGCGAACCACTCGCTCGCGAGATCGCCGACCGGATGGGCTTCGAGGCTCCTGCCGTCGACCTGGTCGGCCTCCTGGTACGCCGCCACCTCCTGCTGGCCGAGACGGCGACGACGCGCGACGCCACCGACCCGGCCACCGCCGCCTTCGTGGCCGAGCAGGTCGGATCCGCCGAGGGGTTGTCGCTCCTGCTGGCGCTGACCGAGGCCGACGCGCGCGCGACCTCGCCGAAGGCCTGGACGACGTGGCGCGCGGGGTTGGTCCGCGACCTCGCGACGCACACTGCGGCTCTTCTCGGTGAGCCGACCACCGCTGCACGCGAGCCCGACCGGGTCGAGGTTCCGAAGGCGGTCCGCCGCGGCGGCGTGGCGATCACGGTCACGCCGGCAGCGGATGGATCCCGGGTCACGGTGCTGGCGCCCGACCGGGTCGGACTCCTCGCCGACTCGGCCGCCTTGTTCGCGCTGCAGCGGGTGTCGATCAGGTCGGCCCGGGCCTGGCCCCAGGACGAGGTGAGCGTGTCGGTGTGGGAGGTGGCCGACGAGGACCTCGACGAGCGGGTGCTGCACCAACGGTTCGAGGCGATCGTCGCCGGCCGGATCGACCCACGGGCGCGGTTGTCGCCGCGGAAGGACGCCACGCCGCCGACCGTCGTCGTACGTCCCGAGGCATCGGCGTTCTCGACCGTGCTCGAGGTGCGTGCCACCGACCGACCCGGCGTCGTACACCTGGTCTGTGCGGCCCTTGCCGACCTGGACATCTCGGTACGCTCCGCCCACGTCGACACCCTCGGCCCCCAGGCGGTCGACGTGTTCTACCTCCAGGAGTCCTCCGCCGGCGCCCTGTCCGACACCCGTGCCGTCGCGGCCGCCCACGCCGTACGGGAGGCCCTCTCGGGATAGTCCCTGACGAAATGGCCCTCCCGTACGGCGTGTCGGCCGCCACTTCGTCAGGGACTATCCCTCCGGGCCCGTGGAATCTCGGCGGCCGGGGAGGCCCGGTTAGGCTGGAAGTCCCGTACGACGAAGGCGTCGCCACGCCACACCACCGCACGACCACGAGGACCGACTTGTTCGCCACGCTCTCCGACCGGCTCGCCGAGACCTTCAAGAACCTCCGCGGCAAGGGTCGCCTCTCCGAGGCCGACATCGACGCGACCGCCCGCGAGATCCGGATCGCGCTGCTCGAGGCCGACGTCGCGCTCCCGGTGGTCCGTGAGTTCGTGGACGCGGTCAAGGAGCGGGCACGCGGCGAGGAGGTCAGCCAGGCGCTCAACCCCGCCCAGCAGGTCGTGAAGATCGTCAACGAGGAGCTCGTCACGATCCTCGGGGGCGAGACGCGTCGGCTGCGCTACGCCAAGAACCCGCCGAC
>JAICSK010000030.1 GCA_025936915.1 Nocardioides sp.
GTCCGAACTCTGAAAGGCACCGTCGGATTCCTGCAGCCTGACGACAAGAACGGGATGGCTCTGGAGGCGGCAGGGCAAGCAGTTCTCGACTCCCTCCGCTCTTCAGGAGCGGAAGCATCAACCCAAGGACCGGTGTCTGACCCTGCCGATCAACTCAAGAAGCTCGCAGAGCTTCTTGACGCGGGCATTCTCACGGACGAGGAGTTCAAGGCGAAGAAGGCAGAGCTTCTCAAGCGTATGTGAGGCACTTGGTTGCCGCTGTCAGAACGGCTAGGCGTGACCGTTCACTCGTGCTGGCGTGGACGTCTCGATGGCGCGTCATTTCGGCTGTCAGGATCCAGCGATTCCAGATGGTGTCACCAGTGATACCATGTGGTTATGGCGATGACGCTACGACTGACGGACGCAGAGACCGACGCGCTGCGCCGCCGCGCCCAGCTCGAGTCCCGATCCATGCAAGACGTGGCGCGTCAGGCCGTCCGCGAATACGTGGAGAGCCATAGCCGCGCAGAGCTCCTCGACCAGGTCCTCGACGAGGAGCTACCCCGGTACGCCGAGGCCCTGGAGCGACTCGGTCAGTGATCTACCTGACCCTGCCCGAGCTCATCCACGTAGCCGAGCGAACCCTCGGCGCCCAGGTCCCGGTCCGCGACCACGGCCTTCTCGAATCAGCGCTGGCGCGTCCGCGGGCGACAGGCTTCGGTGCCGACGCCTATCCGAGCCTGGACGAGAAGGCCGCGGCTCTCCTGCACTCGCTGGCGCGCAACCACGCCTTGGTCGACGGCAACGAGCGCCTCGCACTTGCGGCCACCATCGCCTTCCTCGGGCTCAACGGGCGCCGCCTCACTCTCACCAACGACGAGGCCTACACACTCGTCATGAATGTCGCAGCAGGCGCGTTCGATGACGTGCCCAGCATCGCCGCGCAGCTCAAGGCCGGCACCGAGCCCTGGCACTCCTGACGACAACGACGTCCCCTGCAGCTGTGTCAATCCGCCCGCGTTGGGCGGCTCCGCCTCAACCGCCGGCGCGCAGCACCTCTTCGTACGCCGGGAGCGTGAGGAAGTCGGCGAAGTCGTCATCGAGAGCGGTGGCGAGGAAGAGAGCGCGGGCGGTCTCGAGGTGCGCGGCGTACGGCCCGCCGGCCGCGACCAGCGCGGCGTACTCCTCGGCGACGACTCGCTCGACCAGGGCTCGGTCGACGACCGTGCCGTCACCCAGGGTGGCGCCGCTGTGGACCCACTGCCAGATCTGGGAGCGCGAGATCTCGGCGGTGGCGGCGTCCTCCATCAGGTTGTGGATGGCGGCGGCGCCGTTGCCGCTCAGCCAGGCGGCGACGTAGGTGATGCCGACCTCGACGTTGGTACGCAAGCCCTCGAGGGTGCGGGGGCCGGGGGTGGCGGCGACGTCGAGGAGGTCGTCGGCGGTGACGGAGACCTCGCGCTGGAGAGAGACCTGGTTGGGCGTCGGCATCAGCTCGTCGAAGACCTTCGCGCACAGCGGCACCAGGTCGGGGTGCGCGACCCACGAACCGTCGAACCCTTGCTTCGCCTCGCGGGTCTTGTCGTCGCGCACCTTGGCGAACGCCGCCTCGTTGACCGCCGCGTCGCGCCGCGACGGGATGAACGCCGCCATCCCTCCCATCGCGAAGGCGCCGCGCCGGTGACACGTCGCGACGAGGAGGTCGGCGTACGCCCGCATCATCGGCGCATTCATGGTGACCGCGTTGCGGTCGGGCAGGGTGTGGTCGCCCGGGGCGTCGCGGAGGGTCTTGATGATCGAGAACAGGTAGTCCCAGCGTCCCGCGTTCAGGCCCGAGCAGTGCTCACGCAGCTCGTAGAGGATCTCCTCCATCTCGAAGGCCGCCGGGATCGTCTCGATCAGCACCGTCGCCCGGACCGTGGCGTGCGCGACGCCGAGAGCCGACTCCGCGTGGGTGAAGACGTCGTTCCACAGCCGCGCCTCGAGGTGCGACTCCATCTTCGGCAGGTAGAAGTACGGGCCGCTGCCACGCGCGATCAGCTCGGTGGCGTTGTGGAAGAAGTACAGCCCGAAGTCGACCAGCGCGCCGACGGTGGGCTCCCCGTCGACGGTGAGGTGGGCCTCCGGCAGGTGCCAGCCGCGCGGGCGCGGCAGGATCACCGGTACGGCGTCGGGGTCGCGCAGGCGGTACTCCTTGCCCTCCGGCGTGGTCAGCCCGATGCTCCGGCGTACGGCGTCGTAGAGGTTGACCTGCCCGCCGACGACGTTGACCCAGTGCGGGGTGCTGGCGTCCTCGAAGTCCGCGAGCCAGACCTTGGCGCCGGAGTTCAGCGCGTTGATCGCCATCTTCCGTTCGGTGGGCCCGGTGATCTCGACCCGACGGTCCAGCAGGTCGGCCGGGGCCGGGGCGACCTGCCAGTCGGCGGCGCGGACGTCGGCGGTGTCGGACAGGAAGTCGAGCCGGCCGGTGCGCGAGATCTCCTCCCGCCGGGTGCGACGCGCGGCCAGGAGCTCGTCGCGCCGAGCCCCGAACCTCGTCTGCAGGTCGGCCACGAACGCCAGCGCCTCCGGCGTCAGGATCTCCTCGCCCCGCTCGACGTCGGGGCCGGACACACTCACGTCTGGCATGGAGCGATCGTAGGCGTCCGGCCGAGGCGGCCCGATCAGCGAGAAGCCCACCACTCGAGCAGCGCCGCCTTGGCGTCGTCGTAGGAGTGCGGGCCCTCGTCGAGTCGCAGCTCCATCAGGAAGCGGTACGCCGCCCCGACGTCGCGCCCCTCGGGGATCCCGAGGATCTCCATGATCTGGGTGCCGTCGAGGTCGGGCCGGATCGCGGCCAGCTCCTCCTCGGCCGACAGCCGCTCGATCCGCTCCTCGAGCTCGTCGTAGGTACGACGCAGCCGCTCGGCCTTGCGCTGGTTGCGGGTCGTGCAGTCGGCGCGGGTGAGGACGTGCAGCCGCTCGAGCTGGTCGCCGGCGTCGCGCACGTAGCGGCGTACGGCGGAGTCGGTCCACTGCCCGTCGCCGTACCCGTGGAAGCGGAGGTGGAGCTCGACCAGCTTCGACACCGCCTCGGTGTCGTCGCCGGAGAACTTCAGCGCCTGCATCCGCTTGCGGGTCAGCTTGGCGCCCACGACGTCGTGGTGGTGGAACGTCACGGTGCCGTCGTCGACGAACCGCCGCGTGCGCGGCTTGCCCACGTCGTGCATCAGCGCCGCGAACCGCGACACGAAGTCCGGGCCGCCGAGCCGCTCCTCCAGCCCGATCGACTGCTCGAGCACGGTCAGCGTGTGCTGGTAGACGTCCTTGTGCCGGTGGTGCTCGTCCTTCTCCAGGATCAACGCCGGCAGCTCCGGCAGCACGAGCTCCGCCAGCCCGGTCTCGACGAGCAGCGTCAGGCCGACCCGGGGGTACGGCGCGAGCACCAGCTTGACCAGCTCGTCGCGCACCCGCTCGGCCGAGATGATCTCGATCCGCGCCGCCATCGAGGTCATCGCCTCGACCACGCCGGGGTCGACCTCGAAGCCGAGCTGCGCGGCGAACCGCGCCGCCCGCATCATCCGCAAGGGGTCGTCGGAGAACGAGTCCTCGGGCCGCCCGGGCGTCCGGAGGACGCCGTGCGCGAGGTCGACCACCCCGCCGTACGGGTCGACGAACTCGCGCGACGGCACCCGCACCGCCATCGCGTTGACCGTGAAGTCGCGCCGCACCAGGTCGCCCTCGAGGGTGTCGCCGAAGTCGACGACCGGCTTGCGGGAGGCGCCGTCGTACGCGTCGGACCGGTACGTCGTGATCTCGACCTGGAACTGCCCCTTGCGGCTGCCGATCGTGCCGAACGCCCGGCCGATGTCCCACGTGGCGTCGGCCCAGCCGGCCAGCAGCCGCTCGATGTCGTCGGGACGTGCGGACGTCGTGAAGTCGAGGTCGTTGTGCCGCCGCCCGAGCATCGCATCGCGGACCGGGCCGCCGACCAGGGCGAGCTCGTGCCCGGCCCCACCGAAGAGCACGCCCAGCTCGTCGAGCACCGGGCCGATCCGGTCGAGCTCGGCCGCCACGTCCCGCTGCGCGTCGGCGAGGCGCACGCTCCCCGGCGGACGGCGATCTGCTGCGTGGGACACGGAGGGACAGCGTAGTGCTGTCGCCATCCGCGCACGCCCTAGCATCGGGGGGTGCTCCGCCCGTCCCCGCTGTCGCATGCCCAGGCGGTGGCGGCGCCGGTAGTGGCGGCAGTGGCGTCGGCAGTGGCGGCCCTGCTCGTCGCGGTCGCCTGTGTCGTCGGCCTTGCTGCACCGGCGAGCGCCTCGGGGGAGCCACGGCAGCCCCTCGTCCCGCACATCTCCTCGATCACTCCCGACTACATCCCCGACCACGGCCCGATCCGCGTCTCGGGCACGGTCACCAACGCGTCCGACCAGACCTGGACCGCGATCAACGTCCACGGGTTCATGGGCTCGAGCGCGCTGACGACCCCCGCCGAGCTGGAAGCCGCGGCGCAGACCGACGTCGGTGCCGACGTCGGTCCCCGGATCACGGCGGCCGGCACGTTCGCCAGCATCCCGTCGCTCGCCCCGGGCGAGACCGCGTCGTTCGAGCTCAAGCTGCCGCGCTCGACCCTGCCGATCTCGATGCCGGGCGTCTACTGGTTCGGCGTCCACGTGCTCGGCGACAACGGCGAGGGAGGCACGCGCGTCGCCGTGGGTCGCGACCGCACCTTCCTGCCCTACGTGCCGGCGTCGGCGTTCGCGCACGGCGAGCTGGAGAGCACCGCGCTCGTGGTGCCGGTCCGCGCCGGCGTCGCTCGCGGCTCCGACGGCGCGATCATCGACCCCGGGCTCTGGGCCAAGAGCCTGCGCACCGGGCCGCTCCACGACGCCGTGGCCATCGGCCGCGCGGCGGGCCACCACCCCCTGACCTGGCTGGTCGACCCGGCCGTGCCCGACGCCGTACGCCGGCTCGCCGAGGGCAACCCGGCCCGCACCCTCTCCGTCCCCGGATCAGCGGGCCAGGGGAACGGCTCGCCCAGCCAGTCACCGAGCCCCTCGACGTCCTCGAGCGCCGCCGGTGCGGCGGCCACCGGCGCGGCATCGGCGCCGGACCGCATCGCCACGCGCTGGCTGCAGACTCTCCGCGGCTTGCTCGCCGCCGACACCAGCGAGGTGATGGGCCTGCCGTACGGCGACCTCGAGCTCGAGGACGCCGCCCGGTTCGGATCCCCCCTGCTGCACGCGGCGTACCAGCGCACCGGGCACAGCCTCCGGCCCTGGGGCATCCCGCTCGGCCCGGCCGCGGCACCCCCGGACGGCCGCACGAGCGGCGACACCGTCTCGGCCCTTCCGCACGACACCCAGGTGCTGCTCGCCGACTCCGCGGTCAAGGGCAGGGCACCGGTCGTCGACCGGGTCAACGGTCACCGCGTCATCCTCACCTCGACCACTGCGGCCGAGGGCGGTCCCGGGCCGGTCGACCCGCAGAGCTCGCTGGCGCTGCGGCAGCGGGTCCTGGCGGAGGCCGCGGTCCGGCTGCTCGACCACCAGCAGCCCCTCGTGATCGAGCTTCCGACCGAGCTCCACCACCCGCTGACCAGGAAGTTCTTCTCGGGTCTCGACGTGCCCTGGGTACGGCTGACCACGCTCAGCGGCGCGACGGCCACGACCCCGCACGTCCTCGACGCCGCGCACCTCCGCCCGCCGCCCGCCGACCTCGCCCACCTCCCGCCGCGGATCTACACCATGGCCGGGGACGTGCTGCGGCTCGGCGGCACGCTGCAGTCGGTCCTGACCCGTAAGCCCGCGCTGCGCAGGACGCTGTTCGAGGAGGTCACCGGCAACGCGTCGTACGCCGCGGCGCAGCAGCCGGTGGTGGCGTTCTACCGCCTGCGCGCCGCCGGCCGCTGGGTCGAGGACAACCTCGACGCGATCCACCTCGCGGCCCCACCCTCGGTCACCCTGGCCAGCACCTCGGGTCGCTTCTCCGCCCTGGTCAGCAACGACCTCGACGTCCCGGTCACGGTCAAGGTCCAGGCGGTCTCCGACCCCCAGCTGACGATCACCGGCGGCGAGAAGGTCCCGCTCGGGCCGCACGGTCGCACCACCGTGCTGCTCAACGCCTCGACCCACCAGCGCGGCGTCCACAACGTCACGCTCGAGGTGACCAACCGCCACGGGCGGCTCCTCGGCGCGCGCGACACGTTCCCGATGCGGGCCGAGCAGGTGAGCGGCCTGATCTGGGTGATCATCGGGGCCGGCGTCGTCCTGCTGGTCGCCGCGATCGTCGTCCGCCTGGTACGCCGGCTCATCCGCGACCGCGGGCTGCGTCGTACCCCACCGAGCCACCCGTCATGAGCGAGACCGACGAGAGCCGCGGCATCCTCGCGTCGTCGGCGGTGATGGCGACCGGCACGGTCTTCTCCCGCGCGAGCGGCTACGTCCGCAACCTCCTGCTCGCCGCCGCCATCGGCAACGAGCTGCACGCCGACCTGTTCAACATCGGCAACACCATCCCCAACATGCTCTACATCCTGCTGGCGGGGGGCGTGTTCAACGCCGTGCTCGTCCCGCAGCTGGTGCGGGCCCAGCGCAACGACGACGACGGCGGGGCGGCCTACACCAACCGGGTGATCACCCTGGCCCTGGTCTTCCTCGGAGTGGTCACGGTGCTGCTGGTGATCGCGGCACCGCTCCTGATGAGGCTCTACCTCAACGGGTCGTACGACGAGCCGGCGCTCGCCGCCCAGCGCGACTCGGCGATCGCCTTCGCCCGTTACTGCCTGCCGCAGGTCTTCTTCTACGGGATGTTCGTGCTGCTCGGTCAGGTGCTGAACGCCCGGGGCAGGTTCGGGCCGATGATGTGGGCACCGATCGCCAACAACGCGATCTCGATCCTGGTGCTGGTGCTGTACCTGTTCTGGTTCGGCGCCCTGCCCGCGGCCGGCAGCTGCTCGTCGTACACCTCGACGCAGGAGCTCGTGCTCGGCGGCGGCGCGACGCTCGGGATCGCGGCACAGGTGCTGATCCTGCTTCCCGTGCTGCGCGCGGCCGGGGTGAGGTTCAGTCCGCGCTGGGACTTCCGCGGCAGCGGGCTCGGACACACCCTGCGGCTCGGCGTCTGGACCGTGCTCTTCGTGATCGTCAACCAGGTCGCCTACACCGTCGTGGTCCGGCTGGCCTCCGGAGGCACGGCGCACTCGGTGTGCGAGCAGGTCGCCCGGCACCATCACCACCACGCGCACGCCGTGCAGCACGCGGCGGACGCCACCGGATACACGGTGTACGCCGCGGCGTTC
Organism: Nocardioides sp.; assembly: GCA_025936915.1. Taxonomy (GTDB): domain Bacteria; phylum Actinomycetota; class Actinomycetes; order Propionibacteriales; family Nocardioidaceae; genus Nocardioides. Next base: position 7,265 of record JAICSK010000030.1, read on the forward strand.
CTGTTCGTGATGGTGCCCCACGCGATCATCACGGTGTCGCTGGCGACCGCGATCCTGCCCCGCCTGTCGGCGAAAGCCGCCGACGGCGACCTCGCCGGGCTCGCGGCCACCCTGGCCGGCACCCTGCGCACCGCCCTCTCCGTCGTCGTCCCGTTCGCGTTCGGCCTGCCGCTGCTCGCCTATGACGCGTCGAAGGTCCTGTTCGGGTACGGCGCGACCTCGACGACGTTCGACCACTACGTGCCGTCGATGATCCTGTTCGGCCCCGGGATCGTCTTCTTCACCGTGCACTACCTGATGCTGCGCGGCTTCTACGCGCTCGAGCTCAACCGCACCGTCTTCTTCATCCAGTGCGCGATCGGTGCGACCAACGTCGTGGCCGCGATCCTGCTCGTCCACCAGGCGACCGCCGCGCAGACGTCGCCGGCCCTGGTGATCGCCTACGGCGCGTCGTACGTCCTCGGCTCGGCGGTCTCCTATGCGCTGCTGCGCGGTCGGCTCGGCGGGCTCGAGACACCATCCCTGGTCCGCTTCGCCGTACGCCTGCTGATCGCGGCCGGGATCGCGACGCTGGTCGCCTGGGCGGTCGGACGGGTGCTGCCGGGCCACACCGACGACGTCTCCCACGTGCTCGCCGCGGCCCGGGTCGTCGTCCTGGGGGCCATCGACGTCGGGCTGTTCGTCTTCCTGGCCCGGATCATGCGGATCACCGAGGTGACGTCGGTCGTCGACACCTTGGTCCGCCGGATTCCGGGGGTCGGAGGCTCCTAACATGGGGGAAGCGAGCGACGCGAGGGGTGAAAGGTGGCAGAGCACACCCGGCCCGGCGACGTGCTCGCCGACCGGTACCGACTGACCGACCTGCTGACCGAGAGCAGGGGCGGCCGGTTCTGGCGTGCCTTCGACTCCGTCCTCCAGCGCGACGTGGCGGTGCACATCATCGCCAGCGAAGACGACCGTGCCCCGCTGCTGCGCGCCGCGGCCCGTACGTCGGCGACGGTCCTCGACCGCCGGATGCTGCGCGTGCTCGACATCGACGAGACCCCCGACCGCTGTTTCGTGGTCAACGAATGGGGCTCGGGCACCAGCCTCGACCTGATGCTGGCCGACGCCGGCGCCCTCTCGCCCACCGTGGCCGCCTGGATCGTGGCCGAGGTGGCCGACACCCTCGCCCTGGCCCACGACGCCCATGTCGCGCACGGACGTCTCGTGCCCGAGAACGTCCTGATCGACACCGACGGCTCGGTCCGGCTGATCGGGTTCGCCGTCGACGCCGCCCTGCACGGCCTGCCCGCCGGTCGCATCTCCACCGACATCGCCGACCTGGTCGGACTGTTGTACGCCGCGATGACCGGTAAGTGGGCGGGCGTCAGCACCTCGACCGTGCCCGCCGCGCCCTCGTCCCACGGGCACGTGCTCCGGCCGCGCCAGGTGCGCGCCGGCATCCCGCGCACGCTCGACGCCCTCTGCGACCACGTGCTCAACCACGGCGGCGACACCGAGGTCTCGGCCGCGATGCTCGCCGACTCGTTGCGCGACTTCCTCGGCCCCTCCGCCACCGCGGCCGAGGCCTGGCTCGCGCGGATCGAGCACCCGAAGCGCGGCGACGGCACCGTCGTGCTGCCCCCGTTGCCCGACCCACCGGTCCGCGATGTCGACCCCGTACCCGCGGACACCGACCCGGACGGTGACGTCGTTCCCGAGGAGCACCGGGAGCAGACCTCACCGGAGGACGGACTCGCGACGCAGGCCGGGATGCCGATCTTCCACGAGGACACCGACGACGTGGAGTGGCTGCGCCACCACACCGAGAAGCCGCCCCCACCACCGGCGTTCGAGCCGCATCCCGAGCGGCCACTCTTCGCGCCCGACCCCGAGGAGGGCCAGCCGGTACGCCGGCCCCGCGCGGCCCCGCTGCCGCAGGGCGCCGGCGGCGGCTACTGGCCGTGGGAGAACACCGGCACCGGGGCGGGCACCGGCAGCGGCGTCCTTCCGGCGTACCGCGAGGACGACGAGGACGTCCGCGCACCGGGCACGAGCATGCTCCGGCTCGCGGGCATCATCGCGGCCTGCCTGCTGGTGCTCGTGGCCGTCGTGGTCGCGTTCAACCTCGGCCGCGGCAAGACGCCGCTCGGCACCACCAAGGACCAGGGCGGCCAGGGGCCGAGCCAGACGACCGGCTCGTCCGGCTCGACCACCGCGACCCCGATCACCGGGGTGACCGCGCGCGACTTCGATCCCCAGGGCGGAGACCGGGCGGAGAACCCCCAAGAGGCGCCCAGCGCCGTCGACGGCAACCCCCGGACGGCCTGGACGACGCTTCGCTACGACCAGCAGTTCGGAGCGGGTGGGCTCAAGACCGGCGTCGGTCTGGTCCTCGATCTCGGTTCGGGCCACACGGTGAGCCAGGTGGACCTCACCACGGTCGGCCAGCCGACGTCGGTGAGCATCTACGTGACCGACACCAACCCCGTCGACCTGCACGGCCTCACGGTCGCCGGGAGCTCCACGATCGGCACGACGCACGGCACGGTCTCGCTCACCCGGCCGACCAACGGCAGGTACGTCGTGGTCTGGCTGACGAAGATCCCGGCGGTGCCGGGTGGCTTCCGCGGCGGCATCGCCGAAGCCGTGGTGCGGGGTGACGGAGCATGACCGACCGGGCCGGCGCTGACGACGAACCCACGGACGACGAGCTGCTCGCCGCTCACGTCGCCGGAGACCCCGACGCGTTCGCGCGACTGTTCACCCGCCACCGTGACCGGCTCTGGGCGGTCGCCCTGCGCACCATGGGCAACCCGCACGATGCGGCCGACGGCCTGCAGGACGGCCTGGTCGCGGCGTACCGGCGGGCCGACTCCTTCCGTGGCGACGCGGCGGTCACCACCTGGCTGCACAGGGTCATCGTCAACGCCTGCCTCGACCGCATCCGGGCCGCCAAGGTACGGCGCGCCGAGGCGTTGCCCGACGACCTCGAGGAGCGTGGAGATCGCGGCTCGGTGCTGACCTCCGGCGGCGACCGGGACGACCCCGAGCAGGCCGCGATCGGCGACGAGCGGCGGCGAGCCCTGCTCACCGCCCTGGCCTCTCTGCCCTACGAGCAACGCGCGGCGCTCGTGCTGGTGGACATGGAGGGGCACTCCGTCGCGGAGGCCGCGGCCATCCTCGACTGCGCCGAAGGCACGGTGAAGTCGCGATGTGCACGTGGGCGCGACCGGCTGGCGACGCTGCTGCGCGGTCGCCTGGCCGATACGCCCGACCCACCCGCGGCGCTGTCCGGTGACCGGCGTCACCCGGAACCCGATGGGGGTGTCGCCCGTCCCATCGTCGTTCCCCCGCCGCCGACCACGGCCGGTCCCACTCCCACCGGTGAAGGAGGTGCCCCGTGACCGATCGACCGGACTCGCCCGACGAGCTCGAGCCCGCCGACCCGCCCGAGATCGCGGAGGTACGCCGTCTCCTTGCCGACGCCCGCCACACCGAGCCCATGCCCGACGACGTCGCCGCCCGGATGAACCGAGCGATCGCCCGTCTCGGTGACGAGACACCCGCCGCTGCGACCGACCCCCGCTCGGGAGACGTCGTCCCGATCGCACCCCACCGTCGCCGTCGTGCCGCGGCCCTGCTGGTCGCGGCGGCCGCGGTGGTCGTCGGCGGAGTCGCCCTCGGCCCTCATCTGCCGCACGGCAACGGCGGCTCACGTGCCGGCGCGGCCTCAGCCGGGTCCGACCAGAGCCTCGAGCTCGGCAACACCGGAAACGGCCCGACACCCCACGCCAAGACGTCACCCGGCTATCAGGCCGAGACACCCCGGATCGTGGTCCGGCCGCGTCACTTCTCCTCGGACGCACTCAAGGGTCGCTCGCTGCTGCAGCGCCACCCGGCTGCGTCCAACGACAACGCCCAATCCCAAGCCGTATCCCGCCCGTGCGTCGACCTCCCCAAACGGGTCGACGCGGTCGCCGCGGAGTTCCGCCACGCGCCCGCCGCCCTGGTCTATCGCCGGGTCCAGAACGACCTGCAGGTCGTCGATCTCTACGTCTGCGGCACCAACCGGCCGATCCGCTCGACCACGCTTCCCGCGCCCTGACCGCTCGGGCTGACCGGGGAATCCGGCTCGCCTACGATGCGTTGTACCGGTGTCTTCCACAGATGGTCGGACAGCCCCGCCGGTGGCCCGACCTCGATCCGACCGGCAGCTGGGAGCAGTTCATGACGCAGTCGCAGGACGTTCGCAACGTCATCATCGTCGGCTCGGGGCCCGCCGGTTACACCGCGGCGGTGTACGCCGCCCGCGCGTCCCTGCACCCGTTGGTGTTCGAGGGTTCGGTGACCGCCGGCGGCGCGCTGATGAACACCACCGAGGTCGAGAACTTCCCCGGCTTCCGCGACGGCATCATGGGTCCGGCCCTGATGGACGAGATGCGGGCACAGGCCGAGCGCTTCGGCGCCGAGCTGGTCACCGACGACGTGGTGTCGATGGACCTCACCGGCGAGATCAAGACCGTGAGCACGGCCACCGACACCTACTCCGCCCGAGCGGTGATCCTGGCCATGGGGTCGGCGTACCGCAAGCTCGGTCTGCCGCGAGAGGAGGAGCTCTCGGGCCACGGCGTCTCCTGGTGCGCGACGTGTGACGGCTTCTTCTTCCGCGACCAGCACATCGCGGTCGTCGGTGGCGGCGACTCGGCGGTCGAGGAGGCGACGTTCCTGACCCGGTTCGGCAGCAAGGTCACGATGATCCACCGTCGCGACGAGCTGCGCGCCTCCAAGATCATGCAGGAGCGGGCCTTCGCCGACCCCAAGCTCGAGATCGCATGGGACTCCGAGGTCGCCGCGATCCACGGGGACGACAAGCTCTCCTCGGTCACGCTGCGCAACACCGTGGACGGCACCGAGAGCGAGCTGCCGGTGACCGGTCTGTTCATCGCGGTCGGCCACGACCCGCGCTCGGAGCTGATCCGGGGCCAGGTCGACCTCGACGACGACGGGTACGTCGTGGTCAAGCATCCCGCCACCGAGACCAACCTGACCGGCGTCTTCGCGTGCGGCGACCTGGTCGACCACCACTACCGCCAGGCGATCACGGCCGCCGGCACCGGATGTGCCGCCGCACTCGACGCCGAGCGCTACCTGGCGGAGCTGGATCACGCCGTCGTCGCTGCGGAGCCGGCGACGGCCTCGGTCTGACCGGCCTCGGTCTGACCGGTCTCGCCTGTCCCGGGTCGCGCCTGCGGCCCGGGAACAACCGTCGGCGGCATGATGTTGACTTGGTGACACCTCGCCGGGACGGCGGGGTGTCGACCCGAACTACTGGAAGGAACTCCCGTGGCGAACTTCGCTGCCGTCACCGACGCCGACTTCGAGACGACGGTGCTCAAGTCCGACAAGCCGGTCCTGGTCGACTTCTGGGCCGAGTGGTGCGGTCCGTGTCGGCAGGTCGACCCGATCCTCAGCGAGATCGCCGACGAGCACGGCGACAAGCTCACGTTCGTGAAGATGAACGTCGACGAGAACCCGGTCGTGCCCTCGTCGTACCGCGTCAACGGCATCCCGACCATCAACGTCTACCAGGGCGGCGAGGTCGTGAAGTCGATCGTGGGGGCCCGCCCCAAGGCGGCCCTCCTGCGCGAGCTCGAGGAGTTCATCGCCTGAGCGAGCACGCTCGGGGCCCGCGAAGCGCCCCAGATGCCCTGACAGAGGCGGTTGGGCCGAGAGGCCCAGCCGCCTCTTGCCTGTCTCGGGGAAGTCCGGTCGGTTGCCCCGCGTACGCGGGGGAACCCGTGCTTACTGGGGTCTGGAACGGCCAGGAACCACCGGAAGAGGCCAGTGAGGTCCGCGTCGGATCCGGTGGCGGTGAGGCGCTACGGCGCCGAACCGCCCGCTGAGCACGGGCGAAGGCGTGCCGGCCGCCTACGACCGCGTCGTCGTCCGCGGGTGGTCGGCGGTCGTCTTGGGGGCCGGCCGTACGGCGCCCAGGAGCTTCTCCAGCGCCCCCTCCAGCTCCTCGCGCCACGACAGGGTGGTGCGCAGGTCCATCCGCATCCGCGGATGGCGCGCGTGGGCGCGCTGGGTCTTGAACCCCACGCTCGTCAAGAAGTCCACCGGGGTCACGCAGGTGCGCGCGCCAGGACGTCCCGGACCGCGAGCGTCGCCGAACGCCTCGACCGCGGCGATGCCACCGCGCTCGATCAGGTCGCGGGCCATCCCCTGCACCAGCATCCGGCCCAGGCCGCCGCCACGGGCGGAGGGCTCGACGTACACCGCGGACAGCAAGACCGCGTCGGTCGACACCGGTGCCGTCGGAAAACCGCCAGCACCCGGGAGGTACGCCGGCGGCGCGTACAGCGCGTAGCCCACGGGGCGATCGTCCAGGAGCACCACCCGTCCGCACGAGCCCCAGTCGCGGAGCACGGCGGACATCCACGCCTCCTTCTCGGCGGCGGGCTCGTCGACCCGGCCTCGGCGTACGGGATCGAGCTCCCAGAAGACGCACTGGCGACAGGGCGCGTCGAGCTCCGCGAGGTGGTCGAGTGTCATCCGGACGACCTTGCGCGACATCACACCTCCTCGACCGGGATCGGCGACGGACACCATCGTAGGTCGCCGGGCGAGGCTGGGAGGATGACGGCGTGCGCCGGATCCGCCAGAGCCAGAAGCTGCAGCACGTGCGGTACGACGTGCGCGGGCCGATCCTGGTCGAAGCGCAACGGCTGGAGGCGGAGGGGCACCGCATCCTCAAGCTCAACATCGGCAACCCGGCGCCGTTCGGGTTCGAGGCCCCCGACGCGATCGTGGCCGACATGGTCCGCCACCTGCCCGAGGCTCAGGGCTACAGCGACAGCCAGGGCATCTACCCCGCCCGCACCGCGGTCGCGCACTACTACCAGGAGCGCGGCCTGCGCGAGGTGACCGTCGACGACGTCTTCATCGGCAACGGCGTCTCCGAGCTGATCTCGATGGTGCTCCAGGCGTTCGTCGACGACGGCAACGAGATCCTGGTACCCGCGCCCGACTACCCCCTCTGGACCGGTGCCATCACGCTGGCCGGCGGCGTCCCGGTGCACTACCGCTGCGAGGAGGCCGACGGCTGGGACCCCGATCTGGCCGACATCGAGGCCAAGATCACCGAACGCACCCACGCGATCGTGGTCATCAACCCCAACAACCCGACCGGCGCCGTCTACAGCCAGGAGACCGTGCGCGGCCTGGTCGACATCGCCCGGCGTCATGACCTCGTCGTGATGGCCGACGAGATCTACGAGAAGATCCTGTACGACGGCGCGGTGCACCACCACGCGGCGACCTTCGCCGGCGACGACGTGCTCTGCCTGACCTTCAGCGGGCTCTCCAAGGCCTACCGGGTGTGCGGTTACCGCGCCGGCTGGGTGATGATCTCGGGTCCGACCGAGCTCGCCACCGACTTCCTCGAGGGCCTGACGCTGATCGCGAACATGCGGATGTGCGCCAACGTCCCCGCCCAGCACGCGATCCAGACCGCGCTGGGCGGCTACCAGTCCGTGACCGACCTGGTCGCACCCGGCGGCAGGTTCCATGAGCAGACGATGCTCGCCGACCGGCTCCTGAACCAGATCCCCGGCGTCAGCTCGATGCGCCCCCGGGGGGCCTTGTACTGCTTCCCGCGTCTCGATCCGGCGGTGTACCCGATCGAGGACGACGAGTCGTTCGTGATCGACCTGCTCCGGGCCAAACGCATCCTGGTCACCCACGGCACCGGCTTCAACTGGTTCGAGCCCGACCATTTCCGGCTGGTGACCCTGCCGGACGTCGAGGTGCTCGCCGAGGCGATCGGCCGCATCTCGGACTTCCTCGCCACCCGTCGCTGACCGTGTTTCCGCAGGTCAGCGGCACTATCGCTACATCGTTCTGTCGTTTTGTCGACTTGTCGATGGATCGCTAGATCGGTCGATCGGTCCGGTTCCGGGGGTCCATGATGTCGACGATCCGGCGCAGGTCGTCGAGCGAGGCGAACTCCACGGTGATCCGGCCCTTGCGCTGTCCGAGATCGACCTTGACCCGCGTCTCGAACCGGTCGGACAGCCGGTCGGCGATGTCCTTGAGTCCCGGCGCGCTCGGCTTGCGACGGCGTACCGGCGGCTCCTGAGCGGGGGCTTCGCCGACCGCCACGATCTCCTCGAGCCCGCGCACGCTGATGCCCTCGGCGACCACCCGGGCCGCGAGCCGGTCCTGGACATCCGGGTCCTCGATCGCCAGCAAGGAGCGGGCGTGGCCGGCCGAGATGACCCCGGCGGCGACCCGCCGCTGGACCGCCGGCGAGAGCTTGAGCAGACGGATCGTGTTGGAGATCTGGGGACGCGAGCGACCGATGCGCCCGGCGAGCTCGTCGTGAGTGCAGGAGAAGTCCTCGAGCAGCTGCTGGTACGCCGCGGCCTCCTCGAGGGGGTTCAGCTGGGATCGATGCAGGTTCTCCAGGAGGGCGTCGCGCAGCATGTCGGCGTCCTCGGTCTGCCGGACGATCGCCGGGATGGTCTCCAGACCGGCCTCCTGCGCGGCCCGCCAGCGGCGTTCGCCCATCACCAGCTCGTAGGAGTCGTCGTCGAGGCGTCGTACGACGACGGGCTGCAGCAGTCCGACCTCGCGGATCGAGTGCACCAGCTCGGCCATCGCCTCCTCGTCGAAGACCTGGCGCGGCTGCACGTGGTTGGGCGACACCTGCGCGATCGGCAGGTCGGCGAAGTACGCGCCCGCCGGCACCGGCGCCTGGCCCGCCGACGTCCGCTCCCCGTCGGCCTCCTGGGTGCTCGACCCGGGCGCGGTCGGGATCAGTGAGCCCAGCCCTCGGCCCAGACCACGGCGCTGTCGGTCCTGCGTCATCTCGGAGCACCCTTCGTGACGATCTCACGGGCGGCTTCGAGATAGGACAGCGCGCCCGGCGAGGCCGGATCGTAGGTCATCACGGTCTGCCCGTACGACGGGGCCTCCGACACGCGTACCGATCGCGGGATCGCCGTACGCAGGACCTGGTCGCCGAAGTGCTCACGCACCTCCTGGGCGACGCCCGAGGCGAGCCGGGTGCGGGCGTCGTACATCGTGACCATGATGGTGGACACGACGAGCCCCGGGTTCAGGTGCGCCCTGACCATCTCGACCGTCTCGAGCAGCTGCCCGAGGCCCTCCAGGGCGTAGTACTCCGCCTGGATCGGGATCAGCATCTCCTCACCGGCCACCAGCGCGTTCAGCGTGAGCAGACCGAGCGACGGCGGACAGTCGACGAACAGGTAGTCGTAGCGGTCCTCCCCCGCCGCCTCCGCCGTGCCGACCCGGGGGTGCCCGGCGATCGCCCGGCGCAGGCGGTTCTCGCGAGCCACCATGCTGACCAGCTCGATCTCGGCGCCGGCGAGGTCGATGGTGGCCGGGACGACGTCGAGGAGCGGGAGGTCGGGCACCGGAGAGGCCAGGCCCTCCAGCTCATCGCCGTCGACCAGCGCGTCGTACGTCGAGGGCACGCCGCGTTGGTGGTCGACGCCCAGGGCGGTGGAGGCGTTGCCCTGAGGGTCGAGGTCGATCACGAGCACCCGCTGCCCGAGCTGCGCAAGTGCGGCCGCGACGTTCACCGTGGTCGTGGTCTTGCCGACCCCGCCCTTCTGGTTGGCCACGACCACGATCCGCGTCGCCTCCGGGCGTGGCATCGGCGGCCGATTGGCTGCCTCGTGCCGCGCCCGGATCGTGTCCTCGGCCATCCGGGCCAGGGGCGTGCTGTCGTCGTCGAGCCGGGCATCGACGCCGGCGATATCGGCGGCCGTGCGGATCACCCGGACATGCGCGACCTCCTCGGTGTGGTCGCCGAAGACCTCGGGATCGTCCTCGTCGGCGCTCTCGGCGCTCTGCTCGACCGTGGTTTCACGTGAAACCACGGTGTCCGTCTCGGTCGGAGGACTAGTCACAGAGGGCTGTGGAAAACCGGGGTCTTCCTGTGGATGCTCACGCTCAGAAGGCCACCCCAGACCGGTGGAAAACGTCGACGGACGATCGACCTCCGACGTCCTGGCGGGCCACCCCAACCCGGTCCTCGCCTGACTCACCGCCCCCGCGGTCGGGTCCTGACTCACGCGCGTTCCCTTCGACTGCGACGTCTCGAGCTGCGAGTGCTCGAGGTAGGCCAACCTATCGCCGCGCCGGGATCCCGGACCACCCGCACCACGGTCGTGATCGAAGACCCCGGAACGGCGGACGTCACCACCTCGGCCCGGGCACCCCATCGCCCGAGCTCGGGCATGGCGGCGGCGATCTCGTCCGCCGCCGAGGACCCCTTCATCGCCAGCAGCTCGCCGTCGTCGGCCACCAGAGGCATCCCCCACCGGAGAAGCTGCGGCAACCCGCTCAGCGCCCGCGCCGTCACCACCGCGAACCGCCTCGCATCGCGCCACTGCTCCGCCCGGCCGCGCACCACCTCGATGTTCGCGAGGTCCAGCTGGCTGCTGACCTCCTCCAGGAACGCCACCCGGCGGGCCATCGACTCGACGAGGGTGACCCGCAGGTCGGGCCGGGCGATCGCGAGCACCAAGCCGGGGAGGCCGGCCCCGGACCCGAGGTCCGCGACCGTCGCGCCTTCCATGATCAACGGCGCGAGCAGGCCGCAGTTGATCAGGTGCCGGTCCCACAGACGAGGCACCTCGCGCGGCCCGATCAGTCCGCGGGTGACCCCATGGGTCGCCAGAAGAGCGGCATACCGGGTGAGGAGCTCCAGCGGGTCGGGCGCGAACACCCTCGCCGCGACCGCCGGGTCCGGGGGAGGGATGGTTTCACGTGAAACCTCCCCGCCGTCGTCCGTCACGTCGGCCATCAGGCCGGCAGCACCACCACGTACCGTCGCGGCTCGACGCCCTCGGACTCCGACGACAGCCCGGCGGCCGCCACGGCATCGTGCACGACCTTGCGCTCGAACGGGCTCATCGGCCGCAGGGCAGCACGCTCACCGGAATCCCGCACCTGGGCCACGGTGGTCGCGGCCAGCTCCTCGAGCTCGCGCCGGCGGCCGGCCCGGTGCCCCGAGACGTCCAGCATCAGCCGCGACCGCTCCCCGGTCTCGCGGTAGACCGCCAGCCGGGTCAGCTCCTGCAAGGCGTCCAGGACGCTCCCGTTGTCGCCGACGAGCTGGTGCTGGTCGGCGCCGACGATGGAGACGACCGCCCGCTCACCCTCGACGTCCATGTCGAGGTCGCCGTCCAGATCGGCGATGTCGAGCAGCTCCTCGAGATAGTCGGCGGCGATGTCACCCTCGTGCTCGAGACGCTCCTGCAGCGACTCGTCATCCAGCGCCGGGGCCGGGTCCGCGCCGTCCTCGGAGTCGTCCGTGTCGTCGGCGTCGTCGGCGTCGTCGGCGTCGTCGGTCTCGTCCTCCGTGTCGCCGACCTCCGCGTCCGCGCCGTCCGCGACGTCCGCGACGTCGTCATCGTCATCGACCTGCTCGGCGGACAGGGCGCCGCCCTCGGCGACCATCGTCGACTCCTGCAGCGCGGTGTGGTCCGCGGACTCGTGCTCCGGCACCGCTTCGTCGGTCCGGTCGGTCTGACTGGTCTGGTCGGTCTCGCTCATGCCGTCTTCCCCTCGCTGGTGCCCTCGTCGTCGTCGCCGGTCGGCGTGGCCCCGGGCTTCCCACCGGGCCGGTTGCCGCCGGATCGCTTGCGCTGCTGCTTGGACTGCCGCTTCGGCTGCTGCCGCGGCGGCCGCGGCTGCTCGGGTGCTTCGGTCGGTCCGGCCACCTCGGGGGAGGCCGGATCGGTGGCGGTGATCCCCTTGGCCCGGTCTCGCTTCTGCTTCGCCTCGAACGCCGGCGTCCCGGGTGCCGGGTTGCGGCGGATCACGTAGAACTGCTGGCCCATGGTCCACAGGTTCGTGGTGGTCCAGTAGCAGAGCACACCGATGGGGAAGGCGATGCCACCGACCGCGAAGACCACCGGCAGGACGTAGAGCAGCATCTTCTGCTGCTGGGCGTACGGACCGGACATCGCACCCGCGGGCATGTTCTTGGTCATCAGCTGCCGCTGCGTGGTGAACGTGGTCACCGTCATCGCCACCACCAGCACCGCGGCCAGGATCTGGACGCTGGTCAGACCGCCGTTGTGCAGGAAGGTGTCCTTGATCGGGACGTGGCCGAAGAGCGTGGCTCCGCCGAAGCTCTGGGCCTGTGGCTTGGTCATGAACCCGTTGGCCGTGTTGTTCTTGGCCGCCTGGTCGAGCAGCCGGAACAGGGCGATGAAGATCGGGGACTGCACCAGCAGCGGCAGGCAGGACGCGAACGGGTTGGTGCCGCTCTCGCGGTAGAGCGCCATCGTCTCCTGAGCGAGCTTCTCCCGGTCGTGCCCGTACTTCTTCTGCAGCTCCTTGACCTTCGGCTGGATCAGCTGCATGTTCCGGCTCGCGTTGATCTGCTTGACGAACAGCGGGATCAGCGCCGCCCGGATCACGACCGTCAGGCCGACGATCGACAGCACCCACGACATGCCGCCGTCCTTGGGCAGGAACAGGCTGAACAGCTCGTGCCAGCCGAGCAGGACCGCCGAGACCGCGTAGTAGAGCGGCGTCAGGATGAAGTGGCCGATTGCGCCGAGGGACACAGGTCTCAGGCTCCTTGGGTGGGGGTGCGCGACGGCACCGGGTCGTAGCCGCCGGCAGCCCACGGGTGACACCGGAGCAGTCGACGGGCGGCCAGCCAGGAGCCGCGGAGAGCGCCGTACTCCGTCACCGCTTGCAGCGCGTACGCCGAGCAGGACGGGTGGTAGCGACACACCTGGCCGTAGAGGGGACTGATGAACAGGCGGTACAGCCGGAGCAGACCGATCAGCAGATAACGCATCTGGTCAGCTCACCGTCCCGGGCCCTGCATCATCAGCGGGGTCGAGCACCCGTTGCAGACAACGGTCGAGGTCGGCGCCGAGTTCCTGGTACGTCGCGGCAGCGGCCGGGGCGAGGGCGCGGACGACCAGCTCGCTGCCGGGCGACAACCGGTCCAGGCGCTCTCGGCACAGGTGGCGGAGCCGGCGTTGGACCCGATGACGGGCCACGGAGTTCCCGACCGCGCGGCTGACCACGAAGCCCACCCTGGCCGGGAGAGCGCCCGCACCGCCAGGGTCGTGGACGAGATGCACCACCAGGGTGTCGCTGCCACTGCGCCGGCCGTGGCGCGAGACACGGCGCAGGTCGGCGCCGCGGCTGAGGCGATGCGGCTCCGGGAGCACGGACGCGAGGGCACGGGTGCCGAAAGCAGAGCGGTCGAGCCCGAGGGCTCAGACAGCGAGGCTCTTGCGGCCCTTGCGACGACGGGCGGACAGGATGGAGCGTCCGGCGCGGGTGCGCATGCGCAGCCGGAAGCCGTGCACCTTGTGGCGGCGGCGGTTGTTCGGCTGGTACGTACGCTTGCTCACGAGTTATCTCCGATGGTCAGGGACGGTCAGGCCGGCTCGTTCGGCTGGATCGCCCGATGCGTCGGACGGAACTGATCGAAGCGCAGGACTCGACGACGAGCCTGCGGTTTCGGCCGGCACCGCCCACCCACGCGCCGGCTGGTCAGGACTTCCGGCGGCATGGACATGCGGCACCCGTCGACACCGGGTGACCGAGAAACGGTACGCGGGGCGTCTCCACGAGGTCAAATCCGGTGGGAGCACCGGGCTCGGCTGTGGAATCCGACCCGCCACCCTACGCCGGTCAGGCCCGTTCCGCAGGCGTTCCAGAACCTGTGGATAGCGCCTTGCCGGGGCGCTCCCGGCGGCGTTATGTTCGGACCTCGTCGAGTTTCCCCGCGTTCGCCTCGGCCCTTCCCCGCAGCTGCGTCACCACCACCGGCAGCGGACCCCCAGTGGGCCCCTGACCTGCGACGATGCCGCACCTGAGGTGACCACCGCGGACGTCTCGATCGGTTGTTTCCACAAGGAGGCAGCCACGTTCACAAGGTGTGGACAAACCTGTGGAACCGATGGCCGACCCCGGACCGACGTACCGGGCCCACGTCGTCGGCACGCGCGACGACCAGAGAGCGGGACTTCCTGTGGACAACGACTCCGAACTCGCTGCCGCCTGGCAGCGGGTCATCGAGGAGCTCCAGCCCAACCAGCAGGCCTGGGTCAAGGCCAGTGAGCCTGCGGGATGGCACGGCAACACCGCGATCATCGCCGTCGCCGACGACTTCACCCGCACCCAGCTGGAGGGCCGGCTACGCGGTCAGCTCGAGGACGCGCTCACCGAGAGCTTCGGCCGGGAGATCCGGCTCGCCGTGACGGTCAACCCCGCCCTGGGTGACGGCGCCCATCCGGCCCCGCCACACGCCGAGTCGACGAGTCCATCAGTGGCTATGTCGACAGATCTCCATGTCGCCTCAGCCACGCCGGCGCCGCATGCGCCGCCCCCGCCGGCTCCCGGCGAGACCCGGCTCAACCCGAAGTACGCCTTCGAGACGTTCGTGATCGGGTCGTCCAACCGGTTCCCTCACGCCGCGGCCGTCGCCGTGGCCGAGGCACCGGGGAAGGCCTACAACCCGCTCCTGGTGTACGGCGACTCCGGCCTCGGCAAGACCCACCTCCTCCACGCGATCGGCCACTACGTCCGCTCCCTCTACAACGGCGCCAAGGTGCGCTACGTGTCGAGCGAGGAGTTCACCAACGAGTTCATCAACGCGATCCGCGACGACCGGCAGGACCGGTTCAAGCGCCGCTACCGCGACGTCGACGTACTGCTGATCGACGACATCCAGTTCCTGGAGGGCAAGACCCAGACCCAGGAGGAGTTCTTCCACACCTTCAACACGCTGCACAACGCCAACAAGCAGATCGTGCTCACCTCCGATCGGGCGCCCAAGCGGCTCGAGGCGCTCGAGGACCGGCTGCGCAACCGGTTCGAGTGGGGCCTGATCACCGACGTCCAGCCGCCCGACCTCGAGACCCGGATCGCGATCCTGCGGAAGAAGGCCGCGATGGACCGGCTCTCCGCGCCGGCGGACGTGCTCGAGTTCATCGCCAGCAAGATCCAGACCAACATCCGCGAGCTCGAGGGCGCCCTGATCCGGGTCACGGCGTTCGCCAACCTCAACCGCCAGGAGGTCGACATGACCCTGGCCGAGATCGTGCTCAAGGACCTCATCCCCGAGGGGGGCGAGCCCGAGATCACCGCGGCGCTGATCATCGCCCAGACCGCGGCGTACTTCGGCCTCTCCATCGACGAGCTCACCGGTCCGAGCCGCGGCCGGCACCTGGTGATGGCGCGGCAGATCGCGATGTACCTGTGTCGGGAGCTCACCGACCTGTCGTTGCCCAAGATCGGCGCGCAGTTCGGCAACCGCGACCACACGACCGTGATGTACGCCGACCGGAAGATCAACCAGCTGCTCGCCGAACGCCGCGCGGTCTTCAACCAGGTCAGCGAGCTGACCAACCGGGTCAAGATCCAGGCCCGGCAGGCCTGAGCCGAACGACACGTCTGCAAGATGTGGAGTCAGGTGTGGGCCGACCCGGCATGTCGTCCACACCCGGTGTGGACCGGCGTACGTCGACTCCGGGGCCCCCGGCCGTCGACCACAGCTCGGCCGGAGATCCCACGACACCCTCCACATCCCCTGTGCACACGAATCCGGCGGCTGACCAGGCACGACACCACTTGTCCACAGTTTCCACGGACGCTACGACTCCTGCCCACCTAGACATGACTCCGGATCATCCGAAACCCCTGCCCCGGGGCCTTCCTGGGGACAAGCTCCGACAATCACAGGCGCCACTCCCGCGTGGGGGTGCCGCGTGGCAGGATGCTCAGTCCAGAATTCCCCCAGCATTCCCGCAGGTGCGGTTCTCATCGATCGCGCCGATCATCTGCCTGATGAAGGACCCGTGAAGTGAAGTTCCGCGTCGACCGCGACGTACTCGCGGATGCCGTCGCCTGGGCGGCACGCAGCCTGCCCGTCCGCCCCAGCGTCCCGGTCCTCTCCGGGCTCCTGATCGAGGCGAGCGACGACGGCCTGGTGCTGTCCACGTTCGACTACGAGACCTCGGCGCGAGCCACGTTGAGTGCCGAGGTCAGCGACGAGGGCAAGGCCCTGGTCAGCGGTCGCCTGCTCTCCGACATCTGCCGCAGCCTGCCGGCCAAGCCGGTCGAGATGGTGCTCGACGGCTCCCGGGTGAGCCTGACCTGCGGGTCGGCGCGGTTCAGCCTGCAGACGATGCCGGTCGAGGACTACCCGGCCCTGCCCGACATGCCGGCCGCGACGGGCACGGTCTCCAGCGACGTGTTCGCCCATGCCGTGCAGCAGGCCGTGACGGCCGCCGGCCGCGACGACATGCTCCCGGTCCTGACCGGCGTCCGGATCGAGATCTCCGGCTCGAGCATCTCGATGCTCGCCACCGACCGGTTCCGGCTGTCCCACCGAGAGCTCGAGTGGCAGCCCAACAGCCCCGACGAGTCGCTCGCGGCGCTGGTCCCGGCGCGGGTGCTCGGCGACACCGCCCGGTCACTGACCGCCGGCAGCGAGGTCACGATCGCGCTGGCGGCCGGAGGCACCGGCGAAGGCATCATCGGGTTCGAGGGCTCGGCGCCCGGCGGCACCCGGCGTACGACGACCCGGCTGCTCGACGGCGAGTTCCCCAAGGTCAGGAGCCTGTTCCCCCAGGAGCACCAGACCACCGCCCTGGTGGACAAGGCCGCCCTGATCGAGTCGCTGAAGCGGGTCGCGCTGGTCGCCGAGCGCAACACGGCGGTCCAGCTCGCGTTCTCCGAGGGCACGCTCACCCTCGACGCCGGGTCGGGCGACGAGGCCCAGGCCAGCGAGTCGATCGAGGCCACGATCCAGGGCGAGGACATCACCACCGGCTTCAACCCCCAGTTCCTGCTGGACGGTCTCCAGGTCATCGACGAGGCCGTCGTCGAGCTCGCGTTCACGGTCTCGACCAAGCCCGTTGTCATCAGTGGTTACCTAGGAGACAGTGGGGGAGACAGCGGGGGAGACAGTCGGGGAGACGGTGACCACACGCGTGACGGCACAGGCTTCCGCTACCTGCTGATGCCGCGGCGACTGCTCTCCTGACCCGACTCCCGCTCGACCACACCAAGGAGCGATGCATGGAACTCGGACTCGTCGGCCTGGGCAAGATGGGCGGCAACATGCGCACCCGGCTGCGCGACGCCGGCCACACGGTGGTCGGCTTCGACCGCAACCCCGACGTGTCGGACGCCGGCAGCCTGGCCGAGATGGTCGAGCAGCTGCCGAGCCCGAAGGTGGTCTGGGTGATGGTGCCGGCCGGCGACCCGACCCGCGACACCGTCAGGGAGCTGGCGGGACTGCTCGGCGAGGGCGATCTGGTGGTCGACGGCGGCAACTCCAAGTGGACCGACGACCAGGTCAACGCCGATCTCCTCGCGGAGAAGGGCATCGGCTTCGTCGACTGCGGTGTGTCCGGCGGCGTGTGGGGGCTGAAGAACGGCTATGCCCTGATGTGCGGCGGCTCCGAGGACGACGTCGCCAAGGCGCAGCCCGCCTTCGACGCGCTCAAGCCCGAGGGCGAGTTCGGGTTCGTGCACGCGGGGTCGACGCCGGGTGCCGGTCACTTCTCCAAGATGGTCCACAACGGCATCGAGTACGCGATCATGCAGGCCTACGCCGAGGGCTGGGAGCTGCTCGA
>JAICSK010000013.1 GCA_025936915.1 Nocardioides sp.
CGCGACGAGAACATGCTCAGCGGCATCATCGGGTGCGCCGACCGGTGCTCGACGACCAGGAAGGCCGTCCCGGCGACGATCCCGATCCCGAGCGCCGGCACCGCGAACGCCGTACCCCATTCGATCAGCCAGTAGGTCAGGCCGGCCAGGAACACCGCGGCCAGCCCGGCGCCCACCACGTCGAAGGGTCCGTCGGTCTCGGCCTTGGTCTCGGGGACGTACTTGAGCGCGACCACGACGGTGACCGCCGCGAGCGGGGCGTTGATCAGGAAGATCCAGCGCCAGTCGGCGTACTGCACCAGCCCACCACCGACGAAAGGGCCGATCGCCGCGGCGATGCTGCCCAGCCCCGACCACGCGCCGATCGCGCGGCCCCGGTCGGCCTTGACGAACACCGCCTCGATGATCGCGAGGCTGCCGGGCGTGAGCAGCGCCCCGCCGATGCCCTGCAGCACGCGGGCGGCGATCAGCAGGGTCGGGCTCGGCGCGACGCCGCAGAGGACCGACGCGGCGGCGAACCACACCACTCCGATCAGGAAGACCCGGCGTCGGCCCATCCGGTCGCCGAGCGCACCACCGAGCAGGATCAGGCTGGCCAGCAGCAGCAGGTAGCCGTTGGTGATCCACTGCAGCTGGGCCAGTGACGCGTCGAGGTCCTTGCCGATGGTCTTCAGCGCGACGTTGACGACCGTGCCGTCCAGCATCGCCATGCCCGAGCCGAGGACGGCCGCGAGCACGACGCCGCGACCGGCGGCGGAGGAGTACTCGAGCTGGCCTGCGCTCATGGGCGCAGGGTCCGGCCGGAGATCCAGGCGATGTCGTCGGCGGTGTCGGCAGGCTCGCCGATCGGGTGTACGACGTGCGACAGGACGAGCCGCACGACCATGTCGATCGCGGCGTCGAGGTGGCGGTCGTCGATGTCGATGCGGTACGCCGCGACCCGCGCCCGCACGGCCTGGGTCGCGGCCAGCACCAGCGCGTCGTTGCGCGTGGTCAGCAGCGGGAGCAGCTCGGTCTCCGCGCCGTACGACCTCGAGACGACCGCCTGGAGCAGGGCGTTGTCCCGGGCCAGCTCGAGCACGCTGCGGGAGGCGGCCCGGATCGCTTCGACCAGGTCGTCCGGTTGCTCGTCGAACGCCTCGTCGACGACGGCGAGGAACTTGGCGAGCTCGGCGAGAACCATCTCCTCGGCTAGCTGCGGCTTGGACCCGACCTCGTTGTAGACGGTCTGCCGCGAGACGCCCACGCGATCGGCGAGCTTGCCCATCGTGACCCCGGCCCAGCCCACCTCGAGCGTCAGCTCGGCCGCCGCCGCCACGACGCGCTCGTGCATGGTGAGGGCCGGGGCGGTGGTCACCGCGCCAGTCTAGGAAGTCGGCACATGGTCGACCGCGACGAAGTCGACCTTCTCGCGGACGCCGCAGTCGGGGCAGCACCACGAGTCGGGCACCTCCGACCACGCGGTCCCGGCTGCGAACCCCTCCTTCTCCTCCCCCGCGACCACGTCGTAGGTGTATCCGCACCCCGGACACCGCCACGTCAGCGCCTCGTCGGCGGCCGTCCGCTCGGCACCCCGCGCGGCCGTCGTCGTCGGGGCGCCGGTGAGGACGTCAAGGGGCTTGGCCGCGGCGACCGCGCCGACGCCGTACGAGGAGAGGATCGCGTCCCGCTTGTGCGGGGAGATGTTCGCGCGGCTGATGTCGCCGCCGAAGTGGGCGAGCACCCGCGGGTCCATCACCCGGCGCCAGACGGCCGGCACGATCGCGAGCACGATCATCCCGGCGTACCCGGTCGGCAGCACGGGGCTCTCCTCGAAGTCGCGCAGCGACTGGTAGCGCCGCGTGGGGTTGGCGTGGTGGTCGCTGTGCCGCTGCAGGTGGTAGAGGAGCACGTTGGTGGCGATGTTGTTGGAGTTCCAGGAGTGCGAGGGATCGACGCGCTCGTAACGCTGCCGCTCGCCGATCCCGACCTTCTGCCGGAGCATGCCGTAGTGCTCCATGTAGTTGACGACCTCGAGCAGCGAGAAGCCGACGACGGCCTGCACGACGAGGTACGGCGTGATGCCGACGCCGAGCCACGCGATCAGCGCGCCCCAGAGCACCGCCGACATCAGCCACGCGTTCAGCACGTCGTTCGACAGCCGGAACGGGTGCTGCCTGCGACGCGCGATGCGCTTCTTCTCCAGGTTCCACGCCGACCGCAACGACCCCAGGACGGTGCGCGGCCAGAACTGGTAGAAGTTCTCGCCGACGCGGGCGGAGGCCGGGTCCTCGGGGGTGGCGACCCGGACGTGGTGGCCGCGGTTGTGCTCGATGTAGAAGTGCCCGTAGAAGCTCTGGGCGAGGGCGATCTTCGACAGCCAGCGCTCGTTGGCCTCTTTCTTGTGGCCGAGCTCGTGGGCGGTGTTGATGCCGATCCCGCCGATACACCCGATCGAGATCGCGACACCGACCTTGTCGATCGCGCTCAGGTCGGCGTGCGTGATCAGGTACATCGCGCCGACGAACCCGGCGTACTGGATCGGCAGGAACAGATAGGTGATCCAGCGGTAGTACTTGTCCTTCTCCAGCGCCTCGATCACGTCGTCGGGCGGGTTGGAGCGGTCGAGGCCGGCCAGCAGGTCGATGGCCGGAACGATCACGAGGATCACGGCCGGGCCGATCCAGAACCACACGCCCCATCCCGTGAGGCGCCACATGCCCATCGCGATGAAGGCCAGCGAGGGCACGACGAGGCCGATCAGCCAGAGGTAGCGCTTCCTGTCCCGCCACTGCTCGACGGAGCCCGGCGGCACCGTGCTGTTCGCGATCCCGGATGACATGACAACCTCCTCATGACTTTACAACACCATATGTTTTGTAAAGGGGTCCTGGCAAGGGTCCGGACATATCGGGAGGTTGCTCCGCGCCGCCGACACGGGGAGATTGGGGCCATGACGGCAACGGGTTCGGGGCTTCCGTTCGGCATCGACTTCGGCGGCAGCGGGATCAAGGGCGCACCGGTCGACCTGACCGAGGGAGCCTTCGCGGCCGACCGTGTTCGGATCGACACGCCGAGCCCCTCGACCCCGGACTCGGTGGCGAAGGTGTTCGTCCAGCTGTTGAGCTCCTTCGACGACAGCGACGGGCCGATCGGCGTGACGGTGCCCGGCGTGGTCAAGCGCGGGGTCGTGCGGTCGGCCGCCAACATCGACAAGCACTGGGTCGGCGAGGACGCCGACCGGCTGTTCACCGAGGCCACCGGTCGTGACGTCCACGTCGTCAACGACGCCGACGCCGCAGGCCTCGCCGAGGTCCGGTACGGCGCGGCCAAGGGACGACGCGGGCTCGTCATCGTGACCACGCTCGGCACCGGCATCGGCTCCGCGTTGGTCTACGACGGTGTCCTGGTCCCCAACTCCGAGCTCGGCCACCTCGAGATCGACGGGCACGACGCCGAGAAGCGTGCCGCCTCGAGCGTCCGCGAGCGCGAGGACCTGTCCTGGCACGACTGGGCGAAGCGGCTGACGACGTACTACCGCAAGCTCGAGCAGCTGTTCTCCCCCGAGCTCTTCGTGGTCGGAGGCGGGGTCAGCAAGAAGGCCGACGAGTTCCTGCCGCTGGTCGACATCGAGACCGAGATCATTCCCGCGAAGCTGCGCAACGCCGCCGGCATCGTCGGCGCCGCCCTCTACGCGACCGAGAGCAACGCCTGATCCGGCCCCTCAACGCCTCACGTCGGGCTGCCGGGCCGGGGTTACCGGGGTGATCCGCGACCCGCCCACCGACTACCCGCTGACGACCGCGAGCTGAGCCTCGATGTCGTCGACCAGCTCGTCGGGTTCGATCCGGGGGTCGTAGCGGGCGACGAGGGAGCCGTCGCGGCCGACCAGGAACTTGCCGAAGTTCCAGGTGATGTCGCCACCGCCGGCGGTGGACTTCAGCCAGACGTACAGCGGGTGCGTGTCGTCGCCGTTCACGTCGACCTTGGCGAACATCGGGAACGTGACGCCGTAGTTCTGCGAACAGAACGTCGCTATCTCGTCCTCGGTGCCGGGCTCCTGGTGCCCGAACTGGTCGCAGGGGAAGCCCAGGACCACGAGGCCGCGGGCCGCGTAGGTGTCGTAGAGACGCTGGAGCCCGGCGTACTGCGGCGTCAGGCCGCACTCACTGGCGGTGTTGACCACCAGCACCACGTCGCCGAGGTACGTCGAGAGGTCCTGGTCCTTCCCGTCGATCGTCGTGGCGTGGAAGTCCGAGATGGCTGCGGGCACGACTCAGTCAGCTCCTCTGATCGCAGCGGCGACGGCCTTGGGCACGTCGGGATGGAACACGGTCGGGATGATGAAGTTGGCGTTGAGCTCGTCGTCCTTGACGACGTGCGCGATCGCCTGCGCCGCCTTGAGCAGCATCTCGGTGGTGATCTCCGTGGCCCGGGCGTCGAGCAGGCCACGGAACACCCCGGGGAACGCGAGCACGTTGTTGATCTGGTTGGGGAAGTCCGACCGCCCGCTGGCCACGACCGCGGCGTACCTCTCCGCGTCGGCGGGATCGACCTCGGGATCGGGGTTGGCGAGGGCGAAGACCACCGCGTCCTCGGCCATGTCGGCGATCCACTCGGCCGGCAGGATGCCGGGAGCACTCACCCCGATGAACACGTCGGACCCGCGCAGCGCGTCGTGCAGGTCGCCCCGCAGCCGCGAGGCGTTGGTGCGGGTGGCGAGCTCTGCCATCGCCGGGCTCAGCGTGTCGTCGTCGGCGGACAGGATGCCGTGGATGTCGCACACCACGACGTCGCCGGCGCCCCCGGCGAGCAGGAGAGTGACGATCGCCGACCCGGCCGCACCGGCACCGGATACGACGATGCGGACGTCGGCCAGCTTCTTGTCCACGCACCGCAGCGCATTGGTCAGCGCGGCGAGTACGACGATCGCGGTGCCGTGCTGGTCGTCGTGGAAGACCGGGATGTCGAGGCTCTCGCGCAGTCGGCGTTCGACCTCGAAGCACCGCGGGGCGGCGATGTCCTCGAGGTTGATCCCCCCGAACCCGGGCGCGATCAGCTCGACGGTGCGCACGATCTCGTCGGTGTCCTGGGTGTCGAGGCAGATCGGCCACGCGTCGATGTCGCCGAAGCGCTTGAACAGGGCGGCCTTGCCCTCCATCACCGGCAACGCCGCGCCCGGGCCGATGTTGCCCAGGCCGAGGACGGCCGAGCCGTCGGTGACGACCGCCACCGAGTTCCCCTTGATCGTGAGGCGGCGGACGTCCTCGGGGTTCCTCGCCAGCGCCAGGCTCACCCGGCCCACGCCCGGGGTGTAGGCCATCGACAGGTCGTCGCGCGTCCGCAGCGGCACCTTCGAGGTGACCTCGATCTTGCCGCCGATGTGCAGCAGGAACGTCCGGTCGCTGACCTTGTAGACCTCGACGCCCTCGACCTTCCGCACGGCCGCGGTGACGACCTCGGCGTGGTCGGCGTCGGCCGCCGAGCAGGTCACGTCGACGACGAGCCGCTCGTGGCTCGAGTCGGCGACGTCGATCGCGGTGACGATGCCACCTGCGTGGGCGATCGCGGTGGCCACGGCGCCGACGACCCCGTGGTCGGGCACGGTGTGCAGGCGCATCGTGATGGAGTACGACGACGGGGTGGCCGACATGCTCCTCAGCCTAGGGCCTGCCGGTCCTGGCCCCGCGCGCGGAGCAGCACGCCGACGAGCAGCGCCAGCGCCACCACCTGGGCGGCGAGGACCGCCGTCACGAGCACCGTGCGATCGGTGTCGTACAGCCAGCCCGCGAGCCCTCCTCCCGCCAGTGCTGCGACGGCTTGGAACGCCGCGAACGCGCCGTACGCCGTGGCGAGCCGCGAGGACGGGACCAGGTCGGCCACGAGCGCCTTCACCGTCGAGTCCTGCACCCCGGTCGCCGCGCCCCAGCACAGGACGCCGACCACCGCGACGCCGACGCGGTCGGTGAACACGAGGACCGGCACGACCGCCACGACCACCGGCAGCACCAGCAGCGTCCCGCCGCCCACCCGGTCGTAGGCGAAGCCGGTGGCCAGTGACGCGAGCGCCTCGGTGCCCATCGCCGCGGCGTAGACGACCGGTACGACCGCGGCCGTCACCAGATGCTCGTGCACGAGGTGGAACGAGATCACCCCGAAGGTCATCAGCCCGACGGTCGTGAGGGCGCAGGCCACGGCGTACACGTAGAACGTCCGCGGCAGCGCGACCAGCGGCGCCCCGGCGGTGGCCGGCGCGCGCGGTGGGTCGCCGACGTACCCGTGCATCCAGGTGAGTACGCCGAGCGCGACGGCCCCGGGAGCGGCCAGCACCAGCAGCCCGGCCCACTGGTGCGTGGTCAGCGCGACGACGCCGGCGACCAGCAGCGGCCCGAGGAATGCGCCGGTCTGGTCGAGCGCCTTGTGCACGCCGAACCCGCGGCCGCGGCCGACCTTGCGGGCGGCGACGGCGAGCAGCACCGACTTGGCGGGGCTGCGGATCGCCTTGCCTGTGCGCTCGAGCAGCACCATCGCCGAGCCGAACACCAGTCCGGCGGCGCCGAGGGCCGGCGCGAGCGCCATCAGCGGGACGCAGACGGCGGTCAGGACGTAGCCCGTCACCATCCAGCGCCAGTAGCGACCGGTGCGGTCGGCCCCGGGCCCGGAGAAGAGCCGGAACCCGAGCGCGGCCGCCTCGCCGGCACCGGTCACCAGACCCACGGTCAGCGCGGACGCGCCGAGCGAGGCCAGGAACGGTCCGGTGATCGAGCGGGCGCCCTCGTAGACCAGGTCGACCAGCAGGCTGACCACGCCGAGCCACAGGACCGTGCGCCACCCCGCCCAGCCGCGTGTGTCGGTGGGCGCGCCCTCAGACATCGCGGGTACGACGGTGCCAGGCCCAGATCAGCCCGGCTGCGATGAACACGACGATCGCACCGCTGGTGATGCCCAGGGCATGGGTGATGGTGGTGATGGAGTGGGCGGCGAAGTAGCCGAGCAGCACACAGGCACTGCCCCAGATCACCCCACCGAGCACGTTGAAGAACAGGAAGCGCCGGTAGGGCATCCGGCTCGCTCCGGCCAGGCCGGGCATCACCGCGCGGAGGAACGCCGTGAAGCGGCCCATCACGACGGCGCGGCCTCCGCGTCTTCGCAGGTAGGCCTGCGCCTGTTCGACCCGGTCGACGTGGTTGCGCAGGACCGGCATCCGGACCATCCGGGGCCCGAGCACCCGGCCGACCTCGAACCCGACGCTGTCGCCCACCACGGCGGCCACCAGGACGACGGCGAGCACCAGCGCCACCGAGACCTTGCCCGCGTCGGCGAGCACCCCGCCGTACACCACGGCGGTCTCGCCGGGCAGCACGAACCCGAAGAACAGCGCGGCCTCCCCGAACACCAGCGCCGCGATGATCAGCAGGGCGAGGGCCGGAGGTACGCCGAGCAGGGTGTCGACGACCTTCTGCAGCATGGGCGCGGCTCCCTAGCCCACCAGCTGGGCGCGCACCTGCGCCCGCTCGCCGATCGCGATCGGGTTCACGTGGTCGCGGAGGTGGATCTCGACGTCGCGGTCGCGAAGCGCCAGCACCAGCGACGACGGACCGGTGCTGGCGACCTCGCCGTTGACCAGGTAGGTGCCGTCGTCCTGCTTGTCGAGCAGCGACCCGTCGTCACCGTGACGGACGTCCTCGACCGCCACGCCGACCAACGTCGGCCGGCGGATGCGGCCGCCCAGCCGCCACGAGAGTGTCAGCATGAGGGCCACGAGGACGTCCGCGACGACGGTGACCACCAGCGCCGCGTTGCTGCGCACCTGTCCGTCGAGATGGAAGACGGAGGGGTGCCCCTTGAGCACCCGGGCGCCGATCTGCTTGGTCCGCTCGGCCTCGCGGGCGGCTGTGGCGTCGACCTTGGCCGTGTGCACCGGCTGCTTCGGGTCGATGCTCGCCGGGAACTTCACCGCCACGTTCGCGACGTCCCCGTCCGGGGTGACCTCGACCACGGTGGCGGTCACCTGCTCGCCCGAGGTCGCGACGCGGTGCTGCTCCCACTCGTGCAGCGCGTAGGGGACGTTGATCACGAGCAGGACGAACACGACGAGGACCACCCGACCCCATCGCACCCCGTCCCGCCGCCGACTCATGGGCGCCAGTATGACCGCCCGTGCCCCATCGGAGCCTGCCGGCGGGAGGCGTCCGCGCCGTAGGCTCCGGCACGTGGTGGTCGACCCCCAGGACCGTCCCGATCCCGGCCTCGGGGTCTTCGACACGCTCCTGGTGCGCGACGGGCGGCCGGTCGACCTCGACGCGCACGTGGACCGGCTTGCCCGCTCCGTGCTGGCGCTGTACGACGTGTCCGTCGAGGCGGACGCCCTGGCCGAGCGGATCGCCGCCGACTCGCACGGCCTGGGGACGGCGCGGGTCCGCACGTCGTACGATCCCCGGTCCGCCGAGTGGGAGATCGAGGCACTGCGCATCGACGAGCCCGGGCCCGAGCCACGCCGGCTCGTCGTACGCCGGGTCGACGGGGGGCTGGGGTCGCACAAGTGGAGCGACCGGCGACTCGTGTCCGAGCCTGGTGACGCCGACGACGTGCTCCTGGTCGACGCAGCGGAGGTGGTGCTCGAGTGCGGGACCGCGAACGTGTTCGCGGTGGTGGACTCGGGCGTGGTGACCCCGGCGCTCGACGGGCGGATCCTGCCGGGCACGGTCAGGGCCCGGGTGCTGGCGCTGCTGGCCGCGGAGGGAACGCCGCTCGCCGAGCGGCGGCTGTCGCTGGCGGAGCTCGCCGCGGCCACCGAGGTGTTCGGCACCAGCTCGGTGCGCGGCGTACATCCGGTGGCGGGATGCCGGGACGTCGCCGAATGGCCGGTCGGCGAGCTCACGCTCCGTACCCGGGAGCGGCTTCGCGCAGGCTGACGAGCGGGGTTGCCAGACGTCAGGCAAGTCGTGGAAAAATTGCTGGCAACCACTTTCGCAGCCGCAAGATCTGTCGTTGAATCTTCCCAGTGGTCATGATCTTCGGATCGAGACCCACAGCCGGCCCGAACAACCGGGGGGATGTTCAGGCTGATGGAGGTCCGCTAGCCGCCCGGGGGGACGGTCAGGCGCCACGGCCCCCGCTCGCACGTCGAGCGGGGGCGCCTCACATTTGGGGGATCGCCGTTCTCGGCGCAATCCTGCGGCGATCGACTGAAATCTCGATAGATTCGTCGTCATTCGGCGTCATGAACCATCGATCCCGTCGTTTCATGGTCATCGAGGACGCGATCCCCACGGATCAGGTTCTCGAGGCAGCCGAATCGCCCGGGGGGACGACCAGGCTGTGGGGGGTCCGCTGCCGACCGGGGGGACGGGAGCCGGCGCCACTGCCCTCGCTCGTCCGACGAGCGAGGGCGCCTCACATTTCGGTCGGCTCGGTCGGCCCTGGCTCAGGCGGGCTTGACCGCGTGGACCCGCTCCAGGACGCCCGCCTTGCGCCGGACCGTCTCCACGACGTCGAACCCGGCGGCCCTCACCAGCGGCAGCGGACGACGCGTGTAGTGCTCGCCGGCCATCTGAATGCTGATCCGCTCGACCAGCCACTGCACGGCGTACACCGGTGGCCAGGTGCTGCCGACGTGGTCGACCAGGAGCAGCCGGCCACCCGGCACCAGGGCCCGCCGCATCTCGGCGATCGCGGCCCCCGGGTCGGGGATGGTGCACAGCGAGAGGCAGCAGACCACGCTGTCGTACGACGCGTCCTCGACCGGCAGCGCCTCGGCGTCGCCCTCGCGCAGGTCGATCGGCAGCTCCCGCGCGTCGGCCTTGGATTGCGCGACCGCCAGCATCTCGGGACTGACGTCGACCCCGGTCAGGCTGCGCGCGACGGCGTAGAACGCCAGGTTGCGCCCGGTCCCGATGGCCACCTCGAGCACCCTCCCGGTGGCCCGTTCGCCGAGCCACTCGCGATCGCCCCGGCCCAGCATCCGCTCGACGAAGTCCATCTGCCGGTCGTAGGCGGGCGCGGTCTTGTCCCAGACGCGCCGCTGCTTCTCGGCCGGCGTCTCGCCCCGGTGTCGCATCTCGTTCCCTCACCGTCGTCGACCTCGAGCACCGGGAACGTTACTGACTTTTCACCGTCACGCTGTCGCATTTCCCGCTCTCGACCCGACGTACCGATGACAGGAGAAGCACCGGCACAGGGAGCGACGAACCCGCCATGACCACGACCACGTTGGACCGGCTGACCCACCGCGAGCTCGAGGTGCTCGCACTGATGGCCCAGGGACGTTCGAACCACGCCATCGGCGAGGAGCTCACCGTGGAGGTCAAGACCGTCGAGACCCACGTCAGCCGGGTCTTCACCAAGCTCGGCGTCGGTGAGAACCGCCGGGAGAACCGACGCGTCCTCGCCGTCCTCGCCTACCTGGGCGGAAGCCGGCCGGCGGTGTGAACGCAGCAGGCTGAAGGGAAGTCGTCACCACCCCAGCGTGCGCGAGGGGGGAGTTGAACCCCCACGCCCTTTCGGGCACACGGACCTGAACCGTGCGCGTCTGCCTGTTCCGCCACTCGCGCCTGAAGCGGGCCAAGGCTATCCCAGCGCGCGGACGCGCCCCAAACCGGCGCTCGGGCCTGGGATGACCCGCCACCGAGCCCCGATAGCATCGGCGGCAACCCGGGCACACCCGGGTCACGTCCCACCGGGGCGGGTACGGGGGAACACACCGAGAGCGCGGACCGCGGGCCAGCCGACGAGTGGAGGAGGTACGGCGTGAGCGTGCTGCAGAAGTTCGAGCAGCGGCTCGAGGCGCTGGTCTCCGGAGCCTTCGCCCGCGCGTTCCGCAGCGCCGTGCAGCCGGTCGAGATCGCCGCCGCCCTGCAGCGAGAGTGTGACAACAACACCCAGATCCTGTCCCGGCAGCGCCGGATGGTCCCCAACGACTTCCACGTCGAGCTCTCGCAGCCGGACGTCGAGCGGCTCTCGCCGTACGACTCGGCCCTGGTCAAGGAGCTCACGCTGCAGCTCCAGGAGCACGCCGAGAAGCAGAGCTACGTGTTCGCCGGCCCGGTCACGATCGCGTTCGACACCGCCGACGACCTCACCATCGGCCGGTTCCGGGTGCGCAGCCAGGCCCACGCGTCGGTGATCAGCAACGCCACCCACACCCAGGTACGACGTGCGCGCGCGTTCCTCGAGGTCAACGGCACCCGCCACCCGCTCCAGCCCCCGGGCCTGGTCGTCGGGCGCGGCACCGAGGCCGACCTGCGCATCAACGATCCCGGGGTCAGCCGGCGCCACGTCGAGTTCACGGTCAACGAGGACCCCTCCGGCAGCGTGAGGATCTCCGTGCAGGACCTCGGCTCGACCAACGGCATGCTCGTGGACGGCCACCGGATCAGCAGCACCGCACTGCAGGACGGCTCGGAGGTCCGGATCGGCCGGACCACGATGTCGGTGCACGTCGAGGAGGACGTCGATGTCTGAGCTGACGCTCTTCCTGATCAAGATCTCCTACCTCGCGATCCTCTGGATCTTCGTGCTCTCGGCGATCTCCGTCGTCCGGTCGGACATGTTCGGCGCCCGGATGCCCGCCACCGCCCGCGAGGCCGCGGCACCCAAGTCGCGCCGGCAGCCCAAGCAGAAGGCGCGCAAGGGTTCCCCCACCCACGTGCTCGTGGTCGACGGCGCCAACAAGGGGGAGCGGGCCGACCTCTCGCAGGCGCCGATCCTGATCGGCCGAGGCGCCGACGCGGCGATCCGGCTCGACGACGACTACGTCTCCACCCGGCACGCCCGGATCGCGGCCAGCGGCGACCAGTGGTTCGTCGAGGACCTCGGCTCGACCAACGGCACCTACATCGGCAGCGCCCGGATCACCCAGCCCACCACGCTCACGCTCGGCACCCAGGTCCGGATCGGCAAGACCCTCCTGGAGCTGCGCAAGTGACGTTCCGACTGCAGTACGCCGCGATCTCCGACGTCGGGCGCGTACGCAAGGACAACCAGGACGCCGGGTACGCCGGCCCCTGGCTGCTCAGCGTGTGCGACGGGGTCGGCGGTGCGGCACGCGGCGACCTCGCCTCGAGCACCGCGATCGGTCAGCTGCGCCGGCTCGACCAGCCGCCCGGCGACGACCACGACCCGGACCACCGGCTCGAGCTGGTCGCGGGCGCCCTCCATCGGGCATCGGACAAGATCGGCGACCTGGTCGACGAGGAGCCCGCGCTGAGCGGCACCAGCACCACCGCGACGGTCGCGCTGTTCGACGGTCGCGCCCTGGCCATGGGTCACGTCGGCGACAGCCGGGCCTACCTGTTCCGCGGCAAGGAGATCAGCCAGCTCACCACCGACCACACGTTCGTGCAGAGCCTGATCGACGAGGGGCGGATCAGCGAGGAGGACGCGCGCACGCACCCCCATCGCAACCTGATCCTCAAGGCCCTCGACGGGGTGCACGACGTCGACCCCGACCTGTTCACGGTGGAGCTCGCCGAGTCCGACCGGATCCTGCTGTGCAGCGACGGCGCGTCCGGCTCCCTCGACAACGGCCGGCTCGCCGACATCCTCTCCACCGGCTCCCCCGACTTCGCCGCCGTCGAGCTGGTCCGCGCCAGTCTCGAGGCCGGGAGCACCGACAACGTCACCTGCATCGTCGCCGACGTCGTACCTGCCGGCACGGGCGAGGAGCCCACACCGATGGTGGTCGGGTCCGCCGCGGAGCTGAAGCGCCGCCCGCGCGCCGGCGCGTCGTTCTTCCGCGGGCACCGCGCCGGCGACACCGGCGAGATGGAGCCGATCGCGGCCGAGGTGGCCGACGACCTCCCGCCCGGGGCGTTCGCGATCGACCCCGACCCCGAGGCGGCCCGGTACGCGCCACGCGAGCCGAGGCGCAACCCCTGGCTACGCCGCGCCCTGTTGCTGCTGGGCCTGATCGGCATCGGCTGGATGGCCGGGGCGGCCGCCTGGAGCTACAGCCAGCACCAGTACTACGTCGGGGAGCAGGACGGCGTCGTCACCATCTACCGCGGCGTCCAGGCCGACGTCCCGGGCATCCAGCTGTCCCACGCCTACGAGACCACCAACGTCCGCGTCGACCAGCTCGACGGCTACACCGCCCGCTCCGTGGAGGCCGGGATCGGCGCCGGCAGCCTGGCCGAGGCCGAGCGCACGGTGCAGCACATCGCCGCCCACCAGACCTCCTCCTCCGGCTCGGGCGGTGGCTGACATGGCCCAGCAGTCCGGAGCGCTGATGCAGTTCGTCCACCGCCGTCGGCGCGGGGCGGAGCTGTTCCTGCTGATCCTCGCGCTGGTCGTGGGCGTCGGGGCGTACGCCGCCGTCGGCCTCGGCGTGAAGGGCAAGGTGCCGGCCGACATCGTGTCGTACGGCGGCTGGCTCGCCGTCCTCGTCATCGCCGCACACATCGCGGTCCGGATGGTCGCGCCGTACGCCGACCCGGTGCTGCTCCCGATCGTGGCCGCGCTCAACGGCCTCGGGCTCGCCGTGATCCACCGGATCGACCTCGCCCGGGGCAACCAGCTGGCCCGGCAGCAGCTGGTCTGGATGACCATCGGAGTCGCGCTCTTCGTCGGCACCTTGCTGATCCTGCGCGACCACCGTGTGCTGCAGCGGTTCACCTACACCTCCGGCCTGGCCGCGATCGTCCTGCTCCTGATGCCGATGGCACCGGGCATCGGCAAGACCGTCAACGGCGCCCGCATCTGGATCCACGTCGGATCGATGAGCTTCCAGCCCGGGGAGGTCGCCAAGGTGCTGCTGGTGGTCACCTTCGCCGGCTACCTCGTGCTCCACCGCGACGCTCTCGCCCTGGCCGGCCGCCGGGTCGCGATGATCGACCTGCCGCGCGGACGCGATCTCGGGCCGATCCTCGCGATGTGGGTGGTCAGCCTCGGGATCCTGGTCTTCCAGCACGACCTCGGCTCGAGCCTGCTGTTCTTCGGCCTGTTCCTGATCATGCTGTACGTCGCCACCGAGCGGGCCGGCTGGCTGGTGGTCGGCGCGACGCTGTTCGTCGTCGGCTCCTACCTGACCTACGTGTTCATCGGGCACGTCCGGGAGCGCTTCCAGCTCTGGTCCGACGTCTGGGCCCACTACGGCCCGCACACCGACGACCTCGGCCGGCAGAGCGTCGAGACCATGTTCGGGATGGCGTGGGGGGGACTGATCGGCCGCGGCCTGGGCCAGGGAGCCCCGTGGCGCATCCCGTTCGCCGAGAGCGACTTCATCTTCGGCGCGATCGGCGAGGAGCTCGGCCTCACCGGCTCGCTCGCGGTGATCCTTCTCTACGGCCTGATCGTCGAGCGTGCTCTCCGCGCAGCCCTGATCAGCCGCGACGACATCGGCAAGCTCCTCGCCACCGGCCTGGGCGGCACGCTCGCCCTCCAGGTGTTCGTGGTGATCGGTGGCGTCACCCACCTGATCCCGCTGACCGGCCTGACCACGCCGTTCCTCTCCTACGGCGGCTCGTCGCTGGTCGCCAACTGGGTGATCGTGGCGATCCTGCTGCGCATCTCCGACGCGGCCCGGCGCCCGCTGCCCGACCTCTCGCTGCCCGACGACGCCGACATGGACGAGACCCAGGTCGTGAAGCTCACATGAACAAGCCGATCCGGACCGTCTCGATCTTCTGCCTGCTGCTGTTCCTGGCGCTGGCGCTGAACGCGACCTACCTGCAGTACTACCACGCGAACGCGCTCAACGACCGGGTCGGCAACGGCCGGGTCGCGACCGCGACGTTCTCGCGCGAGCGCGGCGCGATCATGGTCGGCCGCACCGCCATCGCCGACAGCGTGAAGTCACACGACCAGTACAAGGTGCAGCGCGTCTATCGCCAGCCCTACCTCTACGCGCCGATCACCGGCTGGTACACCTTCGGCAACGAGACCGGCGTCGAGCGCGCCCAGAACAACTTCCTGTCCGGCGAGGACGACCGGCTGTTCGTCAACCGGTTGGTCGACCTGGTCAACGGCAACGCCACCAAGGGTGGCAACGTCGTGCTCACGATCAATCCCGCGGCACAACGAGCGGCGTACAACGGACTGCGCGCACTCGGTCCCGACGTGCAGGGTGCGGTCGTCGCGATCGAGCCGAGCACCGGGAAGATCCTGGCGATGGTGTCGCTGCCGAGCTACGACCCCAACAAGCTCGCCGACCACAACTTCAAGAAGGCCTCGGCCTACGCCACCCAGCTGTCGAAGCTGAAGTCGCAGCCGCTGCTCAACCGTGCGATCCAGACCACGCTGGCCCCGGGGTCGACGTTCAAGGTGGTGACGGCTAGCGCCGCGGTCGGCACGGGCAGGTACAACTCCGACACCCTGGTGCAGGCCGGCCCGACGTACACGCTGCCGCAGTCGCACAGCGTCGTGCACAACGACGTCCTGAGCGGATGTGACAGCCCCAGGATCCCCCTGATCCAGGCGCTGGAGTTCTCCTGCAACACCGCGTTCGCGCCGCTCGCGGTGAAGGTCGGGGCGACCGCGATGCACCGACAGGCCGAGGAGTACGGGTTCAACAGGAGCTACCTCGACCCCGACCAGCTGCCCGGCCAGGCCGTCTCGAGGTACCCCGCGGGCGAGGACGCCCCGAACACGGCACTGTCGGGCTTCGGTCAGGACTCGGTCACCGCGACACCCCTGCAGATGGCGATGGTCACCGCCGGCATCGCCGACCACGGCGTGGTGATGAAGCCCTACCTGATCGACTCGCTGCAGTCGCCGACCAGCTTCGAGACGCTCCAGAAGTTCTCGCCCGCGCAGCTCTCGCAGGCGACCTCCTCGTCCACGGCCGGCGAGATCACCCGGATGATGGTCGCGACCGTGCAGAGCGGCACCGCGACGCCGGCGGCCATCCCCGGCATCCAGGTCGCCGGCAAGACCGGCACCGCGCAGAGCGGGCTGCACAACCCCGACGGCACCGAGGTGCCGCCGTACGCCTGGTTCATCGGGTTCGCGCCGGCGCAGTCGGCCAAGGTCGCCGTTGCGGTGATGATCCAGCACGTCAACCAGCCCACCGACGAGATCCACGGCGGAACCCTCGGCGGCCCGATCGCCAAGGCGGTCATGGAGGCGGTGCTGAACTCCCATGGCTGACCAGACACCCGGCTCTCCTCCGGCGTACGCCGATGCCCAGCGCCGCTACCGGCTCGACTCCCGGATCGCCACCGGCGGGATGGGCGAGGTCTGGCGCGCGACCGACACGGTGCTCGACCGGCTGGTCGCGGTGAAGCTGCTCAAGCGCGAGCACGCCGACGACCCCGTGTTCCGGTCGCGCTTCGAGACCGAGGCGCAGCACGCCGCGGGGCTGCACCATCCCGGCGTCGCACAGGTCTACGACTTCGGGGCCGGCGACCCCGGTCGGCCGGACCACCCGCCCTACCTCGTGATGGAGTACGTCGACGGCCGGCCGCTCTCGGCGGTCCTGCGCCCGGGCCGGCCGATGGATCCGGCCGCGGCGGCCCGGCTGGTCGCAGCGACCGGGGACGCGCTGGGGGCGGCGCACGCCCAGGGGATCGTCCACCGCGACGTGAAGCCTGCCAACATCCTGGTGACCGACGACCGGCGGGTGAAGATCACCGACTTCGGCATCGCCCGGGCCGCCGACGCGGTCGCCCTCACCCGCACCGGCGAGGTGCTCGGCACACCGCAGTACATCTCGCCCGAGCAGGCGGAGGGACGCCCGGCCACACCCGCGTCCGATGTCTACGCGCTCGGGGCGGTCGCCTACGAGTGCCTGGTCGGTCAACGACCCTTCGAGGCCGACAGCCCGGTCGCGACGGCGATCGCGCACCTGCGCCGGCCGGTGCCGGAGCTGCCGAGCACGGTCCCGCCCGCCCTGGCCGCCGTCGTACGACGGGCGCTGGCGAAGGCGCCGGAGGAGCGCTACCCCGACGGCGCGGCCTTCGCGACCGCGGTGCGCCAGGCCGTCGATGCTCCCGTCGCCGCGGACCCGACGGCCACGCGCGTGCTGTCCACGCCGGTCGTGGGTGCCGGCGTCGATGCCGCCGTCACGGCGCCCGAGACCTCGTGGCGGTCACGGGCGGGTCGAGTCCCGATGCCGGTCTGGGCGGCGACCGGCGTCCTCGTGCTGGTCGTCGCGGTCGCCGCGCTCGCCGCGCTCACCACCGGCGGCGACGGCACGACGCCGGGCACGAACACGAGCAACCACACCCCGGCGGCGACACGGTCGTCGACCGCCCCGCCGCGCTCACCCACGACGCGCTCGGTGCCGAGCCCGCCGGCGAGCAAGCCCCACGGCGACAACCAGGGCAACGGGAACGGCCACGGCAAGGGCCACGACCACGGGAAGGGCCACCAGTGAGTCCCGACAACACCTTCGACGGCCACTCCGAGGCGCCGGCGCTGATCGGCGGCCGCTACGCGCTCGGCGAGCTCCTCGGTCGCGGCGGGATGGCCGAGGTCCGCAAGGGCACCGACACCCGCCTGGGCCGCACGGTCGCGATCAAGCGGCTGCGGACCGACCTGGCCAGCGACGTCACCTTCCAGGCGAGGTTCCGGCGCGAGGCCCAGAGCGCCGCCTCGCTCAACCACCCCGCGATCGTCGCTGTCTACGACACCGGCGAGGTGCCGGCGTCCGACGGCTCGAACATCTCCCAGCCCTACATCGTGATGGAGTACGTCGCCGGCCGCACCCTGCGCGACATCCTGCGCGAGGGCCGCAAGATCCTGCCGGAGCGGGCGCTCGAGATCGCCAGCGGGGTGCTGTCGGCCCTCGACTACAGCCACCGCGCGGGGATCATCCACCGCGACATCAAGCCCGGCAACGTGATGCTCACCCCGTCCGGGGACGTCAAGGTGATGGACTTCGGCATCGCCCGCGCCATCTCCGACGCCTCGAGCACGATGACCCAGACGGCCGCGGTGGTCGGCACCGCGCAGTACCTCTCCCCCGAGCAGGCCCGGGGCGAGCCGGTCGACTCGCGTTCCGACGTCTACTCCGCGGGCTGCCTGCTCTACGAGCTGCTCACCGGGCGGCCGCCCTTCATCGGCGACTCCCCGGTGGCGGTCGCCTACCAGCACGTCCGCGAGCCGGCCGCCCCGCCGTCCGATCACGACACCGAACTCCCGCCCGAGGTCGACGCGATCGTGATGAAGTCGCTGGCCAAGCGGGTCGAGGACCGCTACCAGTCCGCCGCCGCGATGCGCGGCGACATCGAGCGCTACCTCGCCGGCCACCCGGTGCACGTGACCCCTCCGCCGCCGCCGGTCGAGCCGCCGACGACGATCACCCAGCAGACGCCGGTCGTCACGCCGGTGCCGCCGCCGGCGGAGGAGTACGACGAGGACGACCGCGGCACCCGGCCGGGTCTGCTGGTGTTCCTGGCGATCCTGCTGCTGATCGTGCTCGGCCTCGCGGCGTACCTCCTGCCGAAGATGTTCGCGAGCCCGAGCGACCAGGTGCAGGTGCCCCAGCTGTCCGGACTCACCGAGAACGCCGCCCGGACCAAGCTGGCCGACGCGGGCCTGACGGTGGGCTCGGTCGAGCACGCCTACAGCAGCAAGGTCCCCGTCAACCGGGTGATCACCCAGGATCCCGCGGCCGACGGGTTCGTCGACAAGGGGACAGCCGTCTCGTTCACGATCTCGTCGGGCACCCATCCGACGAAGGTGCCCAACATCATCGGCGCGTCCCGCACCGATGCACAGTCCGAGCTCCAGCACGCCCATCTCAACGGGGTCTTCAAGAACGTGGACTCCGACCAGCCGAAGGGCACCGTGGTCAGCACCGACCCGACGCCCGGCACCTCGGTGCCCCGCGACTCCGACGTCACGGTCAACGTGTCGTCCGGCCCCCAGAAGGTGCCGTCCGTCGTGGGCCTGACCCAGGCCGAGGCCGAGCAGAAGATCAAGGACGCCGGCTTCAACCCTCAGGTCAGTCCGGACAACAACTCGACCCAGCCCAACGGCACGGTGACCGGCCAGACGCCGCCCGCCGGCACCCGGCTCCCGCAGGGGTCGACGGTGTTCATCACGGTGTCGAACTTCGAGCCGACCTCGCCGCCCACGTCGTCCCCGACCACCGAACCGACCTCGCCGCCGACGTCGCTGCCCACGTCGCCGGCCACCTGACGGTCCCCGGAGAGCGCCGGTTGCGGCAGGTCAGCCTCCGGCGCCGCTCTGGCCTCAGCCTCCGGCGCCGCTCTGGGCGTCGCTCTGGGGGAGCACGTGGGCGTACTGGAAGTCGGTGAGGCCGTCGTAGGCCGGTGCGGTGATCCGGTTCTCGATCTGCTCGTCCCAGCCGACGTTGATGTCGGGGTCGGCGGCGTCGGCGCGGTACACCTGGAGGTAGGCGTCGTCGGCGATCGCGGTGCTCAGCGCGGTCACGTCGCCGACGGCCTGGATCCTGTAGGGCTGGCTGTAGGGCACGCCCTGGAGCTGCACGGAGTTGCCGATGCACCGGATGCCGGTGGTGGTCACGACGCGCTGGCCCTGGATCGTCACGGCCCGGGCCCCTGCCCTCCACATGGCGTTGACCACGGCCTGGATGTCCTGCTGGTGCACCAGGAGGAGGTTGGGGTTGTCGACGGTGTCGGGGAGGTCCTGGCCGGTGGCCTGCGGCGCGTCGGAGAGGGTCACGGTGACGCCGGGTCCGGAGACCGGCAGCAGCCCGGCCGGGTCCTTGAGCCGCGCGGCCTGCCGGTTGAACCTGCGGACCTGACGGTTGTCGACCGAACCGCTGAGCGCGTTCACCTGCTGGGTCAGGTCGGTGACCTGCTTCTTCATCCCGGCGACCCGGTGGGCGTCGTACCGGACCATCGAGGCGAGGTCGGTGAAGCGACCCGGCCTCAGGTCGGTGCCTTCGCTGCTGTGGGCGCTGACCACGAACAGCGCACCGCTGAGGAGTCCGACCACGGGAGTCGCCAGCCGCCACGCCAGGGCTCGGTGGGGTCGGCTCGCCATGCCGACTAAGGTAGCCCGCGACCTGTGAGGGACGCCGGTGCGCAGGTGACGGCGTCGCGTGCGAGAAGGAGGCCTGCGTGGCCAAGCCCAAGGCCAAGCAGTCGTTCGTCGACCCCGACCGCGGGCCGCTGCTCAGCGTCCGGTTCGCGATCGCCGTGGTGCTGATGCTCGTCGGGATCGCGTGGATCGTCTTCTACTACCTCGGCGTCCGGCCCGACCCCAACGACATCCCCGTGCGTCCGCCCACCGGCCCGAAGTTCATGGGTGACATGGCCAAGTGGAACTACGTCGTCGGCTTCGGCGCGCTCTTCCTCGGACTGCTGATCTCGGCACACCCGTCCACGCCGCTGGGTCGCGGCCGCGGCGTCGTGGTCGGGATGCTCACCTGCTTCC
This sequence comes from Nocardioides sp., assembly GCA_025936915.1. Taxonomy (GTDB): domain Bacteria; phylum Actinomycetota; class Actinomycetes; order Propionibacteriales; family Nocardioidaceae; genus Nocardioides. The sequence goes on from JAICSK010000013.1 coordinate 20,287, forward strand.
TGCTCGGGCTGCTGTGGATCTGCACGTTCTACGTCATCTCGGGCAACACCCTGCCCAAGGTCGCGGTCTTCAACGACCTCGACCAGTGGAACCTGGTCGTGGGGATCGGCTTCATGGCGGTCGGGTTCTCGTTCGCGACGCGGTGGGAATGAGGGTTCCTGGCGTGGGCTCGCGTGTGGACGGTTCATCACGCTGAGTGGTCGAACCCGTCCTGGGCACGATGAACTCCGCTAGCCATGTGCCGGCTGATCCACTCGACGTGATGAACCGTCCACCCACCGCCCACGGCAACGGCAACGGCCCATCAACAACTGTGGAATCACCTGTGGATAATCACATCGCTGTAGTTCTCCCCAGGCTCATGCCCAGCTAGGGATGACGCCTCTCGGTCAGGGGTCCGGACTCAGCTGAGCGCAGTGGTGCGGAGGACGAACACCAGCGCCACCAGGATGGCGACCCCGGCGAAACCGGCGACCTGCCAGGCGGTGCGGTGGGGGCGCGGCGCATAGGCCAGCACCCCGGCGAGGACCAGCCCCGAGACGAACCCGCCCACATGTGCCTGCCAGGAGATGCCCGAGGCGAAGAAGGTCAGGGCGGCGTTGATCCCGATCCACACCAGGAGCTGGCTGACGTCCGCCTTGGCCTTGTTCGCCACCACGAGCAGCGCGGCCATCAGGCCGAAGATCGCCCCCGAGGCCCCCAGGGTGGGCGAGTACTCCGGCCCGATCCAGTACACCGTGGCCGAGCCGACGAGCCCGGAGAGGAGGTACAACGCGGTGAAGCGCACCCGGCCGAGGACCATCTCCAGCTGCGGTCCGAGGATCCACAACGCGAGCATGTTGAAGCCGATGTGGAGCGGTTCGACGTGGGTGAACATCGACGTGACCGGTTGCCACCAGGCACCGTCCGCCACGCCGGGGAGCCAGGACCCGCCCTTGCTGGTGCAGACGGCGTGCGAGTAGTCGAAGCCGTACCTGCCCCGCGCGCACAGGCCGTTGGGGCGCAGCGACAGCCGGTCCACCCACGCACTGCCGTTGCCTCCGGTCCCGAGGATCAGGGCCCAGACCCCGGCGTTGATCGCGATCAGGATCTTCGAGACCAGCCCGATGCTGCCCGGCCGAATCCCGCCGTACGCCGTGCGCGCCTGCCGCGTCGTACGCCGACCCTCGGCCACGCAGTCGGGGCAGTGGAAGCCCACCGACGCATCGCGCATGCAGTCGGGACAGATCGACTTCCCGCATCGTTGACAGCGGATGTAGGTCTCGCGGTCGCGGTGCCGGTAGCAGGTGGGAACGCCGGCGGGGTCACCCGCCGGCGTCGCTGACCCGGTGCCCGGATCGTCGGGGGTGCTCAGGGGCCCGTGACCTCGACGGACTCGATCACCACCGGCTCGACCGGACGGTCGCCCGAGCCCGTCGCGGTCGTGGCGATCGCGTCGACCACGTCGCGCGAGTCCTGGTCGGCGACCTCGCCGAAGATCGTGTGCTTGAAGTTCAGCCAGGTGGTCGGCGCCACGGTGATGAAGAACTGCGACCCGTTGGTGCCCGGGCCGGCGTTCGCCATCGCCAGCAGGTAGGGCTTGTCGAAGGTCAGCTCGGGATGCGGCTCGTCCTTGAACGTGTAGCCGGGGCCGCCGTTGCCCTGTCCGAGTGGGCAGCCGCCCTGGATCATGAAGCCCTCGATGACCCGGTGGAAGGTCAGTCCGTCGTAGAAACGCTCGCCGCTGCGGCCTGCGTCGTCGCGGTACTCCTTGGTGCCCTCGGCGAGCCCGACGAAGTTGCCGACGGTCTCGGGGGCGTGGTTCGGGAACAGGTTGATCGTGATGTCGCCCCGGTTGGTCTTCAGGACGGCCTGCTGGTCAGCCATGGGTGCCTCTCGCGTGTCGCGTGGTGTCGCGTGCTGGTGCAGCGATCCTCCCATGAGGCACAACCGGGTGACGTACGCCGGGTATCCGGCAGGTCCGCGGTGGAGACCGGCCTGTTGGGTACGAGGAGGATCGTGGTGGGATAGAGCAGACGAGACGAAGGGAAGGGTCCCCATGCGCATCCGCCGGAAGAAGACCATCCTCGAGCAGGCCGCGGACTACGTCGAGGCCGCCGTGGAGAAGGCGGGACCGATCCTGGCCGAGGCCAAGGAGAGGGCGGAAGCGGCTATCGCCGACGCCCGCGAGCAGGCGGGCCCGGCCCTGGCCGACGTCAAGGAGAAGGCGATGGCGAAGGCGGGTCCCACGCTCGTCGACGCCCGGGACAAGGCCACCCCGCTGATCGCGCAGAGCGCCGCCCTGGCGGCGGAGAAGGCGTCCGCAGCCGTGGACCTCGCCGCCGAGAAGGCCGCGCAGGGCAAGGACCTGGCCGCGAGCAAGGCGGCCGAGCTCAGCGGGAAGCCGCAGAAGAAGCACCGCCTCCGCCGGTTCCTTGTCCTCAGTGGCCTGGCCGCGCTGGTCGGTCTCGCGGTGAAGAAGATGCGCTCGGGCGGCAGCAAGCCCGCCTGGCAGTCGTCGTACACCCCGAGCCCGACGCCGGCCCCGCGGGCCGCCGACACCCCGATCGCCGAGGCTGCCGCAGCAGCAGCCGGCCAGGGAGCGGACGAGGGCGGAGCCGGACCCGACGAGGCGCTCGCCGACGCGGTCGAGGAGGAGCACGAGGTGACGACACCGGACGAGCCGGCCGAGGTCGTCGACCTGGCTCCCGGCGAGGAGCCCGTGACCAAGGGTGCCGCCAAGCCCTGACCCGGCCCTGGTGCCGAGGCCGCCTACCCCACCTCCGCCTTCCGACGTGCCCGGCTGCGGGCGAGCTCCTGCGGCCGGTGCTCGGCGATCCATCCGTCGACCAGTTCCCACCATCTGAACAGCCACTCGATCTGCGCCTCGCGCCCGGTCGGGATCTCCTCGCGCGGCACCTGCCACCAGCGCATCACGATCACCTTGTCCATCGGCAGCTCGCGCCACACGTCGCCGACGGTGAGCACGTGGTCGAGCCCGGTGTGCGCGACCATCACGACATCGGCGTCGGGAGCGGCGTCGAGCGCGGCCAGCAGGCCACCGGGTCGCGGCGCGAGCACGTGCGTCATCCGCTCGGCGCGTCGGGCCATCCGCTCCAGCCCCAGGCGGCGCAGGCGGTCGATGCCGCGCCGCCGGCGTTCGGGGGTGAAGTTGCCGCCCTCGGGGAAGATCACGAACGCGTCGTTCTGGTCCAGGCCCCGGGCCAGGTCGGCGATCTGCCTCTCGAAGTCAGCGCCACCCTTCCCGGAGGAGACGAAGCGAGCCGGGATCCGGTTCATCACGACGTCGACCGCCGGGTCCCAGGCGAGCGTGTCCTTGAGGACGACCCGCGGTTCACGGTCGTACCAGTGCATCAAGGCGTGGATCACCGTGAAGGAGTCACCCGGTCCCGCGTGCCGGCAGGCGACGATCAGCGGCTTTCCCGGGTAGGCGTGCGGATCAGGCCCGTCGGTCTCGATGCGCAGGTGGAGCACCCGCCGGGCCTCGTGGAACACGACGTACATCAGGCCCTGCACGAGGTCGTAGTGCACGCCCTGCCAGTACGGCGTGCGGATCCGTCGGCCGAAGCCCGAGGCCAGCCACCAGCCGAGCAGGACGACCAGCAGCACGCTCTCGGCGGTGGCCCAGACGACGGCGAGCCAGAGGATCCGCAGCAGCCGCCAGCGTCCGGGCAGGACAGGGGCGAGTGCCGCGACCACGATCAGCCAGAGCGGGAGCAGGACCCACAGGGCCGCGGCCAGCAGGATCATCGCGGGCGCGATCACCGCTCGCCGCAAGAGCCAGACCATCAGCCCAGCGCCGTGAGATAGTCCCGCGACGCCTCGTAGCTGGCCTCGATCCGGGTGCGCACCCGGGAGAAGTCGCGGTGGGCGAGCAGCGAGTCGTCCCGAGCCGACGTACCGCGCGCGGGCAGCACGTGCACCTCCACATCATCGGGCACCTCGGCCAGCTCGCGCGCGAAGCGGTGCCGGCGCGCGATCTCGAAGGAGACCCGGGCGACCTCCCACGGTCGCTGGGGCGGCTTCAGCGGACGGTCGATCCGGCCGACCTGCAGGACGAAGACCCGGTCGGCCCCGAGGGCGATCGCCCGCCCGAGCGGGATGGAGTTCACGATGCCGCCGTCGAGGTAGTGCTCGTCGCCGACCTTCGCCGGCGGCAGCAGGCCGGGTACGGCGGCGCTCGCCATGATCGCCGGGACCAGCGGGCCGGAGGTGAACCAGTGCTCCGCGGCGCGCTCGATGCTGGCGGCGCAGACCTGGAACGTCACCGGCAGGTCCTCGAACGTCGCCGTCCCGAACTCCTCGACCAGCCGCTGCTGGATGAACGCTGCGGAGTACAGATGGGTGCCGCCGCTCGAGACGGCCCGTCGTACCGTCCGGAAGGGCCGGTCGGAGATCGCCCGCGCGGTGCTCGTGTCCTGCCACAGCTCGGTCAGCCGCTCGATCACGGCGGGCGTCGGGTCGCGCGCCACCATCGCGCCGTTCAGCGCTCCCACGCTCGTGCCGAGCACCAGGTCGGGCCCGATCCCGATCTCGAACATCGCCCGGAGCATCCCCACCTCGGCCGCCCCCAGCACGCCCCCACCCCCGAGCACGAACGCGGTCGTCATGGGTCCCATCTTCGGGGTAGTCCGTGACGAAACGTATGGCTGGAGGGCGGGACGGGGTGCGTTTCGTCACGGAGTATCCCCGCACAGCACCTATCCGACAGCGGCGAGCTCGGGGTGCTCGGCGCGGATCCGGCGGGTGACGACGCGCTCGACGTAGAAGATCACCAGGGGCACCAGACCGGACACCAGGACGACGAGGGCGAACGGCAACGACCAGCGTGTCTGGCGCCAGAGCAGGAACGAGACGACGACGTAGACGATGAACACCCAGCCGTGGGCGACCCACATGATGCTGGCCTGGGCACCGAAGTGCTGCGCGCTCGTGCCGTCGGCGGCGAGGTACTTCAACGGCATCGCGACCAGCGAGCAGAACGCCAGCAGGACACCGACCAGGTAGGCGAGGAAGCGGTAGGCGGGGAAGAGCTTCGACACGACTTGAACCTACCGGGGCGCGGGTGAGCGTCTTCGCCCGCGCACGTCCTCCTCGAGCCACCGCCACCACATGAACACCGCGAAGGCGCCGAAGACCCACCACTGGAAGGCGTAGAGCAGGTTGCGGAGCCCGCTCGTGGCCCCCGCGCCCGGCAGCTGGCCGGGAGTCACGACCGAGAGTCCGGCTGTCCCGGGCCTGGGTTCGCCATCGCCGCCGCCGTCCGGAATCCGGCGGTCGGTGGCGACGACGTACCCGCCGTAGAGGTCGTACGACGCGCGGGGCAGGAGGTCGGTGATGCTCAGCTCGGGGATCACGTCGTCGTGGGTGTCGCCGTCGGAGAGTCCGCTGTCCTGCGAGGGCTGGAGGATCCCGACCAACGACGCCTGACCGCGAGGCGCCGCCGGTGCCCGGTCGGGGCTCGGCGTCCAGCCCCGGAGGACCGGGATCGCCGAGCCGGTGCCGGTGACGACCGGGGTCACCGCCCAGTACCCGGAGCGACCGTCCTGTGGCCGATCATCGACGTAGACCGTGTGGCCCCCGTCCCACTGCCCGGCGACGATCACCGGGCGGCCGACACCCGACGCCGGGAACGCCGCGTCGCGGCCGAGCACCTGGTCCAGCGGCACCGCCCGCTCGCGCGTCACCGCGGCGGAGTCGCTGCTGCGATGGTCCTGCCACACGCCGAGCTGCCAGCGCCCGAGCAGCGCACAGGCGACCACGGCGAGCAGGGCAAGCAGGTGCGTGGGCCAGTAGCTCGGGGCGAGGGCGCGCCTCGCCGGCAGGGCGGGGGCGTCCGGCGGCACGCGGTCAGGCTAGTCACCGGGTGCGCAGGTCCCGAACGGCAGATCGCCGCTCCGGACGAGAGCCGCCGCGCGCGAGGGGTGCGGGACGTCGTACCCGATCCGCCCGGTCGCCGGGTCCGCCACGCCGTACCGGAAGACCCGCCCGAACCGGCCGCGGCCGAGCCGGACCCGCGCGAACAGGTCGCCGCGGTCGCGCCCCACACGCACCGTCGCCACGTGGTCGCCGAAGGTGATGGCGAAACCCGCGATCGGCTGGAGCGTCTCCGACGATCTCGGGTGGGTCGCGAGGCACCCGCGGTGGACGACGAAGGCCTCGCCGGGGCCCGGGACGAGTCGTGCCCAGACCGGGTCGCCGCCCCACACCGGCTCGCCCGGTGCTGCGACGTGCTGCGTCACCAGGCGGTCGCGGGTGTCGACGTGGGCGCCACGGAGCCGCCCGACCCCGGCCCGCACCGCGCGGGACACGGCCGCCATGTCCACACCGGGACCGAACGCGAGGACCCAGCCTCGGCTGCCGCCCCCGAGGAAGTGCGCCTCCCAGGCGAGGTCGTCGACCCCGAAGCCGTACGCCGCGCGCAGACGTGCGTCGTCCGGCGCCACGACCGAGGGGTCGAGCAGCGGGGCGTCGACGGCCGACCTCGCGGCGAAGGCCGCCCGATCCACGGCCGGCGACCGACCGGTGAGCTCGGGCAGCCCGACCTGTCGGCGGATCTCGGCCCAGTCGACGACCCGGATCGTCCTCGCCCGGAGCGGGACCAGGGCCTGCACCGCCTGCGCCGGCCGTAGCGACCCGTCGTACGCCGGGATCGCGGTGGGGACGACCGTCGCGGGCGGCGGAGACGGGGTCGGGTGCTCGGAGGTGCAGCCCGTCATCAGGGCGGCAGCCGCGGTCGCCGCGACCAGGACCCCGCGCGCGTTCACTCTTCCCAACCCTAGGGTCTCGGATACTGGTCAGACCACTTGACCAGTACGGTCGGACTTCCTAGCGTCGGCGACATGCCGCTGCAGCCCGTCTCCCGCCGGTCGGTGCCGGACGCGGTGTTCGACCAGGTGCTCGGGGAGGTCGTCTCCGGAGCCCTCGGCCCGGGCGAGCCGCTCCCCAGCGAACGCCGTCTGGCCGAGGTGCTCGGCGTCTCGCGACCCGCCGTCCGCGAGGCCCTGCAACGGATGGCGCAGACCCGGCTGGTCGAGGTGCGGCACGGCGGCGCGACCACGGTCCGCGACTTCCGGCGGTACGCCGGTCTCGACCTGCTCCCCGCGCTGCTGGTCCAGGGCGGCTCGATCGACGTTCCGGTCGTGCGGAGCGTCGTCGAGGCACGTCTGCTGATCGGTCCAGGGGTCGCCGCGCTCGCTGCCCGGCGCCGGAGCGGGGAGCACCTCGCCCAGCTCACGGCGACCGTCACGTCGTACGCCGCCACGGACGACGTGGTGGAGCGCCAGCGGCAGACCCTCGCGTACTGGGACACGGTGGTCGACGCGGCCGACTCGATCGCGTTCCGGCTGCTGTTCAACAGCCTGCGCGCGGCCTACGAACCGGCGCTCCCGGTGCTCGCCGCGGTGCTCGGCGCCGGCGAGTCGGCCGGCGCCTACCGCGTGCTGACCGCCGCCCTCGAGGAGGGAGACCCCGACACCGCCCGGGCCGCCGCCGAGCGCGTCCTCCGGCCCAGCACGGACGCCCTGCTCACCGCCCTCGACCATCTCGACGCCTCTCGGGAGGACTCATGAGCGACACGACGGATCCCATCGAGCGGCTCGCCCGCGAGCGGCTCGCGGCCGACGAGGAGCGGATCACCGGCAGCCGTCGTCGCAGCCTGAGCCTGGGTCAGGTGTGGGTGGAGTTCTGGCGACATCCGTCGCCGTGGATGATCTCGGCGTTCCTCGTGGGCTCGGTCGCCGGGCGGATCGTGGTCGGCGGCGGGACCTGGTGGGAACTGCTGATCCCGGCCGGACTGGTCGCGGCGTTCCCGGCGATCGAGTGGGTGATCCACGTGGGGATCCTGCACTGGCGCCCTCGGCAGCTCGGGCCGGTGGAGATCGACTCGCTGCTGGCCCGCAAGCACCGGGAGCACCACGCCGATCCGCGCGACCTGCCGCTGGTGTTCATCCCCTGGCAGGTATTGGCCTGGCTGCTTCCGGCGTACGTCGTGGTCGCGCTGCTGGCGGTGCCGAGCACCGCTGCCGCCTGGTCGCTGCTGGTGTCGGTCTACGCGCTCAAGGACGGCTACGAGTGGACTCACTACCTGATCCACTCCGACTACCGGCCACGCACGGGCGTCTACCGGGCCGTGTGGCGCAACCATCGCCTGCACCACTACAAGAACGAGCACTACTGGTTCACCGTCACCACCTCGGGCACCGCCGACCGCCTGTTCGGCACGTACCCCGACCCCGAGACGGTGGCCACCTCCGGCACCGCGAAGAACCTCCACGGCACGGGGTAAGGACTAGGGGGGCGTCGCGTCGCCGGGCAGTGCCGCGCCGCGGACGCCGGCGTTCTCCTGGAGCCTGCGGAGGAACAGGTCGAGGTGTGAGAGCTCGGCCTTGGTGAACCCCGCCCGGAGACGCTGGTCGAACTCGTGGGCCGCCTCAGCCATGGCCCCGAACATCCGCTCGCCCTCGTCGGTCAGACGCACCACCTGGGTACGGCGGTCACCCGGCTCGCGGGTGCGCACGACCAGGCCGCGCGCCTCCATCCCGGCCAGGTGGTGGGTCAGCGTCGCTCCCCGGATGCCGATGTGGTCGGCGATCTGCTGCTGGCTCGCGGCGGCGCCGCTCTTGAGCGCGAGCAGCACCATCCAGAGCGGTCGCGACCCACCGGCGGCGGCCAGGGTGTCGTCGAACGCCCGGCCGACGTCGCGGGCCACGCCGGCCAGCCGGAGACCGATCGGCATCCCTCGGGGAGCAGGCATGGCGCCATCCTAACGGACTTTCTTCGATGCCTAATCGTTTGACATCTATTGATTAGAGGTCTAAGGATAGGTGATGACAGCTCGGCAAGGAGGAAGCCATGACCGACCACGACACCCCCGCTCCGTTCCCGGGACGCTGGCGCGCCCTCGGTGTGATCGCGGTGGCCCAGCTGCTCACCGCCCTCGACGCCACCATCGTCAACATCGCCCTCCCCACCGCCCAGCGCGACCTCGGCTTCGGCGACGGTCAGCGGCAGTGGGTGATCACGGCGTACACCCTGACCTTCGCCGGCCTGCTGCTGATCGGTGGCCGGATCGCCGACCGCCTCGGACGACGTACCGCCCTGCTCGGCGGCCTGGGTGGGTTCGCTGTGGCGTCGTCCGTCGCCGGCCTGGCCCCGACGTTCGGCGTCCTGGTGGCCGGCCGGGCCGTCCAGGGTGCGTTCGCGGCCCTTCTCGCCCCGACCGCGCTGTCGTCGATCGCGGTCATGTTCACCGACGCGAGGGAGCGCGGCCGGGCGTTCGCGACGTACGGCGCGGTGGCGAGCAGCGGCGCGATCGTCGGCCTCGTGGTCGGCGGCGCGCTGACCGAGCTGGTCAGCTGGCGCTGGTGTCTGCTGGTCAACGTCGTCTTCGCCCTCGGCGCCCTGGTGGCCGGGTCGCGCCTGCTCCCGCACAGCGAGGGACGAGGCGGCGTCCCGTTGCCGGTCGGCTCGGCCGCACTGGCCACCGCGGGGCTGGCGGGGCTCGTGTACGGCGCGGCGCACACGGCCGACCACGGCTGGACCGCCACCGACGTCTGGGTGCCTGTCGTGGTCGGACTGGCCCTGCTCGGCGCCTTCGCCGGACACCAGGCCCGCAGCGCGACACCGATGCTGCCCCTGACGCTGTTCCGCGACAGCACGCGCGTCGTCTCCTACGTCGCGATCGCCTCGGGCGTGGTGGCGTCGTTCGGGCTGTTCCTGATGCTGACCTACTACTTCCAGGCGGTGCTCGGCTGGAGCCCGCTGCACACCGGGCTCGCGTTCCTGCCGCTGAGCGCCGCCGTCTCGGTCTCCGGGTACGCCGTCTCCGGCGTGATGATGCACCGGCTCCCGGCCCGCTGGCTGGTCGCCACCGGTGTCGCTCTCGCCGCGACGGGGATCGGGATGCTCTCCACGCTGTCGCTCGGCAGCGGATACCCGACCACCGTCCTGCCGGCGATGGTGCTGCTCGGACTGGGGATGGGCGGGATCTTCACTCCCGCGATCCAGGTCGTCACCAGCGGGGTCTCGCCCCGCGACGCGGGCGTCGCCG
>JAICSK010000140.1 GCA_025936915.1 Nocardioides sp.
CAGCATCCCGGTAGCGCAGGAGCGCGCTGCCCGGCCTGCGCCCGAGCCTGCTGCCGAGCCTGCCCCTGAGCCTGCTGCCGAGCCGGCCGCGGAACGCCCCGAGCGAGCGCCCTCCGCCCGCGAACGCGCGGCCGAGCGCCTTCCCTCGCCGCGAGGCGTCCGCAACCGGCTGGCCCGGATGGGTGGCGGCCGCAACCAGAACGAGCGGCCCCAGCTCGAGCCCCTGTTCCGCGCGATCCGGACCAACCACCCGAAGGCCGATCTCGCCCTGATCGAGCGGGCCTACCGCACGGCCGAGCACCTGCACGGGACGCAGATGCGCAAGAGCGGCGACCCCTACATCACCCATCCGCTGGCCGTCGCCACGATCCTGGCCGACATCGGCATGACGGAGCCGACCCTGGTCGCGGCACTGCTGCACGACACGGTCGAGGACACGCCGTACACCCTCGACGAGCTGCGGTCCGACTTCGGCGACGAGGTCGCCCAGCTCGTCGACGGTGTGACCAAGCTGGAGAAGGTCCAGTACGGCGAGAACGCGCAGGCGGAGACGATCCGGAAGATGATCGTGGCGATGGCCCGCGACATCCGGGTGCTGGTGATCAAGCTCGCCGACCGGCTGCACAACATGCGCACGGTTCGCTACGTCAAGCAGTCGACGCAGGAGCGCCAGGCCACCGAGTCGCTCGACATCTACGCGCCGCTAGCCCACCGCCTCGGCATGAACACCATCAAGTGGGAGCTCGAGGACCTCGCGTTCGCCACCCTGCATCCCAAGATCTACGACGAGATCGTGCGGATGGTGGCCGAGCGTGCGCCGTCGCGCGACCAGTTCCTGGCGCAGGTCAAGGAGCTGGTCGAGCTGGACCTGAAGGAGGCGAAGGTCAAGGCGGCGGTCACCGGCCGGCCGAAGCACTACTACTCGATCTACCAGAAGATGATCGTCGGCGGCCGGGAGTTCAGCGACATCTACGACCTGGTCGCGCTGCGGATCCTGGTGGAGGAGGACCGCGACTGCTACTCCGCCCTCGGCGTCCTCCACGCGCGCTGGTCGCCGGTGCTCGGGCGGTTCAAGGACTACGTCGCGACGCCGAAGTTCAACATGTACCAGTCGCTGCACACGACCGTGATCGGTCCGCAGGGCAAGCCCGTGGAGATGCAGATCCGCACCCAGGCGATGCACCGGCGGGCGGAGTACGGCGTGGCCTCGCACTGGAAGTACAAGGAGAACCGTCGCAACGGCGTCGACACCGACAAGCTCGGCGACCTCGAGGACATGAACTGGGTCCGCCAGCTCCTCGACTGGCAGAGCGAGGTCGAGGACCCGGGCGAGTTCCTCGAGTCGCTCCGCTTCGAGATCAACCGCTCGGAGGTCTACGTCTTCACCCCCCGTGGCGACGTGATCGCGCTGCCGCTCGGGTCCACGCCGGTCGACTTCGCCTACGCCGTGCACACCGAGGTCGGACACCACACGATCGGTGCCCGGGTGAACGGACGCCTGGTGCCGCTGGAGTCGACGCTCGACAACTCCGACGTGGTCGAGATCTTCACCTCGAAGGCGCCGACCGCGGGCCCGTCACGCGACTGGCTGACCTTCGTCAAGTCGCAGCGGGCGCGCTCGAAGATCAAGCAGTGGTTCACCAAGGAGCGCCGCGAAGAGGCGATCGAGCGGGGCAAGGACTCGATCGCCAAGCTGATGCGCAAGGAGGGTCAGCCGCTGAAGCGGGTGCTGTCCCACGAGTCGCTCACCCTGGCCGCGATGCACTTCCGGCTGGCCGACGTCTCGGCGTTGTACGCCGCCGTGGGGGAGGGCAACCTCAGTGCCCAGGCCGTCGTACGCCGGGTGATCGAGCTGCACGGCGGCGAGGAGGGTGCCCGGGAGGACCTCGCCGAGGGCGTCTCGATCACCAGACCCCGCTCGCGGTCGAAGGTGTCGGCGCCGGGGGAGTCCGGTGTCATCGTCAAGGGTGCGCCGGACGTGTGGGTCAAGCTGGCCCGATGCTGCACCCCGGTGCCCCCCGACGCGATCCTGGGCTTCGTGACCAAGGGCGGCGGCGTCTCGGTGCACCGTCGCGACTGCACGAATGCGGCCGAGCTCCAGCGCCAGCCCGAGCGGCTGCTCGACGTGGAGTGGTCTCCCACCGCGCACTCGACGTTCCTGGTGAACATCCAGGTCGAGGCCATCGACCGCGCGCGCCTGCTCTCCGACATCACGATGGTGCTCTCCGACGCCCACGTGAACATCCTCAGCGCGACGTTGTCCACCACCCGCGACCGGGTCGCCAAGAGTCGCTTCACCATCGAGATGGCCGAGGCCAAGCACCTCGACAACGTGCTGCGCGCCGTCCGCGGCGTCCCCGGTGTCTTCGACGCCTACCGCGTCACCCAGTAGCCGCGCCGTTCGATACTTCGCAGCATTCGGCACCCGACACGCCGCCGGAGAGGTGCGTCACGCTTGCGAACCATCGACAAAGGTCAGGAGTAGTCGGCGGAGGCGCGCTCGGCCATCTCCAAGAACGCCCGGCGGGAGGCGAGGTTCTCCTCGAGCTCGGTGACCCGCTTGCCGTCACCGGCGGTACGGGCCCTCTCCAGGTCGGACTCCACCTTGCCGATCGCCTCCTGGAGCTTGGCGACCATGTCGTCGGCGCGGGCGGACTTCTCCGGGTCGGTACGACGCCACTTCTCCTCCTCGATTCCCCGGATGGCCTGCTCGACGGCACGCATCCGGTCCTCGAGGGGGCGGATCTGGTCGCGCGGCACCTTGCCGATCGCATCCCACCGCTCGGCGATGTCGCGGATGGCGCGCTTGGCGGCCGCCACATCCGTCACCGGCACCAGCGCCTCCGCCTCGACCAGCAGCTTCTCCTTGGCCTCGGCGTTGGCGGCGAACTCCGAGTCCTGCGCGGCCATCGCGGCGTCGCGGGCACCGAAGAAGGTGTCCTGGGCTCCGCGGAAACGTCCCCACAGCTCGTCCTCGACCTCGCGCGGTGCCGGGCCGGCGGCCTTCCACTGGCGCATCAGGTCGCGGTAGGCGCCTGCGGTCACACCCCACTCGCGCGAGCCGGCCAGCGACTCGGCCTCCTTCACCAGTCGCTGCTTGACCACCCGCGCGGCCTCGCGCTTCTCGTTCTGCTCGGCGAAGTGCGACTTGCGCCGGCGGGTGTACGACGTGCGCGCGGTCGAGAAGCGGCGCCACAGCTGGTCGTCGGCCGACCGGTCGATCCGAGGCAGTGCCTTCCACGCATCGAGCAGCTGCCGGAGACGGTTGGCGCCGTTGCGCCAGTCGTTGCTCTCCGCGAGCTTCTCGGCCTCGGCGACGAGCCGCTCCTTCGCGTCCTTGGCCTCCGCAGCCTTCTGCGCGCGCTCGGCACGGCGGGCCTGGCGTTGCTGCGAGATCACCGGCAGCAGGGAGTCGAGCCTGCCGACCAGGCTGGTCAGGTCGCCCACGGCATGGGCGTCGACGACCTGGGTGCGCAGGTTGCGCACCGCCTCGGTCGCCTCGTCGGGGGACACGACGCCGGCGTTGACGCGTTGCTCGAGCAGGTGCACGCTGCCGGCGAGCTCGTCGTACCGCTTGACGTAGAAGTCGAGCGCCTCGTCGGCGGTTCCCTCGGGGTACTGGCCCACCGGCCGTTCGCCGTCCGGGGTGCGGACGTAGACCGTTCCGTCCTCGGCGACGCGTCCCCACTCGCTCGTCGTCACAGTCATCCTCTTCGGTCCGCTCTCCACCGACAACGCTCCATGCTAGCCAGGCCTCTCCGGACGCCCGGGCACCGATTCCATCACGGCCCGGGCCGGTGGATAGTCTGCCGGGGTGCTGATCGCCGGCTTCCCCGCAGGCTCGTGGGCCGCCAACTGCTACCTCGTCGCCACCGGACCCGGCACCGAGTGCGTGGTCGTCGATCCCGGCCAGGACGCCGCCCCGGGCATCGCCGACATCGTCCGCGAGCACCGGCTCAAGCCGGTCGCGGTGCTGCTCACGCACGGACATCTCGACCACATGTGGTCGGTCGCGCCCGTGTCCGGGACGTACGACGCCACCGCGTGGATCCATCCTTCCGACCGGCACCTGCTCGCCGACCCGATGGCCGGCATCTCCCGCGAGACCGCTGCGATGCTGCTCGGCGGTCGCTACGAGTTCGCCGAGCCCGACGACGTCGCGGAGCTGGCCGACGGACAGCGCCTCGAGCTCGCCGGGCTGGAGGTGGTGGTCGACCACACGCCCGGCCACACCGCGGGCTCGGTCACCTTCCGGACGCCGTACTCGGACGACGGCGTGTCGGAGGTCATGTTCTCCGGTGACGTGCTGTTCGCCGGCTCGATCGGGCGCACCGACCTGCCTGGCGGCGACCACGAGACCATGCTGCAGACGCTGCGTGACAAGGTGCTCACCCTGCCCGACGACGTCGCCGTCCTGCCCGGGCACGGTGAGCAGACGTCCATCGGGCACGAACGCGCCACCAACCCGTTCCTGCGAGACCTGGGTGTCGGCACCCCGGACGCCGCCGGCCGCGTCACCCGAGGACTCTGACCCATGGCCAGACCGACGCCGCTCAGCGGCTATCCCGAGCTGCTGCCCGCCGCCCGGGCCGTCGAGCGCGAGGTGATCGCCTCGTTGTCGCGCACCTTCGAGCTGCACGGCTTCGCCAACATCGAGACCCGGGTCGCCGAGCCGCTCGACCGGCTGGCCAAGGGCGGCGAGATCGACAAGGAGATCTACGTCCTGCGCCGGCTCCAGGCCGACGACACGGCCGATGACACAGGACTGGGTCTGCACTTCGACCTCACCGTGCCCTTCGCCCGTTACGTGCTGGAGCACGCCGGTCACCTCGAGTTCCCGTTCCGGCGCTACCAGATCCAGCCCTGCTGGCGCGGCGAGCGCCCGCAGGAGGGCCGCTACCGCCAGTTCACCCAGGCGGACATCGACGTCGTCGGCAAGGACGAGCTGCCGTTCCACCACGACGTCGAGGTGATGCGGGTGATGGTCGAGGCGCTGGGCGCCCTACCGCTGCCCCGCCTCTCCTTCCAGGTGAACAACCGCAAGCTGATCCAGGGCTTCTACCGCGGACTCGGCATCCCTGACGTCACGGCGGCAATCCGGCAGATCGACAAGCTCGACAAGCTCCCGGAGGACGCCGTCGTCGAGCTCCTCGCCGAGCACGCGGGAGCGTCGGCCGAGCAGGCGCAGCGCTGCCTGGAGCTCGCGACGATCAGGGTCGCCGACCACTCGCTGGTCGACCGCGTCCAGGCGCTCGGGGTCACCGACGACCTGCTCAGCCGTGGCCTCGCCGAGCTCGCCTCCGTCCTCGACGGCTGCCGCGACGTGGTGGGTGAGAGGGTGTCGGTCGAGGCCAACCTCCGGATCGCCCGTGGGCTCGACTACTACACCGGCACGGTCGTCGAGATCTACATGGAGGGCTACGAGCGGCTCAAGGCGGTCGGAGGAGGGGGCCGGTACGACGCGCTCGCCGAGGACGGCCGCACGACGTACCCCGGGGTCGGCGTCTCCTTCGGCCTGTCGCGCACGCTGGTGCCGCTGATCTCCGAGGGCGTGCTCTCCGGCAGCCGCGCCGTGCCGAGTGCCGTCCTCGTCGCGCTCGCCGACGAGCAGAGCCGGCCGGCGAGCGAGCGAGTCGCGGACGCCCTCCGGGCGCGCGGCATCGCCGCCGAGGTCGCGGCCAGCCCGCAGAAGTACGGACGCCAGATCCGGTACGCCGAGCGCCGCGGCATCCCGTTCGTCTGGTTCCCGGCCTCCGATCCCGGTGTCGGCGACCAGGTCAAGGACATCCGCTCGGGCGACCAGCTGGACGCCGACGCGGCGACGTGGGACCCGCCGGCCGACGACCTGCGGCCGGGCATCGTGGTCACGCACGCGACCGACGAAACGAGCTCGACGGACGAGAGGCAGCGCCAGTGATCCGCACCCACGACGCCGGGACCCTGACCGCCGCCGACGAGGGGGAGCAGGTGACCCTCGCCGGCTGGGTGGCGCGCCGCCGCGACCACGGAGGAGTGGCGTTCATCGACCTGCGTGAGGCCAGTGGCATCGCCCAGGTCGTGATCCGCGACGAGGCGGTCGCCCACCACCTGCGCAGCGAGTACTGCCTCAAGGTCACCGGCACGGTCCGGAGACGGCCCGAGGGAAACGCGAACCCGCACATCCCGTCGGGCGAGATCGAGGTGATCGCCGACGACGTCGAGGTGCTCAGCGCCAGCGCTCCGCTGCCGTTCCCGATCGACGACGCGGGGTCCCACAAGGGCGGCGACGTGGGCGAGGAGGCCCGGCTCCGCCACCGCTACCTCGACCTGCGGCGGTCGGGCCCCAACGCGGCCCTGCGCCTGCGTAGCAGGGTCAACAAGGCCGCCCGTGACGTCCTCGACGCCCATGGCTTCGTCGAGATCGAGACGCCCACCCTCACCCGATCGACCCCCGAGGGCGCGCGCGACTTCCTGGTGCCGGCCCGGCTCCGACCCGGGAGCTGGTACGCCCTGCCGCAGAGCCCGCAGCTGTTCAAGCAGCTGCTGATGGTCGCCGGGATGGAGCGCTACTACCAGATCGCCCGCTGTTACCGCGACGAGGACTTCCGCGCCGATCGCCAGCCGGAGTTCACCCAGCTCGACATCGAGATGAGCTTCGTCGACCAGGACGACGTCCTCGCCGTGGCCGAGGACGTGCTGGTGGCCCTGTGGCAGCTGATCGGCTACGACGTGCCGGCACCGCTGCCGCGGATGACGTACGCCGAGGCGATGTCGAGGTTCGGCACCGACAAGCCCGACCTCCGGATGGGGCTCGAGCTCGTCGACTGCACGTCGTACTTCGCGGAGACCGGGTTCCGGGTCTTCCAGGCGCCGTACGTCGGTGCCGTGGTGATGCCGGGCGGTGCCGACCAGCCCCGGCGGCAGTTCGACGCCTGGCAGGAGTGGGCGAAGCAGCGAGGCGCCCGCGGGCTGGCCTACGTGACCGTCGCCGCCGGCGGCGAGCTCGGCGGACCGGTGGCGAAGAACCTCAGCGACGGCGAGCGGGCGGGGCTGGCGGCCCACACCGGTGCCGAGCCCGGGGACTGTGTCTTCTTCGCAGCGGGGCCGGTCAAGTCCAGTCGGGCGCTCCTCGGTGCGGCGCGTCTCGAGATCGGCCGACGCGGCGGCCTGATCGACGAGGACGCCTGGAGCTTCCTCTGGGTGGTGGATGCGCCGCTGTTCGAGCCCGCCGACGAGGCGACCGCCGCCGGTGACGTGGCCGTCGGCAGCGGTGCCTGGACCGCGGTCCACCACGCCTTCACCGCTCCGCAGGACCTCGAGACGTTCGACCAGGACCCCGGCCAGGCGTTGGCGTGGGCCTACGACATCGTCTGCAACGGCAACGAGATCGGTGGTGGCTCCATCCGTATCCACCGCGACGACATCCAGCGCCGGGTCTTCGCGGTGATGGGTCTGGGCGAGGAGGAGGCCCAGGAGAAGTTCGGCTTCCTCCTCGACGCCTTCGCCTACGGCGCGCCCCCGCACGGCGGCATCGCCTTCGGCTGGGACCGGATCGTGGCGCTGCTGTCGCGCTCGGAGTCGATCAGGGACGTGATCGCCTTTCCGAAGAGCGGTGGAGGCTACGATCCGCTCACCGGCGCCCCGGCGCCCATCACCGCAGATCAGCGCCGGGAGGCGGGGGTCGACGCTCCGTTGGAACGGTCCAAGTCCTGAGACTGAATCGTTACCTCGTGGGGCGTAGAAATCACTTGACGGTCATCTAGAGTCCATCCCGGTCCAGATGCCGTGACCTGCCTCACCCGGAAGCGAACGGACTGGGCAGCGGCCACGGACGAACTTCTTGGCGCACGAGAGGACGAGCATGGGCATCAGTGCCACCGAACTCGGTGAAGTCGAAGTCCAGACAAGTGCCGAGCAGGAACCCGAAGGCAAGAAGCTCGCCGGCCGGTCTCCGACCCAGATCGCCATGCAACGTCTTCGCCAGGACAAGCTCGCGATGGTCTGCCTGGGCATCGTGGCGTTCCTGATCTTCTGCGGCATCTTCGCACCGCTCATCTGCAAGGCGCTGCACATCTACCCGACGGCCGCGACGATCCCCTACGACCCCAGCAACGTCCTCGACTTCAACACCGGTCTGCCGCTCAACGGTCCTCCCAACCACGGCTTCTGGGCCTCGCACCCGCTCGGCTTGGCACCGGGGACCGCCGTCGACAACCTCGCCCGGCTCCTCTACGGTCTGCGCACCTCGCTGTTCGTCGCGACCTGCGCCACGGTCTTCAGCACCCTGATCGGCGTGGTCCTCGGCCTCGTCGCCGGCTTCTCCCGCGGCTGGCTCGACCGGATCATCATGTTCGTCACCGACCTGTTCCTGTCGTTCCCCTTCATCCTCGGCGCACTCGCGATGGCCCCGATCATCGTCAGCCACTTCCAGAAGCCGGGTGAGCTCGGGACGCTGTCCAAGGTCCAGCTCTTCGCCCTGATCGCGATCCTGGTGATCTTCACCTGGATGGGCCTGTGCCGTCTGATCCGTGGCCAGGTGCTCTCGCTTCGTGAGCGCGAGTTCATCCAGGCCGCCCAGGTGATGGGGGTGCCGACGCGGCGCATCCTGTTCAAGGAGCTGCTGCCCAACCTGGTCGCGCCGATCGTGGTGGCGACCTCCCTCTCGCTCCCGGCGTTCGTCACCGCCGAGGCCGGCCTGTCCTACCTCGGCATCGGCATCACCGGCATCCCGACCCTGGGGCAGACGATCTTCGACGCGCAGAACTGGTGGGAGGTCTATCCCCTCTACCTGTGGGCCCCGGTCCTCACGATCACCGTGCTGGTGCTGGCGCTCAACCTCCTCGGCGACTCCATCCGAGACGCCTTCGACCCCCGAACTCGCCGGTGATCGGTTCACCGGGAGAAATGCAGTAACCACGGAAAGGGTGGGCTATGCGGTTCAAATCACCGTTGATTGCCATCTCCGCGGTCGGTGTACTTGCTCTGAGCGCCTGTGGCGGCTCGGGCTCGTCCAGCGGCCAAGCAGGAAGCGGCGGACAGGACAACAACCAACTCGGTAACACCGGCAACGGTCAGTGCCCGACCTGCAAGGGTCCGGTCACGATCTCCGGAGCCACGAAGGGCGGCACCGTCACGGTGCTCACCCTGACCGGCCTGCTGACGACGATCGACCCGAGCGAGGCGTACTACACCGACACCTCGTCGATCCTGAGCGGTCTGATCACACGGTCGTTGACGCAGTACAAGTACGACCCCAGCACCAAGCAGATGGTCCTGGTCCCGGACCTCGCGACCAACCTGGGTACGCACAACGACAACTACACCCAGTGGAAGTTCACGATCCGGTCGGGTGTGAAGTGGCAGGACGGCTCGCCGGTGACGGCCAAGGACGTCGCCTGGGGCATGACCCGGTGCATGGACGCCGCGACGTTCCCGACCGGCGCCTGCCAGTACTACTCGAACGTGTACTTCAAGGGCGGCTCGGCCTACAAGGGCCCGTACACGTCCGGCCAGAAGACCTTCAAGGGCATCAAGGTCAGTGGCAACACGATCACCATCAACATGGCCAAGCCCTTCCCGGACATGCCGTACTGGGGCACGTTCCCGGCCAACGGCCCGATCCCGCAGGGCAAGGTGTCGGACCCGAAGACCTACAAGAACAAGCCGTGGTCGACCGGCCCGTACATGATCAAGTCGTTCAACCCGTCCAAGGAGCTGGTGCTGGTCAAGAACCCGTACTGGGACCCCAACA
>JAICSK010000258.1 GCA_025936915.1 Nocardioides sp.
GCGACGTGATGGGGCAGTACCACCCGCACGGCGACACCGCGATCTACGACACGTTGGTCCGCCTTGCCCAGCCGTGGGTGATGCGCGCGCCGTTGATCCACGGCCAGGGCAACTTCGGCTCGGCCGGCAACGACCCCGCGGCGGCGATGCGCTACACCGAGTGCCGGATGGCGCCGTTGGCCATGGAGATGGTCCGCGACATCAACGAGGACACCGTCGACTTCGGGCCCAACTACGACGGACGCTCGCAGGAGCCGGCGATCCTCCCGGCCCGGTTCCCCAACCTGCTGGTCAACGGCTCGGCCGGCATCGCGGTCGGCATGGCCACCAACATCCCGCCGCACAACCTGCGTGAGGTCGCCGACGGCGCGCAGTGGGCGCTCGAGCACCCCGAGGCATCGCGCGAGGACCTGCAGGACGCGCTGATCGAGCGGATCAAGGGTCCCGACTTCCCGATGGGCGCCCTGATCGTCGGCCGCCAGGGCATCGAGCAGGCCTACCGCACCGGTCGTGGCTCGATCCAGCAGCGAGCCGTGGTCGAGATCGACGAGGACGCCAAGGGCCGCACCACGCTGGTGATCTCCGAGCTGCCCTACATGGTCAACCCCGACAACCTCGCGCTGAAGATCGCCGAGCTCGCCGACTCGGGTCGGGTGCAGGGGATCTCCGAGGTGCGCGACGACACCAGCTCGCGGACGGGGCAGCGACTGGTCGTCGTCCTCAAGCGGGATGCGGTCGCCCGGGTGGTGCTGAACAACCTCTTCAAGCACACCGAGCTGCAGACCAACTTCAGCGCCAACATGCTGGCGCTGGTCGACGGCGTGCCCCGCACCTTGTCGGTCGACCAGTTCATCAGCAACTGGGTCGACCACCAGATCGACGTCATCCGCCGGCGCACCGAGTACCGCCTGCGACGGGCCGAGGAGGACGCGCACATCCAGCGCGGCCTGGTGAAGGCCCTCGACCTCCTCGACGAGGTGATCGCGCTGATCCGGCGTTCGCCCGACGTCGAGGAGGCGCGGCAGGGCCTGATCGAGCTGCTCGACATCGACGAGCTCCAGGCCAACGCGATCCTCGACATGCAGCTGCGGCGGCTGGCCGCTCTGGAACGGCAGAAGATCATCGACCGCCTCGCGGTGCTCGAGACCGAGATCGCCGACTACCAGGACATCCTGGCGCGGCCGGAGCGCCAGCGTTCGATCGTCAGCGAGGAGCTCGCCGAGATCGTCGAGAAGTACGGCGAGGAGCGGCGTACCCAGATCATCGCGGCCGACGGCGACCTCTCGATGGAGGACCTGATCCCCGACGAGGACCTGGTCGTGTCGATCACCCGCGGCGGCTACGCCAAGCGCACCCGGGCCGACGCCTACCGCACCCAGAAGCGCGGCGGGAAGGGCGTGCGGGGTGCGACGCTGCGCGGCGACGACGTCGTCGAGCACTTCATCGCGACCTCGAACCACCACTGGCTGCTGTTCTTCACCACCGCCGGCCGGGTCTACCGCACCAAGGCCTACAACCTGCCCGAGGCGTCTCGCGACGCGAAGGGCGGGCACGTCGCGGGGTTGCTCAGCTTCCAGCCCGACGAGGACATCGCCCAGGTGTTGGCGATCCGCGACTACGAGCAGGCGCCGTACCTCGTCCTGGCGACCCGCAACGGCCTGGTGAAGAAGACCCGCCTCGGTGACTACAACAGCCCGCGGCAGGCAGGTGTGATCGCGATCAACTTCCGCGAGGACGACGACGAGCTGATCGGCGCCGAGCTGGTCGATCCCGACGACGACATCCTGCTGGTCTCGCGCAAGGGCCAGGCGATCCGGTTCCGCGCCGACGACACCCAGCTGCGGCCGATGGGCCGGGCGACCTCCGGCGTCACCGGGATGAAGTTCCGCAAGGGCGATGCCGTGCTGTCGATGTCGGTCATCCGCGCCGACCAGGTGCAGGCCGAGGAGCGCGACGCGGTCAAGCCGCAGTACGTGTTCACGATGACCGACGGCGGGTTCGCCAAGCGCTCCCGGATCACCGACTACCGCCAGCAGTCGCGCGGCGGCATCGGGATCAAGACGATGTCCCTGGCAAACGAGGACCGCGGCGGTCTCGTCGGTGCCTTCATCGTGGTCGAGGGCGACGAGATCTTGTCGATCACCCAAGGTGGTCAGGTTGTTCGCAGCCCGATCAACCAAGACTTCCGTCCGACGGGTCGATCCACCATGGGCGTGAAGTTCGTGACGCCCAAGGAGGGCGACGCCGTCGCGGTGGTCACCAGGTCGGTGGAGTCGCCGGAGGACGTCCTGGAGGAGGCCTCGAGCACCGTCACCCCGCCGGGTGAGTCGGGTGTCGCCGGGGCAGGAGGAGAATCCGTCGAATCGCCCGATGTGGCCCCGGATGCAACAATCGAGGGCGGGTCGGCGTCTCCCGAGACGTCGCCCGAGTCCGAGAACGGACCTGCTGTCGATCCAGGAGAGTGAAGCTGATGACAGAGCGCTCTGCCGAGCAGACACCTGTCCAGACGCGCCCCGACCATTCTGACGACCACCAGGACACCGCGCGGATCCCCCTGGCCGAACGGCTCCAGCGCCGGATCAGTGCTGCCGCCGAGGAGCGCCGCACGTCCGGTGAGGCGCCGCGTGAGTCGTCGCGCGTCCTCCCGCCGATGCCTCCCGAACTGCAGCGCACCGAGCGTCCGACCGAGCAGCACACCGACCGGCGCCCCCCGGCCGCCGACCCGCGGCCCCGATCGGTCCAGGCCGTCCCCGACTCGTCCGCACCCGAGCAGACCACCGCGGTGCCGGTCACCCCGGCCAGGCGTGCGGCGCCGAGCACGA
>JAICSK010000256.1 GCA_025936915.1 Nocardioides sp.
GATGCCGGTCGCGATCGCGAACACGTTGGGGTCGAAGATGATGTCCTCGGGAGGGAAGCCGACCTGCTCGGTGAGGATCCGGTAGGCACGCAGGCACACCGCGGTACGACGTTCGAGGTTGTCGGCCTGGCCGTCCTCGTCGAAGGCCATCACCACCGCGGCGGCGCCGTACTGCCGGCAGAGCCGAGCGTGCTCGATGAAGGCCTGCTCGCCCTCCTTCATCGAGATGGAGTTGACGATGGCCTTGCCCTGCACGCACTTGAGGCCGGCCTCGATCACCTCCCACTTGGACGAGTCGACCATCACCGGGACCCGCGAGATGTCGGGCTCGGAGGCGATCAGCTTGAGGAAGCGGTCCATCGCCGCGACCCCGTCGATCATCCCCTCGTCCATGTTGACGTCGATGACCTGCGCCCCGGCCTCGACCTGCTGCGCGGCGACGGAGAGCGCGGTGTCGTAGTCACCGTCCTTGATCAGCTTGCGGAAGCGGGCCGATCCGGTGATGTTGGTGCGTTCGCCGACGTTGACGAACAGGCTGTCGTCGGTGATCGTCACCGGCTCGAGTCCCGAGAGCCGGAGGGCGGGTACGACGGTGGGCACCACGCGGGGTGAGACCCCCTTGGCGGCGTCGGCGATCGCGGCGATGTGGTCGGACGTCGTACCGCAGCAGCCGCCGACGATGTTGAGCAGACCGCTCGTGGCGAACTCCCCGAGCACCTCGGCCATGTGGTCGGGCGCCTGGTCGTACTCACCGAACGCGTTGGGCAGCCCGGCGTTGGGGTGCGCGGAGACGAAGCAGTCGGCGACGCGCGAGAGCTCGGCGACGTACGGCCGCAGGTCTTCCGCGCCCAAGGCGCAGTTCAGGCCGACGGCCAACGGGCGGACGTGGCGGACGGAGTTCCAGAACGCCTCGGTGACCTGCCCCGACAGGGTGCGTCCGCTGGCGTCGGTGATCGTGCCCGAGACGATCACCGGCCACCGCCGGCCGTGTTCCTCGAACAGTGTCTCGACGGCGAAGATCGCGGCCTTGGCGTTGAGCGTGTCGAAGATCGTCTCGATCAGCAGGATGTCGGCGCCGCCGTCAACCAGGCCGCGGGCCTCCTCGAGGTACGCCGCGACCAGCTCGTCGAAGGTGACGTTGCGCGCCCCCGGGTCGTTGACGTCGGGCGAGATCGAGGCGGTCTTGGAGGTCGGGCCCAGCGACCCGGCGACGAAGCGCGGTCGGTCGGCCGTGGCCGCCGCGTCGGCCGCCTCCCGGGCCAGGATCGCGGCGGCGAGGTTCATCTCGTAGCAGAGGTCCTCGAGACCGTAGTCGGCCTGGGAGATGCGGCTGCCGTTGAAGGTGTTGGTGCAGATGATGTCGGCACCGGCGTCGAGGTACGCCGTGTGGATGCCCCGGATCACGTCGGGGTTGCTCAGCGAGAGCAGGTCGTTGTCGCCGCCGAGGTCGCCCGGGTGCTCGTCGCGCGACGCGAAGCGCTCGCCCCGGTACGCAGCCTCGTCGAGCCGGTGGCTCTGGATCATCGTGCCCATGGCCCCGTCGAGCACGAGGATCCGCTCGCGCAGCAGATCGGCGAGCTCGGCGGTGGCGTCGGGACGATGTCCCGCTGTCCCCTGCGGCTCCGGCACGGCTACCCCTCGCTCTCGTGGGTCACCAGCCTAGGAACGCTGTCCCGAGTGGTGGACCCGGTTCCCGCATCGTGACACCGCGGCCGCGGCCCGGCCAAAACGTCGTCGTCGACACCTCGATGACTACTGTTGTCGGGGTGATCGAGATCGAGGAGATCGACGACCTGGTCGCACCCGTGGTGATCGCCGCCTTCGAGGGCTGGAACGACGCGGCGGACGCGGCCTCGGCCGTCATCGACCACCTGATCAGGGTGTGGGACGCGCGCATCATCGGCGCCATCGACCCCGAGGAGTTCTACGACTTCCAGGTCAACCGGCCGGTGGTCGGCAGCGACGAGCTCGGCCACCGGCGGATCACCTGGCCGAGCTCCCAGCTCGCGGTCGCCTCGCCGCCCGAGCTCGACCGCGACGTCATCCTGATCCGCGGGATCGAGCCCAACATGCGGTGGCGACAGTTCTGCGCCGAGCTGCTGGCCGCCTGCGACGACCTCGGCGGTGAGCTGGTGGTGACTCTGGGCGCACTGCTGGCCGACACCCCCCATACCCGGCCCATCCCGGTCTCCGGCACCGCCACCGAGCCCGACCTGGTCGACCGGCTCAAGCTCGAGCAGTCGACGTACGAAGGGCCGACCGGCATCGTCGGCGTCTTCCAGGACGCCTGTGTGCGGCTCGACATACCGGCGGTCTCGTACTGGGCCGCGGTGCCGCACTACGTCGCACAGCCGCCGTGCCCGAAGGCGACGTTGGCCCTGCTCGGCCAGCTGGAGGAGCTCCTGGAGTGCAGCATCCCGCTCGGGGACCTGCCCGAGGACGCCCGCGCGTGGGAGCGCGGGGTCGACGAGCTGGCCGAGGAGGACGAGGACGTCGCCGACTACGTCCGGGCGCTGGAGGAGACCCGCGACACCACCGATCTCCCCGAGGCCAGCGGCGAGGCCATCGCCCGAGAGTTCGAGCGCTACCTCAAACGGCGTACCGAAGACGGCTGACCCGGCAGAAGTGTCACGCCGTACGACGCCGACCCGGCCGAAGTGTCACGCCGTACGACGCCGACCCGGCCGAAGTGCACGCCTCTTGGCGGTGACTGGGTGAGTCAACGCGTGCGTTTCTGCCGGGTCAGCGCACTGGGAGCGTGCACTTCTGCCGGGTCAGCGCACTCGGGGCGTGCGTTTCTGCCGGGTCAGCGCACTCGGGGCGTGCACTTCTGCCGGGTCGGCTAGAGGGCGAGGCCGAGGGAGGC
>JAICSK010000017.1 GCA_025936915.1 Nocardioides sp.
CGAGCCGTTGTGAGCGGTGTCCACGACCCAGGCCGCGGCACCTGCCGCCGGCGGCGCGATCGTCGCCGATGTCGCGCCGAGCCGCCCCTCTCTCAGCTCCTGGTCGCGCGCCAGGGTCAGCCGGCAGTGCACGGCCGCGTCATGCGACGAGGCCGCGATGCGCTCGAGGAGGAACGGGGGGACGAAGGTGCAGCACCCGAGACTCATGCTCTGGTTGTACGCCGTCCCGCCGACAGGCACCAGGGACCGGCAGCGACTCGAGCGTGACCGGCCCGGCACTACACTCACGTCGGCCCTGCGGGCCACGACTTCGAGAGAGAACCGCGCCACCACATGTCAGCCAGCGAGACGCCCGAGCAGCAGGCCGGGTGGATCCGCAGGCTGGCGTCGCAGGTGTGGGTCCACCGCACCAACGTCCTGATCTCGTTCGGCGCCGCCGTGCTCGGCAGCCTCGGCCAGGCCGTCGTACCGCTCGTTGCCCGCAAGATCGTCGACGACGTGATCGGTCAGGACGGCGCGCTGCTGTGGCCGTGGCTGCTGCTCCTGGTCGTGATCGCGGGGCTGGTGCTCGCGTTCGCCTACCTCCGCCGCTACCGCGGCGGACTCGTCGGCATCGCGGTGCAGTACGACCTCCGCAACCGCATGCACGACCACCTGCTCACCCTCGACGAGCAGAGCCTCTCCCACCTCAGCACCGGCCAGGTCGTCGCCCGGGCCAACAGCGACACCGCGCTGGTGCAGGGTCTGCTCAACTTCCTGCCGCTCGTGACGGGCAACCTGCTGATGATGGTGGTCTCCCTGGCCGTCATGTTCGTGCTCTCACCGCTGCTCGCGCTCGTGGGCCTGGTGATCGCACCGGCGCTGTTCGTCGTCTCCTACCGGATGCGGCTCAAGGTCTTCCCGGCCACCTGGGACGGGCAGCAGCGCGAGGGCGAGGTCGCCGAGGTCGTCGACGAGGACGTGAACGGCGTTCGCGTGGTCAAGGCGTTCGGGCAGGAGGAGCGCGAGCTCCGGCGGATGGTCGGCATCGTGCAGACCCTGTACGGCGTGCGGATGCGCGCCACCCGGCTACAGGCCCGCTACCAGCCGCTCCTCGAGTCGATCCCGGTGCTCGCCCAGGTCGCGGTGCTCGCGCTGGGCGGCTGGATGGCGTTGCACGGGCAGATCTCGATCGGCACCTTCCTGGCGTTCTCGACGTACGTCGGGCAGTTCGTCGCACCGGCTCGGCAGCTCGCCGGTGTGCTGACCGTGGGTCAGCAGGCCCGCGCGGGTGTCGAGCGGATCTTCCAGCTGCTCGACCTGCGGCCCGGCATCGTGGACGAGCCCGACTCCGTGCCACTGCCGGAGGTGCGTGGAGAGATCGAGCTGCGCGACGTGCGCTTCGGCTACGGCGAGCAGCCGATCCTGGACGGTCTCGACCTGCACGTGCTCGCGGGCGAACGAGTGGCGTTGGTAGGCGCAAGCGGCAGCGGCAAGTCGACGGTCACCCGGCTGGTGCACCGTCTGCTCGACCCGGACGCCGGCCAGGTGCTGGTCGACGGGCACGACGTACGACGGGTGACGCTGCACTCCTTGCGCAGCCAGGTCGGTGCGGCGTTCGAGGAGAGCTTCCTGTTCTCCGACACGATCGCGGCCAACATCGCCTACGGCCGACCCGACGCGTCCCGGGAGGAGGTCGAGGAGGCCGCTCAGGTCGCCGGAGCACACGAGTTCATCCTCGAGCTCTCGGACGGCTACGAGACCCGGGTCGGCGAACGCGGCCTCAGCCTCAGCGGCGGCCAACGGCAACGCGTGGCTCTCGCCCGGGCGATCCTCTCCGACCCGAGGATCCTGGTCCTGGACGACGCCACCAGCGCCGTCGACGCGGCCACCGAGGCGAGGATCTTCGCTCGGCTGCGAGAGGTCCTCGCCGGCCGGACCAGCCTGATCGTGGCGCATCGCGTCTCGACCCTCGGCCTGGCCGACCGGGTCGTCCTCCTCGACGGCGGCCGGGTGGCCGACGAGGGCACGCACGAGGAGCTGATGGCGCGCAACCGCACCTACCGCGAGCTGCTGACCGGCCTCGACGACGAGGCGGCGGGTGCCGTCGGCGACTCCATCGAGACCCTGAGCCAGCTCGACGTCACACCGGCGGCGTGGCAGCGCGGCACGGGCGATCGCGCGGAGGCGGTGCGCGATGCGACCGAGCGCGCCGCCGCCCGGATGGCCGCGCGACCGACCCTGGGGCCCGGCCTGGGTGGAGGCGGGTGGCGGCTCAACCTCGCCCCCACGCCCGAGCTGCT
The DNA here is from genome assembly GCA_025936915.1 of Nocardioides sp. Taxonomy (GTDB): domain Bacteria; phylum Actinomycetota; class Actinomycetes; order Propionibacteriales; family Nocardioidaceae; genus Nocardioides. Next base: position 2,283 of record JAICSK010000017.1, read on the forward strand.
CGCCCGGGTCGAGGCCCTGCCGCCGGTGCGTGACCGCCTGGACGCCGACCTCCTCCAGGAGACCCGGGCGGATCCCGACTTCTCGATGTGGCGGCTCGTCAGGGAGTTCCGCTGGTCGTTCGGGCTCGGGCTCGCCCTGGTCGTGCTCGACGCGGTGTTCGGGCTGCTCGGCCCCAACCTGGTGCGGATCGGCGTCGACCACGGCGTGCGCGCGGACGCCGTCCACGTGCTCTGGTGGGCCTCGGCGGCGTTCCTGGTGATCGCGCTCGCCGACCTGCTCGACCAGGTCGGCGCGACGTTCGTCACCGGGCGCACCAGCGAACGCATCATGGCCGGCCTGCGCATCCGTATCTGGGCGCAGCTGCAGCGCCTCTCCCTCGACTACTACGAGCGGGAGATGGCCGGCCGGATCATGACCCGGATGACCACCGACGTCGACCAGTTCGAGACGCTGATCGAGAACGGTCTGCTCCAGGCCCTGGTCTCCCTGGTCACGTTCGCCGGTGTCGGGGTCGCCCTGCTGCTGATGGACCCCGAGCTGGCGTTGTGGACCCTCACCGTGGTCGTCCCGCTCGCCGTCGCGACGGTGGCCTTCCGCCGCGTCACCAACCGGCTGTACGACGTGGTGCGCGAGGCGCTCGCGATCGTCAACGCCGACTTCCAGGAGTCGCTGTCGGGCATCCGCGAGGCGCAGGCCTTCGTCCACGAGGAGCTCACCCGCCGACGCTTCCACCGACTCGGACGGAACTACTACGACGGCCGGGCGCTGGCGCAGCGCACGATCGCCACGTACTTCCCCTTCGTGCTGTTCCTCTCCTCCATCGCCGACGTGATCGTGCTGGGTGTCGGCGCGCACCTGATCGAGCAGGGCCGCCTCACGACGGGCGTGCTGATCGCGTTCCTGCTGTACCTGACCATGTTCTTCTCCCCGATCCAGCAGCTGTCGCAGGTCTTCGACTCCTGGCAGCAGACCCGGGTGTCGATCGGACGCATCTCGGAGCTGATGCGACTGCAGACGATCACTTCCGACGCCGTCGATCCGGCACCGCTCGGCGAGGTCGCCGGCGAGCTCGCGCTCCACGACGTGCACTTCACCTACCCGCAGGCCGAGACGTCCACCGAGGAGCGCGGACCAGCCGATCGGGTGCCGACGGATGCCGACGCCGTCGTACGCCGGAGGCCGCCGGAAGCCCTACGGGGCCTCGACCTGCACGTCGCCGCGCACGAGACCGTGGCCCTGGTCGGCGAGACCGGGGCCGGCAAGTCGACGGTGCTCAAGCTGATCGCGCGCTTCTACGACCCCGACGCCGGGTCGGTGACCCTGGACGGGCGCGACCTGCGCACGTTGTCGCTGCACGAGTACCGGAGCCGGCTCGGCTACGTGCCCCAGGAGTCCTTCCTGTTCACGGGGTCGATCCGCGACAACATCGCCTACGGCCGTCCGGGGGCCACCGACGCCGAGGTCGAGGCGGCGGCGCGGTCGGTCGGAGCGCACGACCTGATCGCCAGGCTGCCCGGCGGATACCTGCACGAGATCTCCGAGCGCGGCGCCTCGCTCTCGTCGGGTCAACGTCAGCTGATCGCCCTGGCCCGTGCCGAGCTGGTCGACCCGGCGGTGCTCCTGCTGGACGAGGCGACGGCCAACCTCGACCTGGCGTCCGAGGCGCGGGTGTCCGCCGCGATGGCGGCGGTGGCCGGTCGTCGTACGACGATCCTGATCGCCCACCGGCTGCAGACGGCGCGCACGGCCGACCGGATCGTCGTCCTCGGTCAGGGCCGGGTCGTCGAGGAGGGCAGCCACGACGACCTGGTGGCCCGCGACGGCAGGTACGCCGCGATGTGGCGGGCCTTCGAGCTGGTCTCGGCTCCGTGACGTGGTCCCCGACGGTAAAAAGTCTCCCCCTACGAAATTGCGGAACCCGTCGTCTCGAGCCGGTTGATCTGCGGATTCCGAAGTCACGGTCGGCGGTGGTGCCGAGCGTTCCCTCGCGGGCCGGTGGACGCGCAGCAGCGTGACGCTGAGCGGCCCGTCGGTCGGGTGCGAGAGTCGCGTCATGCCCTCCGACTTGACCGTCTCTTAGGGCAAAAGGAGGCAAACGATGAGCACCGACTCCCCCCGAGGTGCCCGTGGTTGTCCGTGCGAGGACTGCCTGGGAGACCGGATCAGCCGAACGGCTGACCTGGCGAACCGCGACCGTGCCCTGACCCCCCTCTGGGCCCGGCAGCGTCGGTTTCGAGTCCGGCTGGCCACAGCCGAGATGCTCCGCAGTGCCGCGTTGACGGCGTAAGCACTCCTGTCGAACGCAGGGCCCGGTCGCACCGCGACCGGGCCCTCGTCGTTGTCCGCCGGGCGGCCTCCGGCGATGCGGGCCCTTCCACGTCCCGCCGATACGATCAGGGGTCAACCCCACCTGCGAAAGCGACGTCGTACCGCCATGTCTGTCACCCGTTCTGACCTCCGGAACGTCGCGATCGTCGCGCACGTCGACCACGGCAAGACCACACTGGTCGACGCGATGCTGCACCAGGCCGGGGCGTTCACCGCACATCAGGAGGAGGCGGGGGTCGCGGAGCGGATCCTCGACTCCGGCGACCTGGAGCGCGAGAAGGGGATCACGATCCTCGCCAAGAACACCGCGATCCGCTACACCGGCAAGGCGGCGGCTGACGCAGGACTCGCCGCAGGGATGACGATCAACATCATCGACACCCCCGGGCACGCGGACTTCGGGGGCGAGGTCGAGCGGGGCCTGTCGATGGTCGACGGCATCGTGCTGCTGGTCGATGCGTCCGAAGGCCCGCTGCCGCAGACGCGGTTCGTGCTGCGCAAGGCGCTGAACGCCGACCTGCCCGTCGTCCTGGTCGTGAACAAGGTCGATCGTGCGGACGCCCGGATCGCGGAGGTCGTCGACGAGACGTACGAGCTGTTCCTCGATCTGCTCGACGAGCACCATTCGCAAGATGCCCTCGACTTCCCCGTCGTCTACGCGTCGGCCAAGGCCGGCCGGGCCTCCCTCGAGGCGCCGGTCAACGGGTCGCTGCCCGACTCGCCCGACCTCGAGCCGCTGTTCCGCACGATCCTCGAGACGATCCCGGCGCCGACGTACGACGAGGGGGCGCCGCTGCAGGCACACGTCACCAACCTCGACGCCTCGCCGTTCCTCGGCCGGCTGGCACTGGTGCGGGTGCACCAGGGCACGCTGCGCAAGGGACAGAACGTCGCCTGGCTGCAACGCGACGGCTCGACCCGGTCGGTGAAGATCACCGAGCTGTTGCTCACCGAGGCACTCGACCGGGTGCCGGCGGAGTCGGCCGGCCCGGGCGACATCGCCGCGATCGCGGGCATCCCGGAGATCATGATCGGCGAGACCCTCGCCGACCCGGACGACCCGATCGCGCTGCCCCTGATCACCGTCGACGAGCCGGCGATCTCGATGACGATCGGCACCAACACCTCGCCGCTGGTCGGCAGGTCCAGCGGCTCGAAGGTGACGGCGCGGCTGGTCAAGGACCGGCTCGACCGCGAGCTCGTCGGCAACGTGTCGCTTCGGGTGCTGACCACCGAGCGACCCGACGCCTGGGAGGTCCAGGGCCGCGGCGAGCTGGCGCTGGCGATCCTGGTCGAGCAGATGCGTCGCGAGGGTTACGAGCTGACCGTCGGCAAGCCGCAGGTGGTGACCCGGGAGATCAACGGCCGGCTGCACGAGCCGGTGGAGCGGTTGACGATCGATGCGCCGGAGGAGTACCTCGGCACGATCACGGAGCTGATGGCCACTCGCCGCGGTCGGATGGAGCAGATGACCAACCACGGCACCGGCTGGGTGCGGATGGAGTTCCTCGTGCCGGCGCGGGGGCTGATCGGCTTCCGGACGGAGTTCCTGACCGAGACCCGTGGCACCGGGATCGCCCACCACGTGTTCGAGAAGTACGAGCCGTGGGCCGGCGAGATCCGCTCGCGCGCCACCGGCTCGCTGGTGGCCGACCGAGCGGGTGCCGCCACGTCGTACGCCATGACGAACCTGCAGGAGCGCGGGGTCCTCTTCGTCGAGCCGACGACCGAGGTCTACGAGGGGATGATCGTCGGCGAGAACTCCCGTGCCGACGACATGGACGTCAACATCACCAAGGAGAAGCAGCAGACCAACGTCCGCTCCTCCACCGCCGACAACTTCGAGAAGCTGGTGCCGCCGCGCCGCCTGTCGCTGGAGCAGTGTCTGGAGTTCTGCCGCGAGGACGAGTGCGTCGAGGTCACCCCCCACACCGTGCGCATCCGCAAGGTCGTGCTCGACCAGAACGAACGGGCCAAGCTCGCCGCGCGGGCCCGCAAGGGGACGCGCTGAGGCTCAGTGGCGCTCCCCGCTGAGCGGGGACTTCGGCCGCCCTCACTGGTGCAGGTGGTCGGTCCAGTCGTCGGGTACGACGCCGGCGGGGCCGGGGGTCGGCTGGTCGGAGGGATGGCTCTGCGGCCCGGCGAGCACCGGCCCCTCGTAGGCCTGCTCGTCGCGGAAGTCCCAGAACCAGTCCTCACCCGGCTCGAAGCTCGTCATGTAGGGATGACCCGTGTCCTTCCAGTGCGCGGTGGCGTGCTGGCCCGGCGAGGTGTCGCAGCAGCCGATGTGGCCGCACTGCGCACACCGTCGTAAGTGGAACCACCATCCGTCCGCGGCGAGGCACTCCACACAGCCCGTCCCGGACGGGGCGACGTCCGGGTCGATCCCGTCGATGCTCACCCCTCCACCCTGCCACGACCGGAGAGACGCCTTGTCGGTTGGCAGAGGTCATGCAGCCGGACGTCGATACCTCAGCCAGCGGTCGCGCTGCGCAGCCGTGAGCGCCCGGCGGAGGGCGACCGTCTCCGTGGGGGGTCCACCATGCGGGTGCTCGATCGTCCACCGACGTGAGGTGGCGGGGCTCGTGGGCAGCCCGCGCGTACGCCGCGTGAAGTCGGGCCACGAAGGTCCACGGCTCCGCGAGCTCACCGGTCAACCATCGCCACGGTCTCGAGCCCGACCGCACGGAAGGAGTCCTCGCGCTCGAGGTCACGCCGCCGGCGGTTGGACTCGAGGTGCAGGGTGCTGTCGTACTCACCCCCCGTTCTTCGCTGGTCGCGATGCCTGGTTGAGGCCGTACCGAACGATCCGCGAGGGCGAGCATGACCGGCAGCGTGTCCCCGCACGCAGTCCCGGCGAACCATCTCCCGCCGCACCAGCGCAGTGCCGACCAACCGCTCACGGCGCCGTACGCCGGTAGGACGGCCGCCGCCTCGACGACCGCGGAGCCACGACCAGGGCAACGGTCGAGGGGACGAACAGGCCGTGGCTCGTACGACGCCACCCGGGGCCGGGAGCCTGTCCCCTGGTGGGTCCCGTCAGGCCGCTCGGGTCGACCCTCCGGGGCCAGGTGAGCTCGCGCGCCCCGGGTGCCCGCCATCCACAGGCTCGACGGATGGTCCGAGAGGAGCCTGGTCTACCGCTCGACGAACCAGCGGGCGAGGAGGGAACCGTCCTGCTCGACGAGGGTGGTGAGACGTAGGGGTACGTCGAGCGGGGGGCCGTCGGTGATCCGGCGGTGGGAGCCGGCGACCAGCCGCGGGACGACTGTGGTGTCGAGCTCGTCGACGACGCCCTGGTCGAGGAGGTCCCGCAGGAGATGCGGGCCGCCCTCGGACAGCTGGTGGCGGAATCCCCGGAGGACCAGCTCGTCCTTGAGCCGCCCGAGGTCGGCCCGGTGGGAGCCGAGGACCAGGACGTTGTCGTCGCCGAGGAGGCCGCGCGCCTCGTCGAGGTACGGCGCGGACGCGACCGTCGCCATCACCACCATGCCCGGCTCCGCCTCACGCTGGGTCGGCGGCACCGAGCCGCTGCGCGAGACCACCACGAGCGGCTTGCGCCCCACGGCGTACCCCTCGATCCGCACGGTGCCGGCACCCACCACGATCGCGTCGGCCTGCTCGCGGAGCAGGTCGAACACGATCTTGTCGGCCCCGGTGTTGATCGACCGGCTGGTCCCGTCGTCGCCGGTCGCGGCGCCGTCGATCGTGGCCACCATGTTGACCCGCAGCCACGGTTGGTCGGGCGGAGCGTAGAGCTCCCCCAGGTCGTCGTGCTCGCCGAGCAGCACTCGCATCCGGTGTCTCCCTGGTCGTGGTCGTCGGCGTGGCGATCGACCCCATCGTCACACGGGAAGACGTGCGCACGCCGCGGGGGGTTCACCGCCGCTGTCTAGACTGCCGGGATGATCTCGCTGTCGGCGCTGGCAGCGCTGCACAGCGAGTACGCCGACGACCTCGCCCTGCCGGTCGACCCGGTGACCGTGAACGGCGTGACCATCGGGGGCGCCGAGCCCGTGCTGATGGGCACGGTCAACCTCTCCCGCGACTCGACCTACCGGGAGAGCATCGCGGTATCCACGGAGGCGGCGATCCGCAAGGCCCGGACGCAGGTCGCGCAGGGCGCCCAGGTCGTCGACCTCGGCGCCGAGTCGAGCACGGCCCGTGCGGCTCGGGTCGACGGGGCACGTCAGCGCGCCACCCTCCTGCCGGTCGTGGAGGCCCTCGCCCACGAGTGTCTGGTCTCCGTCGAGACCTACCGGCCCGACGTCGTCACGGCCGCCCTCGAGGCGGGTGCGCGCGTCCTCAACCTCACCGGCCGCGACGGCGAGGACGAGATGCTCGCCTGCGCCGCGTCGTACGACGTGGCCGTGATCCTCTGCTTCTGCGAACCCGAGCACGTCCGCGCCCCCGCCGACCACCCGTCGGACACAGATCCGCTGCCCTACCTCGTCGACCACTTCGGCCCGCGGATCGAGCATGCCCGTTCGCTCGGCGTCCGGCGGCTCGTGATCGACCCCGGGCTCGGGTTCTACTACGGCAATCTGGTCGACCCCGCGGTCCGGGTGCGACACCAGGCTGCGGTCCTCGCGCAGTGCTTCCGGCTACGCCGCCTCGGCGTCCCCGTCTGCAACGCGCTCCCGCACGCCTTCGACCTGTTCGAGGACGAGTTCCGCAAGGCGGAGGGGTTCTTCGCGGTGCTCGCGCGGCTGGGTGGCACCGACCTGTTCCGCACCCACGAGGTCGCGCACGTCCGCTCGGTCCTGCGCGCCATGGATTTCCTGGACGTCGTCCGGCCCGGCGTCCCTCAGCCCAGGTGACCGCGGACCGACACGTGCCCCGACAGCAGGTTGCGTGCGATGGTCCGACGCTGGATCTCGTCGGTGCCCTCGTAGATGCGCAGCAGCCGGAGCTCGCGGTACCACCGCTCGATCGGGAGCTCGCGGGTGTAGCCCATGCCCCCGTGGATCTGCAGCACCCGGTCGACGATCTGGTTGGCGTGCACGCCGCCGTACAGCTTGGCCATCGACTGCCCCTGCCGTGAGTCGAGGCCGTGGTCCACCTGCCAGGCCGCGCTCAGGACCAGCCAGCGCAGCGCCTCGATCTCGACCGCGGAGTCGGCGATCATCCACTGGATCGCCTGCCGGTTGGCGATCGGCTCCCCGAAGGTCACTCGGTTCTTCGCCTGGTCGATCGCCATCTCGACGAGACGCTCGCACGCGCCGAGAGCACGGGCCGGCAGCAGGTACCGGCCCTTGCCGATCCACCGCATCGCCAGCTCGAAGCCACGGCCCTCCTCGCCGAGGATCGCCGAGTGCGGCACCCGCACGTCCTGGAACGACAACGACGCGGGTCCCCACTGCCCCATCGTCGGGATCTCCGCCGATGTCCACCCCGCGTCGCGGTCGACCAGGAAGCAGGTGACGCCGCCGTCGGCCCCCTTCTCCTTGTCCGTGACGGCGAACACCAGCACGAAGTCGGCGACGTCGCCGCCGGTGATGAACGTCTTCTCGCCGTTGATCACCCACTCGTCACCATCGCGTACGGCGGACGTACGGATGTTGCGGGCATCGGAACCCGCGCCCGGCTCGGTGATCGCGAAGCAGCTACGACGCGTCCCTTCGATCGTGGGTCGGAGGTAAGTCTCCTTCTGCTCGTCGTTGGCCTCGAACAGGATGTTGTCGGCATCGCCGCCGAACTTGAAGGGCACGAACGTCCGACCGAGCTCGGCCTCGATCAGCGCGTGCATCACCGCGCCGAGCCCCATCCCGCCGTACTCCTCGGGCGTCTGGATGCCGAAGAAGCCGGACTGCCGCGCCTTGGCCTGCAACGCCGCGACCTCGTCCAAGGTGATCCCGCGCGCTCCCCGTCGTTCGCGCTCGAGCACCTGTGGCTCGAGCGGCATCAGCTCCCTGGTGACGAAGGTCCGCACCCACTCGCGGATCTCGCGCTCCTCGTCGGTGAGGGTGAGGTCCATGCTCGCGACCCTACCCAGCAGCCAGCGACGCCTCGGCCGACTCGATCCGCGGGAGGTCACGGACGGAGCGCGACGAGAGGACGGCCAGGCTGACCACGGCGTACGCGATGCCGCTGACCACCAGCACGTCCCGGTAGCCGAACGCCGCGCCGAGCGGACCGAAGGCGAGCTGGCCCAACGGCATGGCCACGAACGATCCCAGGGCGTCGTAGGAGTACGCGCGGGAGAGCATGTCCTCCGGCACGTGCTCCTGCATCGCGAGGTTCCAACCCATCGAGAACACCTCGGTCCCGGCTCCGGCCACGAAGGTGCAGACCAGGAGCACGCCGACGTGGGGGTAGAACCCCAGCACCGCCATGGGCGCCGCCAGCAGCGAGATGCCCAGCATCCCGCTCAGCAGCGGACGACGCAGCGGACGGCGCAGGAGGACCACCGTGGTCAGGATCAGGCCGATCGACTCCGCCGAGAGGATCAGGCCCCACCCGGTGGCCCCGAAGGTCTCCTTGGCCCGGGCCGGTCCGAGCGTGAACCAGGCACCCATGTGGATCATGTTCAAGAAGCCGAACCCCAGCACCACGGCCCACAGCCACGTCGTACGACGGAAGTAGGTCCAGCCGGTCCGCAGCTCGTCCATCGTGGACGAGGTCTCGCCGCGGGGCGCACGGCCGGGAAGCCGCACCTTCGCCAGGATCGCCGCGGCCGCGAGCCAGGTCGCGGCGTCGAACGCCAGCGCCCACCCGGCGCCGGCGCCGACCACCAGCAGGGCGCTGATCGTGGGTCCGACGATCCGCAGGGCTCCGCGCGAGAAGGACTGCAGTGCGTTCGCCTGCTGGAGCAGCTCGCGGGGGACGAGCCGCGGAAGGATCGACTGCATCGCCGGGAAGGTCACCGCGCTCGCCATCCCGTTGACCACCGCGAGGACGACCAGCATCCAGATGCGGGCGACGCCGGTGATCACGAGCGTCGCGATGGCGGCCTGGCTGAGGCCGAGCACGACCATCCCTGCCCGCACCACGAGGGTGAGTGGGAGCCGGTCGGCGATCACGCCTCCGAACAGCAGGAACAGCACCAGCGGGATCGTCTCCGCGGCGAGCACGATGCCCAGCGCGCTGGAGGAGTCGGTGATCGACAAGACGGCGAAGGCGAGCGCGACGCCGGCCATCATCGAGCCGGAGGTGTTGACGGTCCCTGCGATCCAGAACCAACGGAAGTTCTCGTGGCGCAGTGCCGAGAGGCTCGCCGGAAGCCGCGTCATCAGCTCGACATCACCCGAGGAAGCGGCGTACGGCGAGCGCCAGGCCGCGGGCGTACGTCGCCCGCCCGGCCTTCGACGTCATCCGGTGGGCGTCCCTGGCGTTGCGCATGTTGCCGAGCTCGACCATCACGGTCGGCATGTCGGAGAGGTTGATCGTGCCGAGATCGGAGCGGAAGTCGAGCCCGTCGCCGCCGGCGATGTAGTTGGCGACACGGAGGCCCACGTGCTTCAGCGACGACCGGGTGTCGAGGGCGAGCCGACGCGAGGGCCGGTAGATGTCGTGCGTCCACGGACGCCGGTCGGTCGGCGCGATGACGTGGAATCCCCGCGCGCCGGCGGCGTACGACCCGTCGCCGTGGATGCTGATCTTGAGGTCGGCGTGCACCTTGTTGCCGTCACGGCCGCGCACGTCGACGCACGGGCCCCACCGGTCCTCACGGTTGGAGTGCCTGGTCATCATCACGGTCGCCCCCAGCGACACCAGCCTCGTCCGCAACAGCCGGGCGACCTGCCAGGTGAACGTGGCCTCGGGGTAGCCGCCGTTGGTCGCGGTACCCGTGGTGTTGCACGGCTTCTCGAACCCGCCGGCCGGCACCAGCCGGTCGATCTCGCGCGGGAAGTTGTGGTTGCCGAGCTGGTGCCCCGGGTCGATCACGATCGTGCGTCCGGCGAGCGGTGCGCTGCTGCCTCCGCCGTCGGGCGAGGTGAACCGGAAGTCGCGCGTCGCGTCCGCGGGCGCGGCCGTCCCTCCGACGACCACACCCAGGACGGCCGCCAGCGCGGCCACGGGTAGGGCGTACCGGACCGACCTCACTCGTACCCCAGGACCTCGAGTCGCCGGTCGGCCCAGGCCAGGGCCGAGGCGATGGCGTCGTCGAGGCTGAGCTCGGTGCGCCAGTCGAGGAGCTCGTGGGAGCGGTCGACGTTCGCGAAGGCACCGACGGCGTCACCCGGGCGGGGTGGCGCCTCGGTGAGCGGGATCGACCTCCCGCTGACCCTCTCGACAGCCGCGATCAGCTCGCGGACCGTGACGCCCTCGCCCCGGCCGACGTTGACGACCACGCTCGGCATGCCGACGGCGCGGATCACCTCGTCGAAGCGCTCGACCGCGCGGACGTGCGCCCGGGCCAGGTCCCACACGTGGAGGTAGTCGCGGATCCCGGTGCCGTCGCGCGTGGGGAGGTCGGTGCCGGTGACCGTGAACCCCGGCTTCTGGCCGCGGACCGCCATCACCAGCTGACCGATCACGTGGCTCGGCTCCTTGGCGTAGATGCCGGACTCGAGGTCGGGGTCGGACCCGATCGGGTTGAAGTAGCGCAGCATGATCGCACGCAGGTCGGTCGCGGCCGCCATGTCCTCGAGGACCTCTTCGATCATCCGCTTGGTGCGGGCGTACGGCGAGGTCGGGTCGAGCGGGTCGTCCTCGCGCACCTCGAAGCTGTCCTTGATCGCGTACAGCGACGCCGACGACGAGAACACCACACGGGGCTTGCCGAGCTCGACCAGCTGGTCGAACAGCTCCAGCGACTTCGCGACGTTGTCGCGGTAGTACTCGTAGGGCTTCTCGACCGACTCCGGGACGACGATCCGGGCCGCCATGTGGATCGTGGCCTCGAGGTCGGGGTGCTCCTCGACGATCCGTCGTACCAGCTCGCGATCGCCGATGTCGCCCTCGTAGAAGATCCGGTCGCGGACGAAGGCCTGGGGACCCGTCAGCAGGGAGTCGAGGACCACCGGCACGTGCCCGGCGGCCTCGAGCGCCTTGGCGGTGGTCGAGCCGAGGTAGCCGGCTCCTCCGGTGACCAGGATCTTCATGCCGGTCAGGGTAGCCAAGGCAAGGACCGCTCCCGGCATCGTCGCCGCGCGCCTGCCGCCACCGATCCGTCGGATGTAAAGGATTCGGCGAACGGTTCCAGGGTCTCCCCGACGGGTTTAGACTCCCGTTACGCAACTCGGGGGATTTCAGGAGCGCGTGGGGCGTTCCGGGGTTGCGTGGGGGAAAGTCCAATGGGCATTGCGCCTGAACGCACCGTCGTACCTTCGGTCGCGTCGCTACGCATCCAGAGCCGCGCCCTGCGCGCTCTGCCGCTGACCGCACTCATGCTCGACCTCGTCCTGGTGGCAGCCGCCGTGGCCGTCGCGGCCTACATGCGTAGTCGCGTGCTGCTGTTCGACAGCAGCAAGGCTCCGGGTCTCTCCTCGTCGGCCGACGGCCCCAACCTCGGTCAGTCGGTCGCCTTCGTGGCGATCCCGCTGGTGCTCGGCTGGATCCTCGTGATCGCGCTGCGCGGCGGCTACGACCAGGGCGTCTTCGGCGCCGGCGCCGACGAGTACAAGGCCGTGGTGAACTCCAGCCTGCTCACCGCGGCGCTCCTCGGCATCGGCTGCTACCTGTCCAAGTTCCAGCTCTCGCGTGGATTCTTCGTCCTGGCGTTCGTGGTCGGGCCGGTATTGCTGGTGGCCGGCCGCTTCGTGCTGCGCCGTTCGCTGCACCGTGCGCGCCGGCACGGGGCGCTGGCCCAGCGCACGGTGGTCGTCGGCAGCGACGAGCACGTCGACGCCGTTGCCTCCGTACTGGGCCGCGAGACCTGGCTCGGGTACGACGTGCTGGGCGCGCTGGTCCCCGAGGGCCACGTGGCGCAGACCGAGGGCGGCGTCGCCGTTCTCGGTGACGTCGCCGAGGCGGCCGACCTGGTCCGCGCGTACGACGCCGATGTCGTGTTCGTCGTCGGCGGTGCCTTCGACCACCCACTCGCGATGCGCAACCTGGTCTGGGACCTCGAGTCCGACAACGTCCAGGTGATCATGGCGCCGGGCGTGACCGACGTGTCGAGCGAACGCATCCGGGTCCGCCCCGTCGCCGGCCTGCCACTGCTGCATCTCGACCGGCCGCGGTCGCAGGACGCGCTGCGCTGGGCGAAGCGGACCTTCGACATCCTCGGCTCCGCGTCGCTGCTCATGCTCGCCGCGCCGCTGATGCTCTGGACGGCCTGGAAGATCAAGCGCCACGACGGCGGGCCGGTGCTGTTCCGGCAGACGCGCGTGGGCCGCGACGGCGACTACTTCACCTGCTTCAAGTTCCGCAGCATGGTGGTCGACGCGGAGCAGGTCCTGGCCGACCTCCACAGCGAGATGGGTTACGAAGAGGGCCTGTTCAAGATGCAGCGCGACCCGCGGATCACCAAGCCCGGTCAGTGGATCCGCCGCTACTCGATCGACGAGCTGCCCCAGCTGATCAACGTGCTCCGCGGCGACATGAGCCTGGTGGGCCCACGGCCTCCCCTTCCCTTGGAGGTCGACCGCTACACCCTCATGCAGTCGCGCCGGCTCCGGGTGCGCCCGGGCATGACCGGCCTGTGGCAGGTCTCGGGCCGCTCCGACCTGTCGTGGACCGAGTCGATCCGGCTCGACCTCTACTACGTCGACAACTGGTCGATGATCCAGGACCTGGTGATCCTGGCCCGCACCGTCGGCGCCGTGCTGTCCTCGCGCGGGGCCTACTGACCCCGAAGGTCGGTGGCGAGCTGCGACTCGCTTCGGCACGCCCGAGCGGCCCGGTCACCGGCAGGTCAGCGCGCTCAGTCGTCGAGAAGCGAGCGCAGGTAGTCGCCGTACCCGCTCTTGGTGAGGCGCTCGGCGCGCTCCAGGAGCTGGGCGTCGTCGAGGAACCCCATCCGCCAGGCGACCTCCTCCGGGCAGCCGATCTTGAGGCCCTGGCGCTCCTCGATCGCCTGGACGAAGGCGCCCGCCGCGATCAGCGACTCGACGGTCCCGGTGTCGAGCCAGGCGGTGCCGCGGGGCATCACCTCGACGAACAGTCGCCCGGCCTCGAGGTAGAGCCGGTTCAGGTCGGTGATCTCGAGCTCGCCTCGCGCGGACGGGGTGAGCGTGCGAGCGTGCTCGACGACGTCGGGGCCGTAGAAGTACAGGCCCGGCACCGCGTAGTGACTCTGCGGGTGCGCGGGCTTCTCCTCCAGCGAGGTCGCCCGGCCCCGCTCGTCGAACGTCACGACGCCGTACGCCGAGGGGTCGGCCACGCGGTAGCCGAAGATGGCGGCCCCGTCGACGTCGGCGAACCGCCGCAGCTGGGCGCCCAGTCCGGGTCCGTAGAAGATGTTGTCGCCGAGCACCAGCGCGCAGCGCTCGCCGGCGATGTGTTCTTCCCCGATCAGGAGCGCCTGCGCCAGGCCCTCGGGGGACGGCTGCACGGCGTACGAGAGGTGCACGCCGTACGCCGACCCGTCCCCCAGCAGACGCCGGAACGCCTCCTGCTCGTGCGGCGTCGTGATCACCAGCACCTCACGGATGCCGGCCAGCATCAGAGTGGTGAGCGGGTAGTAGATCATCGGCTTGTCGTAGACCGGCACCAGCTGCTTGCTCACCGCCAGGGTGATCGGATGCAGCCGCGAGCCGGTGCCACCGGCCAGGATGATGCCCCGCATGGGCAGACATCCTAGGGATGTCGAGACCTAGGATCGGGGCCGTGCCAGGACTGGAGCGAGTGCTCGTCACCGGAGGCGCCGGGTTCATCGGCGCCAACTTCGTGCGCCACCTGGTCGAGCACACCGACGCGCACGTGACGGTGCTCGACAAGCTGACCTACGCCGCGAGTCCCGAGGCCCTGGCCGACCTGCCGCCCGATCGGGTCGAGCTCGTCGCCGGTGACGTCGCGGACACCGCGACCGTCGAGCCGCTCGTCGCCGCGCACGACGCCGTCGTCCACCTCGCAGCGGAGTCGCACAACGACAACTCCCTCGACGACCCGGAGCCGTTCATCCGGACCAACGTCGTCGGCACCTACGTGCTCCTCGAGGCGGTTCGCCAGCACGAGGTCCGCTTCCACCACGTCTCGACCGACGAGGTGTACGGCGACCTCGCGCTCGACGACCCGAAGCGGTTCACCGAGGACACGCCGTACCGGCCCAGCAGCCCGTACTCGGCGGCGAAGGCCGGCTCCGACCATCTCGTCCGGGCCTGGGTGCGCAGCTTCGGAGTGCGGGCCACGATCTCGAACTGCTCCAACAACTACGGCCCCTGGCAGCACGTCGAGAAGTTCATCCCGCGCCAGATCACCGAGCTCCTCGAGGGGCGACGGCCGCGGTTGTACGGCGACGGTCGGCAGGTGCGCGACTGGATCCACGTCGACGACCACAGCTCCGCGCTGCTCACGATCCTCGAGCGCGGCCGGATCGGCGAGACCTACCTCGTCGGCGCCGACGGCGAGCGGAGCAACCTCGATGTGGCGCGGACCCTGCTCCGGCTGATGGGTCGCTCCGAGGACGACTACGAGCTGGTCGCCGACCGCGCCGGGCACGATCAGCGCTACGCGATCGAGTCGGGCAAGCTCCGGCTCGAGCTCGGCTGGCTGCCGCGGTTCGGCGACCTCGAGACCGGGCTCGCCCAGACCATCGAGTGGTACGACGCCCACCGCTCCTGGTGGGAGCCGCACAAGGCCGCGACCGAGTCGGCGTACGCCGCGAAGGGCATGTAGGTGGCGGGCAGCATCTCGACGACGCCGATCGCCGGTCTGCTCGTCGTCCGCCTCGACCTGCGGGAGGACGACCGCGGCTGGTTCGCCGAGGTCTGGCAGCGCGAGCGGATGACCGCGCTGGGACTTCCCGACTTCGGTCCGGTGCAGGCCAACGTCGCCTGGAACGCCGCTCGCGGCACGACCCGCGGGATGCACGCCGAGCCCTGGGACAAGCTGGTCACGGTCACCAGCGGCCGCGCGTACGGCGCGTGGGTCGACCTCCGCGAGGGCGACGCCTTCGGCACGACGTACGCCGTGACGCTGGAGCCGGGGGTCGCGGTGTTCGTGCCCCGGGGAGTCGGCAACGGCTACCAGACACTCGTGGAGGCCACGGCGTACTCCTACCTGGTCAACGACCACTGGCGACCCGACGCGGACTACGTGGCCGTCGACCATGCCGACCCGGCTCTCGCGATCGACTGGCCGCTGCCCGCGGACGAGCGTGTGCTCTCCGAGCGCGACCGGTCGGCGCCACCGCTCGCGGGGGTGACGCCCGTGCCGGTCCGACACCCGCTGGTGATCGGCGCTGAGGGCCAGGTCGGTCGCGCCCTGGTCGCGGCGTTCCCCGGCGCCCGCGGAGTGACCCGGGCCGACCTCGACCTCACCGATCCGGTCTCGCTGGCGCAGTGGTCGTGGCGCGAGCACGACGTGGTTCTCAACGCCGCCGCGTACACCGCGGTGGACGAGGCCGAGACCGACGAGGGCCGGCGGCGCGCCTGGGCGGTCAACGCCGGCGGCCCGGCCGAGCTCGCCCGGCTGGCGACCCGGTACGCGTTCACGCTGGTCCACTTCTCCACCGACTACGTCTACGACGGCAGGGTGGGCGAGCACGACGAAGGCGAGTCCCTGGCGCCGCTGGGGGTGTACGGGCAGAGCAAGGCTGCGGGCGACCTCGCCGTCCGCACGACGCCGCGGCACTACGTGGTGCGCACGTCGTGGGTGATCGGCGACGGGACGAACTTCGTGCGCACGATGGCCCGGCTCGCCGACGAGGGGGCGACGCCGTCGGTGGTCCACGACCAGGTCGGCCGGTTGGCCTTCGCCGGCGAGATCGCGCGGGCGACCCGGCATCTGGTCGACCGCCCTGCGGAGTTCGGGATCTACCACGTGAGCAACAGCGGCTCCGCGATGTCGTGGGCCGACGTGGCGAAGGACGTCTTCGAGCAACGCGGTCGCGACCGGGACGACGTACGCCCGGTCAGCACCGAGGAGTACGCCGACGGCCGCGCGCTCGCGCCACGGCCGGCGCACAGCGTGCTGTCGCTGCACAAGCTCGAAGCCACCGGGTTCGAGCCGGTGGACGCGCGCCTGGCGCTTCGTGACTACCTCGCGGCGCTACCGTCGCGGCCGTAGTCGTCCTCCAGCCGGACGATGTCGTCCTCGCCGGTGTAGACGCCTCGCTGCACCTCGATGATGACCAGGTCGTCGTCATGCAGGTTGGCGACCCGGTGTGCCGTGCCGATTCCGACCTCGACGGAGCCACCGGCCTCGAGCTCGAACGACTCACCGTCGAGGGTGCAGGTCGCCGTGCCCTGGACCACCGTCCAGTGCTCCGAGCGGTGCTCGTGGGTCTGGTAGGACAGCCGAGAGCCGGCGCGCACCTCGATCCGCTTGACCTTGTAGCCCCGACCCTCGTCCAGCACGTACCACGCCCCCCACGGGCGCTGCTCGGACTCCATGGCACCAGCGTCTCATGCGCTCGGTCGCGCGGTCGCCGGAACCAGTCCGCCGCACCCGTACGCGGCCGACGTGGCGGTGAGATATCCACCCTTCCCCGCGGCCGGACGGTGGCACAGCCACCGCCACGGCCCCACAGAGAACGACGACACCGGCCCCTGGGAGCACATACTTCCCAGGGACCGGCGTCCGTAGCGGTCGTACCCAGAGCGGAGTCGGGCAGTCAGTCGCCGACCTTCTGCGCCGCGTCGCCGGCGGCCCGGGTGGCGTTGGCGGCCGTGGCCTTCGCGGCGGTGGCGGTCGCCTTGGTGCTGCTGCGCGCCGGGCTCTTGGCCGCCTTCTTGGTGGTGCGCGCGGCCGACTTCTTCGCGGTCGAGGCGGTCTTGGACGCCTGCGTGCGGGTGGTCTTCGCCTTCGCGGCCGTGGTCTTCGCCGACGACGTCGTCGCAGCCGTGGACGGCTGGCGACGGATCCGGCCGACCAGCACCTCACCGCGCTTGACCAGCTCGTCGAAGGTGACGCCGGCGGTGGCGACCTGGTCGTCGACCAGCTTCTGCAGCCGGACCGGAAGGTCCTTGGCCTCGGACGGGAGCGCGGCAACCCGCTCCTCCAGCGCACGACGGCGGGCCTGCGCGTCCTTGCCGATCTCGTCGACGCGCGCGGTCATGGCCTGGGTGGCCTGACGTCGCAGCGGCTGGTACTCGAGGCCCGCGACGGACTTCTGGAACGCCAGCGCGCGCTGCTGCACGTCGGCGACCGCGTCACGCACGACCTCGACCACGCGGTCGGTCACGCCGACGCCGGCGTAGAACGGACGGGTCACGCGCTCGGGGAGCTGTGTGGGGATGTCGAACTTGGTGGGCATGGTTCTCCTTTGGTGGGTGGTGTGTCCCGGCGACGCCGGGGACGGTCAGGGCGTGCCGCTGCCCGCGTTGAGGGCGAGGAACGACGCGTACACGTCGAGCAGGGTCTGCTTCTGCCGCTCGGTCAACAGCTGGTCGCCGAGGACGGCGAGCTCGACCGACCCGCCGACGGCGTCGTCGGGGCTGACGATCCCCGCCCGCAGGTACAGCTGCTCCGCCGAGATGCGCAGCGCCTTGGCCAGCTGCTGCAGGACCTCCGCGGACGGGCGGCGCAGACCGCGCTCGATCTGGCTCAGGTAGGGGTTGGAGACGCCCGCCTGCTCGGCGAGCTGGCGCAGCGAGAGCCGCGACGACTGCCGCTGCTCGCGCAGGTAGTCGCCGAGCGTCTCGACGGTCTTGCCGACCTTGCTCCGGGCCATATCCCCATGGTGCTAGCTGTTGCTAGCAGAATGCAAAACCCGGACCGCGTGAATGCGGTCACATCGCGACAAGTTCCGCGTGAGCACAGCGTTTTCTGCATCGCCCGCTTGCTAGCACGAGACAGCAGCCGAACCGCAGTCACCCGAAGACGGCCCTGATCTCCCCCACCGGCCGGCCGCCCCCGAGCAGCTCGACGACGCCGGTCCGGCGTACCGCCTCGGCGTCCACACCCGGCTCGTCCAGGACACCCGACCGCCGCAACGCCTCGGCCATCAGCACGGGGCGCACCCGCGCGGCGCCGTCGTCGGTCTTGAGCGCGAACGCCCGCCCGTCGGCGAGGGCGACCGCGTAGCAGCCCTCGGCCCCGGCCTTGCCGATCGCGCCCGGGATGGCCGTCAGCAGGGCGAGCTCGTCGCGTGTGGTCCCCGAGACGTACGCCGGGTGGGTGCGGATGGCCGTCGCGACCCGCGCGGCGTCGGCGTCGGCGGCTCCCGAGGCCGAGATCCCCAGCGCCATCCGGCGGAACGCCGCCGCGAGTCCGACCAGTGAGGCGGAGAACAACGGAGCGCCGCAGCCGTCGACGGCGGTGACCGCGATCGGCTCGCCGGTCAGCTCCGCGAACGTGGCGGCGACCGCCTGCTGGAGCGGGTGCTCGGGGTCCCGGTAGGTGTCGGTCGGCCAGCCGTTCGCCACGCACGCGGCGAGCATCGCGGCGTGCTTGCCCGAGCAGTTCATCAGCACGGGCTCCCGACCGCCGCCCTCCCGGATCACGGTCTCGCGGGCGGTGTCGTCGAGCGGGTAGTCGGGAGGTGTCTGGAGGTCGGCCTCGGTGAGGCCGGCGTCGGCGAGGATGCGGCGTACCGCCTCGATGTGGAACGGCTCGCCGGAGTGCGAGGCGCAGGCCACCGCCAGCAGCTCCGGGGGGAGGTCGAGCCCGACGCGGACCATCCCGAGCGCCTGCACCGGCTTGTTGCACGAGCGCGGCAGCACCGGGACGTCGGCGTCGCCCACCGACCACGCGACGGTGCCGTCTGCGGCCAGGGCGACCACGGAGCCGTAGTGATGTCCTTCGACGAAGCCGTTGCGGACGATCTCGGCGACCGGGACGGCGTTCACGCGGCCACAGTAGCGGCGGGTCGGACGCGCACCCGGGCCGGTGTCTCGACGGGTCACCCGAGCTCGGTCATCAGCGAGCCGAACGCCGCGAGGTAGGCGTCGACGTCCTCGTCGCTCGCGGCCACCGAACAGGTGGGCCCGGCGCCGACGATCGCGTCCCAGACGCCACGGTTGGCGAGGTACACCCGCATCAGCCGCCGCAGCGGGACGTCGAAGGTCTCCGTTGCCTCGGCCGCCGTTCGTGGCATCACCGGACCGAACGACAGCCCGCTGCGCGGCCAGAAGCGGTGCGTCGTCCAGGCCATCCCCGAGGTGGCAACGATCTGGGCCAGTCCGTCGGCCAGCCGCGTGCCGAGCCGCTGGCTGTGGGCGTAGGCGTCGTCGGTGAGCACCTCGCTCATCGTGGCCCGGGCGGCGGCCATCGACACCGGGTTGCCGAACAGCGTGCCGCCGACCGCCACCTGGGGCTTGTCCGCGTCGCGTCCGCCGGGTCGCTGCAGCACCTCGGCGACGTCCGGGGTCATCCCGTAGGCGCCCAGCGGGATGCCGGCGGCGATCGACTTGCCCACCGTGACGAGGTCAGGCTGCAGCCGCCACCGACGGGTGAGCCCGCCCGGACCGACGACCTGGGTATGCGTCTCGTCGTACGCCAGCAGCGTGCCCGTGCGTCGGGTCACGTCGCGCAGCCCGTCGTGGAAGCCGTCATCGGGCAGCAGGAGACCGACATTGTTGGTCAGGGCCGGCTCGGTGATCACGATGGCCACGTCACGATCGGCGAGGGCGCGCTCGAGAGCGTCGAGGTCGTTGAACGGTACGACGAGCGTGCGCGCGGTCACGTCGTGCGGCAGTCCGGCCTCTTCCGCCACGAGCCGGCCGTCCTCGAGCTCGACCAGCACGTCGTCGAAGTGGCCGTGGTACTTGCCGTCGAAGAACAGCACCTTCGGCCGCCCCGTCAGCGCCCGCGCGACCCGGATGACCTCGGTGTTCGCGCCGGTCGCCGCCAGGGTGAACTGCCACAGGGGCAACCCGTAACGCCGGCCGAGCTCGGCGGCCACCCAGACCGAGTCCTCGGTCGGCAGCAGGTACTGCGAGCCGGCGCCCACCTGTCGGCTCACCGCGTCCACGACCGGCTGCGGGCCGTAGCCGGTGAACATCGACATGTCGGCGATGTTGAAGTCGGCGTACTCGTGCCCGTCGACGTCACGCAGCCGCGAGCCGGACGCCGAGTCGACGAACAGCGGCGGGTGGTCGTACGACGTCCGCAGCCAGCTCATCGGCACGCCGTTCGGCATCACGGACCGCCCGGCCGACCAGATCTGCGCACTCCGCGGCCGCGCGGCCACGAAAGCGGCGTCCTCCCGCTCCTTCAGCGCCGCGACCCGGGCCGGATCAACCCCGGAGCTCCCTGCGTCTCCCCCCACGGTCGCGAGCGTAGACCTGGGCTCGGGATCGCCTGCCGACTACGTGCCGACTGGCAGGATGTGCCCGTGTCGACGCCCCAACACTGCCCGTCGCCGCGGGAGCTGGCCGACCTCGAGCTCCTCACCGCGGGCGCGCTGGCGCCGCTCACCCGCTTCGGCGAGCCGGGCTCACCGGTCACCCTCGACCTCCCGGACGCGCTCGCGGGCGGGGACGTCGAGCTGGTGGACCCCGAGGGGCTCCCGCTGGCCGTGCTGCACGCCGACGGCCGGGTCGAGGAGCTGACCCGGGCCCAGCACGGCCCCTTCCGCCGCCTCCACCTCACGCCGGCAGAGGTGCGTGAGCGGTACGCGGGCGCCACCTTCGTGCCGGTCGTCGACGCCCTGACCGAGGAGGAGATCGACCGTCTCCGAGACCTCGGGACGCCGGTCGTCCTGTTGGCCCTGACGGGCCCCGGCAGCCCGGAGCTGTCCGCGGTCGCCCTCCTCCGCGCCTCCCTGGCCGCCGTCGCACGCCTGCCCGGTGGTGCCGTCGTGGCCGTGCCGCTCGCGTCCCACGGCGACGCCACGGTCGATCACGACCTCGGCCTCCGGGTGGTCTCGACGTACGCCGGCACCGACCCGGTGCTCGCCCTCGACGACGCGGACGACGGCAGCTATCCCGACGACATCGCGGCCATCGTCGACGCCGACCAGCCCGGTCCGGAGCGTCGCGGGCTCGTGTTGTTCTTCACCGGTCTGTCCGGGAGCGGCAAGTCGACGGTGGCCCAGGCCGTGATCGACGCGCTGCTCGAGTCGGGCGAGCGCACGGTGACCAGCCTCGACGGGGACGTCGTACGCCGCAACCTCTCGGCCGGGCTCACGTTCAGCCGCGAGGACCGCGAGACCAACATCCGCCGGATCGGCTGGGTGGCCGCCGAGGTCTCGCGCCACGGCGGGGTCGCCGTGTGCAGCCCGATCGCGCCCTTCGACGCGACCCGCCAGGACGTGCGGGCGATGACGGCGGCCGCGGGCGGCGCCTTCTTCCTGGTGCACGTCGCCACCCCGCTCGAGGAGTGCGAACGCCGCGACCGCAAGGGCCTGTACGCGAAGGCGCGTCGCGGCGAGATCCCCGACTTCACCGGCATCTCGTCGCCCTACGAGGAGCCGACGGACGCCGATCTGCGGATCGACACCACCGGACGCGGCATCGACGACTGCCGCGACGAGGTGCTCCACGCGCTGGCCGAACGAGGTCACATCTCCGGTCGTCGGCCCGGGAACGACGAGCCGATCCGGGTGCTGTTCGTGTGTACCGCCAACATCTGCCGCTCGCCGTACCTCGAGCTCCGGGCGCGGCAGCTCCTCGGGCCCGACTCGGGCGTCGAGGTGAGCAGCGCCGGGACCCACGGCTTCGACGCGGCGCCGGTGAGCGACACGATGGAGGCGGAGTTCGCCCGCTTCGGCACCGACACGACGTCCTTCCGCAGCCGCGTGGCGACCGGGGAGCTGGTCGACGAGGCCGATCTGGTGCTGACGGCGGAGGCCGACCACCGCACCCGGCTCCTGGAGGACCGGCCGGCGGCGTTCCGCAAGATCTTCACGCTGGGCCAGTTCGCGGCCAGCGCGAAGGCCGCCGACCCGGTGCTGCGCGGACGCGACCTGATCGCAGCCCTGGCCACGCGCCGGGTGCCCGCATCGCCCGAGCACGACATCGACGACCCCTACCGGCGCGGGCCCGAGGAGGCGCGTCGGGCGGCGTCGGCCATGGAGTCCCTGCTGGAGGTCGTCGTCGAGCGGCTGCGCCGCGACCCGGCGGACGGGAGCACGGCGTAGTGGCCGGCTGGCTCACCGCGGACTTCTTCTCGATCGTCGCCGCCGGCTTCCTGGTCGGCATCGTGGTCGGCCTCACCGGCATGGGTGGTGGGGCGCTGATGACGCCGGCCCTGATCTTCCTGGGCGTGGGAAACGCCTCGGCCGTGGTCACCGCGGACCTGACCGCAGCGGCCGTCTCGCGCAGCGCCGGCGCCGCCACACATGCACGCCAGGGCTCGCCGAACATGACCCTGGCGCTGTGGCTGATCGTGGGCTCGGTCCCCTCGGCTCTCATCGGACCCTGGGTGATCCACGGCATAGCCGGGGGCGATCCGGAGGATCTCGACCGGCTGCTGATGAAGTGCATCGGGTTCGCCCTGCTGTTCGCGGCCGCGACGTACGCCTTGCGCCTCTACCTCAACCTGCGCCGCGTCCACGACGAGAGCGGGCCCGCCGACCCCGATCCGCACATCCGGCCGCTCGTCACCGCGGGTGTCGGCGCCCTGGGCGGGCTCTTGGTGGGGATCACCAGCGTGGGCGCCGGGTCGGTGATCATGATCGCGCTGCTGATGCTGTACCCCGGGCTGCCGCCGGTGCGGCTCGTCGGGACCGACCTGGTGCAGGCGGTGCCGCTGGTGCTCGCGGCCGCCGGGTCCAACATCGCGATCAACGGCCTGGACTGGCACATCCTGGTGCCGCTGGTGATCGGCTCGACCCCGGGCACGGTGCTCGGCAGCCGGCTCGCACCGAAGGTGCCGCAGTCCTTCATCCGCCGCGGGATCGTGGTGGTGCTGACGATGTCGGGGGTGGCCCTGCTCGACAAGTCCCAGTGGGCGCCGCTGGGCTCGGGCAAGAACGACACCCACCCGGTGCTGATCGCCCTGGTCGGCCTCGCGATGGTGGTCCTGGTCCCGCTCGTGTGGGGCCTGATCCGGCGTACCGAGGGATTGCCGATGTTCGGCGCCCCCACGGTGGCCGAGCTGGAGGGCGAGTCGCCGACACGCCGAACTGGACAATCTCGCGTCAATCAGTAAACTTAGGCGTCTTGCCCAACCTTCTATGGAAGGACCGCGCCCATGGGCGACTGGCTCACGTCTGACTTCTTCTCGATCATCGCCGCCGCGTTCCTCGTCGGCTCCGTCGTCGGTCTCACCGGCATGGGGGGCGGTGCGCTGATGACGCCCGCCCTGATCTTCCTCGGCGTCGGTGACGCCTCGACGGTGGTGACCGCCGACCTCACCGCCGCGGCGATCTACAAGTCCGGCGGTGCCCTCACGCACGCCCGCGAGGGCAAGCCCAACTGGGCTCTCGCCAAGTGGCTGGTCCTGGGGTCGGTGCCGTTCGCACTTCTCGGGCCGTGGATCCTGCACCGATCGCTCGGCGACTCCGCCGACTTCGACGACATCCTCAAGGAGTGCATCGGGTTCGCCCTGCTGTTCGCGGCCGCGACGTACGCCTTGCGGCTCGTGATCAACCTGCGCCGGGTGCGCGGTGGCGGCCCCGCGGCCGACCCGGACCCGCAGATCCGACCGCTGGTGACGATGGCGGTCGGCGCGCTCGGCGGACTCCTCGTGGGCGTCACCAGCGTCGGTTCCGGCTCGGTGATCATGATCGCGCTGGTCATGCTCTACCCCGGTCTGTCCGCGCTGCGCCTGGTCGGCACCGACCTCGTGCAGGCCGTGCCCCTGGTGATCGCCGCGGCGATCTCCAACATCGCGCTGAACGGCCTCGACTGGCACATCCTGGTGCCGCTGGTGATCGGCTCGACCCCGGGCACGATCCTGGGCAGCCGGATCGCACCGCGGGTGCCGCAGTCGTTCATCCGGCGCGGCATCGTGATCGTCCTGACGATGTCCGGTCTGGCACTTCTCGACAAGGCCGGGTGGGCGCCGCTGGGCGCCGGCCAGGACCAGACCCACCCGGTGTTCATCGCGCTGGTCGGGCTGTCGATGGTCGTGGTGCTGCCGTTCGTGTGGGGTCTGGTCCGGCGTACCCAGGGGATGCCGATGTTCGGCTCGCCCACGGTCGCCGAGCTCGAGGGCGAACGACGGGTCGAACCGGCGGCTGCGGGCTCAGCCGCCGTCCGCGACGACCAGGCCAAGATCTCGTAGCTGGTCGATGAAGGACCTGACGTCGTGGGCGACCACGTCGGCGGGGGCGTCGAACGCCTCGGCCAGGCCGGCCACGATCTCGGCCTCGCTGCGGTCGCCGTCGACGGAGGACCAGACCTGGGCAGCCGATCCCTCGAAGACGTACGGCGGATGGTCGAGGTGATCGAGGTCGAGGACGACCACCCGCTCCCCCGACTCGACGTACGCCGCGTGGGTGGCGAGTCGCCAGACGGTCGATCCGTCCTCGGTGCCGGTCACGCCGCGAGTTTAGGCGTGGCCGGTTCCGCCGATAGCATGATCGCTGCGTTCCCCATCGAGAGGCCTCCGCATCCACATGACTTCCGCTCCACCGACCCATGCCGACTACCAGCTGAGCCAGCTCGACCAGCTGGAGGCGGAGTCGATCCACATCTTCCGTGAGGCAGCGGCGGAGTTCGAGAAGCCGGCGCTGATGTTCTCCGGCGGCAAGGACTCCATCGTGATGCTGCGGCTGGCGGAGAAGGCGTTCTTCCCGGCCAAGATCCCCTTCCCCCTCCTGCAGGTCGACACCGGCCTCGACTTCCCCGAGGTCATCGAGAACCGCGACAACTGGGTCAACCGCCTCGGCGTCCGTCTCGTCGTCGCCAGCATCGACGAGGCGATCGCCAACGGCGTCGTGGTCGACGACGGCAAGACCAGCCGCAACCGGCTGCAGATCGGCACCCTCCTCGACGTGGTCGAGCGCGAGGGCTTCACGGCCCTGTTCGGTGGCGGCCGTCGTGACGAGGAGAAGGCCCGCGCCAAGGAGCGCGTCTACTCCCACCGTGACGACTTCGGCCAGTGGGACCCGAAGAACCAGCGGCCCGAGCTCTGGAGCCTCTACAACGGCAAGCTCCACGGCGGCGAGCACATGCGGGTCTTCCCGCTCTCCAACTGGACCGAGCTCGACATCTGGCACTACCTCCGCCAGGAGGCCGTGGCCCTGCCGTCGATCTACTTCGCCCACCAGCGTCGGGTCTTCCAGCGCGACGGCATGTGGATGACCGAGAGCCCGCTCAATCCCTGCAAGCCGGGCGAGGAGGTCGTCGAGAAGACCGTGCGTTACCGCACCGTCGGCGACCTGACCCTGACCGGAGCCGTGGAGTCGGACGCCGACACGCTCGACAAGATCATCGACGAGATCGCCATCGCCCGCGTCACCGAGCGCGGCGCGACCCGTGGCGACGACCGGTTCTCCGAGGCCGCCATGGAGGACCGGAAGAAGGAGGGCTACTTCTGATGGACCTGCTCCGTTTCGCCACGGCCGGCTCGGTCGACGACGGGAAGTCCACCCTGATCGGTCGCCTCCTGCTCGACTCCAAGTCGATCTTCGAGGACCAGCTGGAGGCCGTCGAGGCCACCAGCCACTCGCGTGGCTACGACTACACCGACCTCGCCCTGCTGACAGACGGCCTCCGCTCCGAGCGCGAGCAGGGGATCACGATCGACGTCGCCTACCGCTACTTCGCGACGCCGACCCGGAAGTTCATCATCGCCGACACCCCGGGGCACATCCAGTACACCCGCAACATGGTCACCGGCGCCTCGACCGCCGATCTCGGCCTGGTGCTGGTCGACGCCCGCCAGGGCCTGACCGAGCAGAGCCGACGGCACGCCGTACTCCTGTCGCTGCTGCGGGTGCCCCACCTCGTGCTCGCGATCAACAAGATGGACCTCGTCGACTGGGACCAGGACATCTACGAGAACATCCACGCGGAGTTCACGACGTTCGCCACCAAGCTCTCGATCCCCGACCTCGAGGTGATCCCGATCTCGGCGCTCAAGGGCGACAACGTGGTGACCCG
>JAICSK010000277.1 GCA_025936915.1 Nocardioides sp.
GTCCTGCTCGACGCCTCGGCTCAGCACGCCGGTCGCACCGGACGCGAGATCCTCACCATTGCCGCCGACACCATGGGTCTGCCCCGCCGCCGCGTCGACGAGATGCTCGAGCTCGTCAGCCTGACACCTTCGGAGGCCAAGCGCCGGGTGCGCAACTACTCCCTCGGCATGCGTCAGCGACTGGGCATCGGCACCGCACTGCTCGGCGACCCCCGGGTGCTGATCCTCGACGAGCCCGCCAACGGGCTCGACCCCGCGGGGATCCGGTGGATGCGCGACCTGCTGACGGGCTTCGCCAGCCAGGGCGGCACCGTCCTGTTGTCCTCACACCTGCTCCACGAGATCGAGGTCATCGCCGACGACCTGGTCGTGATCGGCAACGGCAAGATCGTCGCGGCCGGCACCAAGGAAGAGCTGCTGGCCGCGGCCGGGACGCTCGCCCGCTCGACGTCACCGCGCGACCTCGCTCACGCCCTCGAACAGGCAGGGATCCCCAGCACGCTCGCAGGAGACGGCTCGGTCCGCACGGACGCCGACCCCGCTCGGGTCGGATCCGTGGCCCTGACCGCCGGGATCCCTCTGACCGAGCTCCGGTCCGCCGAGGGCACCGGGCTCGAAGACATGTTCCTCTCGCTCACCGCCGACACCCAACGCGAAGGAGTTGCGGCATGACCGCCACGATCATCCCTCCCGACACCATCGAGGCCGAGCCGGCCCGACGGACCGCCCAACCCATCCCGGCCACCCGACTCGTCAAGGTCGAGCTGCGCAAGATGTTCAACACCCGCTCGGGATTCTGGATGCTCATCAGCATCGGCGCCCTGTCGCCCATCTCGGCCGGGTCGCTCCTCGTCCTCGGCCTCAACAGCGACGTCACCTACCAGAACTTCGTGAGGGCGAGCGGGTTCCCGATGTCAGTGATCTTGCCGATCATCGCGATCCTGGCCGTCACGGGTGAGTGGAGCCAGCGAAGTGGGCTCACGACGTTCACGCTGGTGCCGAGCCGCGAACGCGTGATCGGCGCCAAGGCGATCGCGACCCTCCTGGTGGGCCTCGGCGCCGTCTCCGTCGCCTTCGCCGTGGGCGCCCTCGGCAACGTGGCCGGTTCCGCACTCGCCGGCGTCGACACCGTGTGGGACATTTCGTTGTCCATGGCACTCCAGATGGTGCTCTACAACCTGGTGGGCATGGCCTTCGGCTTCGCCCTTGGTGTCGTGCTGCGCAACTCCGCGGCCGCGATCGTGGGCTACTTCGTCGCTTCACTAGTCATGCCCGGCATTCTCGCGCTCCTGGCTCAGGTGCGTTCGTGGTTCGAGGACCTGCAGCCGTGGATCGACTGGCACTACACGCAGGTGGCGCTCCTCGATGGCGCCACGAACACTGTCAAGGAGTGGGCGATGCTCGGCTCGACCACGATGATCTGGATCGTCATTCCCCTCGTCGTCGGGCTGCTCTCTCTGCGCCGCTCCGAGGTCAAGTAGTCACCCACACGGGCGGCTCTATCCGGAGCTCATCTGCGCGTCCCGGAAACCGCCGTTTCGTGGTGGATCGGCTCAGCGCCGCGGTCCTGCCGTCGCCTGGCGACGAGAAAGGAGACCACAACCATGACCACCGCCACCCCACCACCTGAACCAGGCCGCACCTCTTCACGCAGGAGCCGCCCGGTCGGCCTCGTCATCGGCATCCTGCTCGCTCCTCAAGGCTGGAGTCGCCTAACGCCGGCGACGGCGTTACCCCTCAGAACGGACATGCGCTGGCCAGTCCCATGCCCACCTCAGTACATGCGTCACTAGTAGCCGCGTATGAGCCTCACTCGATGGGGCTCGGCCACTCTGGGTGCCAACGCACACAGACGGTGTCGTAGATAGGCGGCACGACCTGATCGCCTGACGCCGCACACGCCTGTGCAGCGAGGCGTTCGGTCTCATCAAGCGCGGCTCGACACTCATCCTCGGGCAGCGTGCGGACGTGTGACACCGTCGCGACATAAGAGCGCCACTGCTCGGGACGAGCATCCATGTCCAGCGGAACTTCTGCTGCACGGCA
>JAICSK010000205.1 GCA_025936915.1 Nocardioides sp.
CGCGACGTACGTCCGGCTGAGCGCTTCCTGCACGAGGTCCTGGGCGAGCTGGGTGTCGCCCACCATCAGGTCCGCCGCGCGATGCAGCGCCGCGGCTCGCGCGAGCGCGAACTCCGCGAACTCCGACCTGTCCCGTCGTACCACCGTGATCCTCCAGTCCCGAGCGGCGCCGGTCCCCGCCTCTCACAGCCCAGACGAGATGTGGTCCTCGAAAGGTTCGTCGGTGTGCCAGGATCGCACGAGCCCTCGGCAGGAGATGCCCATGAACGACGATCCGGTCCGGTCCGTCCTCTGGATGGCGCGAGGCGCCTGGATCACGATGGAGCTCCGGGCGGCCTGCGAGCTCGGCGTCTTCGACGCCCTCGACGATCCGCTCACCGTGGACGCCCTGGCGGAGGTGACCCACAGTGATCCGCCGACTCTCGCCCGACTGGTTCGCAGCCTGGTCGACCTGGGGCTGCTCACCGTCGGTGACCACGCGGCGTACGAGCTGACGGTGCTCGGGGCGACGCTGCGCGAGGACCACCCGAGCCGGCTGCGGGACCTGGTGTTGATGCAGGCCACCTTGCCCAACCTGGCGGCGTGGGGTGCGCTCGACGCCGCCGTGCGCACCGGGTCCGGGGTCTTCGAGCAGGTGAACGGGATGCCGTCCTGGGAGCGTCTCGCCCGTGACCCGGAGGCGCAGCGGAGGTTCAACGCGGCGATGGCGCGTCGCGCCGGTGCCCAGGTCACCGCGGTGCTCGCGGCCACTGATCTCTCCGACGCCCTGACCCTGCTCGACGTCGGCGGCGGCCGCGGCGCCATGCTCGCGGGGCTGCTGGAGGCGCTGCCCTCGTTGAAGGGCGTCGTCGCCGACCAGCCCGGCGTGGCTGCTGAGGCGGAGGCGGCTCTCGCCGAGGCCGGACTCGGCGATCGAGCGAGCGCCGTCCCGTGTGACTTCTTCACCTCGGTCCCCGAGGGTGGCGACGTGTACACGATCGCCAACGTGCTGCACGACTGGGACGACGCCGAGGCCGTCGCGATCCTGCGGAACGTCCGCGCGGCCATGTCCCACGACGCACGACTTCTCGTCGTCGAGCACGTGCTCGACGCGCCCGGGCGGTCCTTCGAGGAGCTGCGCGACATCCATCTGGTCGACCTGCACATGCTGGTCCTCTTCGGGGCGCGTGAGCGCACCCAGGCGGAGTACGACGGGCTGCTCACGGCATCGGGTTTCACGGCCAGCCGACTTGCCGACCCCGTGTCGGAGTGGAACGTGCTGGAGGCTCGCCCCGTCGGATGACGGGCTCGTTCGGTCGAGCGTGTCGAGAGCGGCGGCACCGCCCCGGGCGCGCTCCTCGACCGTCGGCCACGCATGCGAACCTCCCTCGCCGGGTTCCCCGCGGGCTCCGGAATAGGGTGGACGCCTGGGACGCTGAGGAAGGTCCCCGATCCGAGAGGTTCCCGTGCCCCACCCCGACCGCCTGGTCCACATCGTCGACGACGTGCCCGAGCTCGACGGACTCACCGAGCTGGCGATGGTGCTCGTCCTCGACGGGTTCCTCGACGCCGGGAGCTCGGCGGCGATCGCCGCTCGCCACCTCGTCCACGAGGCCGGCGGTGGCCGGGTGGTGGCGACGTTCGAGGTCGACGAGTTCCACGACTACCGCGCGCGACGACCGCCGATGTCGTTCGTCCGCGACCACTACGAGCAGTACGACGCGCCGCGTCTGGTCGTGCGGTTGCTCGCCGACGACGCCGGCACGCCGTACCTCCTGATGCACGGGCCCGAGCCCGACAACAAGTGGGAGGCGTTCGCCGCGACCGTGCGCCTCGTGGTCGAACGGCTCGGCGTCAGCCGGGTGATCGGGCTGGGCGCGGTGCCGATGGCGGTGCCCCACACCCGGCCGATCGCGATCACCCACCACGCCAACAACCCGTCGCTGCTGGCCGCCGACAGCCCCTGGCGCGGCGAGCTGCGCATCCCGTCCAGCGCCCAGGCCCTGCTGGAGCTACGACTCGGCGAGACCGGCCACGACGCGATGGGGTTCGTCGCGCACATCCCGCACTACCTCGCCCAGCTCGACTTCCCCGAGGCGTCGGTCTCCCTGCTCGAGCACGTCGAGCGGGCGGCGGGGATCGCGGTCGACCTGACCGACCTGCGCGAGGCGGCCCGATCGCGCGGCGAGGAGATCGCGACCTACCTCGCGGCCAACACCGAGGTGCTCGAGGTGGTGCAGGCGCTCGAGCAGCAGTACGACGCCTTCGCCCGCGCCGAGCACGAGGGCAACAGCCTCCTGGCGGACAACGAGCCGATCCCGACCGGCGAGGAGATCGGCCGGCAGTTCGAGCAGTTCCTGGCCGGCCTCGACGGACCCGAGAGCGAGGGCTGAGTGCCCTCTTCCGCCGCGGAGCTCGCCGAGCTCCTCGACATCGAGACCCTCGACACCGACCTCTTCCGGGGCCGGAGTCCCGACACCGACCGGCAGCGGGTGTTCGGCGGGCAGGTCGCCGCGCAGGCGCTGATAGCCGCCATCCGCACCGCCGACGACGGGCTCGACGTGCACTCGATGCACGCCTACTTCCTGCGCCCCGGCGACACGACCGTGCCGATCATCTACGACGCCGAACGCATCCGCGACGGTCGTTCGTTCGAGACCAGGCGGGTGGTCGCCCGGCAGCACGGCCACCCGATCTTCTACCTCACCGCGAACTTCCAGCGGCCCGAGCCCGGCTTCGAGCACCAGGACGTGATGCCCGAGGTGCCGGGACCGGATCACGGGCTGACCTTCGCCCAGATCGCCGAGCTGCGCTCGGGCGACAAGCGCTCGGCGCACGACTTCGCCAAGGAGTGGGCCGCGCTCGACACGCGCTACCTCGGCAACACGGCGTACCCCGGGCACACGCACCTCGGCGAGGACCACGAACGACCGGCCCGCGCCCAGCTCTGGGTGCGGGTGAACGGCGAGCTGGGCGACGACCCCGACCTGCACGTCGCGGCGTTCACCTACGCCAGCGACCTCACTCTGCTCGGCGCGACGTTGGTGCCCCACGACATCGAGATCGGCTCGCCCGAGCTGATGCCGGCCTCGCTCGACCACACGATCTGGTTCCACCGGCCGTTCCGGGCGGACCACTGGTGGCTCTACGACCAGTGGTCCCCGTCGGCGAGCGGCTCCCGAGGGCTGTCACTGGCCCGGGTGTTCACCGAGGACGGCACGCTGGTCGCGACCGTGGCCCAGGAAGGCCTGATCCGCCGCCGCACTCGCTGACCGTGCAGCCAAATCGGCTCGCTGACGTCGGGACGTCTGCCTAGCATCGGTCGATGAGCTCCGGCCGGCGTACCGTCGAGATCGCCTGCGACGAGTCCGGGTTCGTCGGCGGATCGCTCTTCGGCCGCAGCCGGGTGTTCACCCACGCCAGCGTCCACCTCGACATCGAGACGGCCTCGGCCCTGACCGACGAGGTACGACGACGGCTGGGCGCGGGCGCGATGGAGCTCAAGGCGTCGCGCCTCAACCGGCCCTGGGCCGGGCCCGTCGCGGCCTGGCTGGTCGCACCGGACGGACCGCTGGCCGGACGGGCCGTGGTCCACCTGACCGACACCCGGCTGTTCGGTCTGGCACGGCTGGCGCAGGTGCTGGTCTCCGACACGAGCCCCGAGGGCTGGTGGAGCCCGCGCGAGGAGCCGGAGACCTGGGACCGGGCGCTCCGCCTCGACACCGTTCTCGCCGAGCTCCCGACGACGTCGGAGCAAGCCGTCCTGGCGGCTGCGCGCGACCTGCTCTGGATCAGGCGCCGCCGGCGACTCGGTGCGACGATCGAAGCCTGGGTCGAGGCGGTCGATGCCGCGGTGGCTCTGCTGCCCGCTGCGCAGGGACGATTCCTCAGGGGTTGGGCGGCACCCCAGGCGCTGAACCGTGCCGGCGCGTACGTCGCGGCACCACCGGCCTCGCCCCTGTCCGAGCCCCTCCTCGCGGCTCTGCGCTGGACGATCGGCCACTGGAGCGCCGTGGGTGACGTCGACATCGTCCACGACGAGCAGTCGGTGCTCACGCCTGCTCGCGTCGCGGCCATCGCGGACGAGCTCGCCACGTCGTACCCCGGTCGTCGGCTGGCCGGCTTCAGCCGGGTCGACTCGCGCGACGACCCTCGGGTGCAGCTGGCCGACCTCGTCGCGGGCGTCGTACGCCGGGTGGTCGAGGACCGGCTCGCCGGCGTCACCACGGCAACGACGGTGCCGATCGAGCACCTGGTCGCCGGGGACTCACAACTCGTGCAGGGGGGCCAGAGCTCGAGCCGGAACAACACCGGCCGGTCGCGTATCTCCTCGGCAACGTCGTCGTATGGCGCGACCTCCTCGAAGCCCCGCTCGCAGTAGAGCGCGAACGCCTCTGTCTGCCGGACGCGTGCGGATCAGGAGTCTCCGCGGGTGCGTCCGACGAGGTGCGGAGCTCCGTCGCGAGGGGAGGTCAGTGAGAACGCGATGCCGTCGCCGTCGTGCACCGCGTCCTGACCGAAGGCCACCGTGCCCGGCAGCAGGATCGGCTTCTTGAACGCCGCCTCGACGGTGACGGCGTCGGGGAGTCGGTTCTCCAGGGCGGCGACGCAGCGCGCCAGGCTCCACATCCCGTGCGCGATCTGTCGGGGGTAGCCGAGCGCCTTGGCCGTCAGCGGGTGCAGGTGGATCGGGTTGTGGTCGCCGGACACCGCGGCGTACCGCCGGCCGAGGTCGCCGGGCAGTCGCCAGGTGACGCGGCCTGGCACCACCTCGGTCGGGCCGGTGCCGTCGGTCGAGCCGGTCGAGACCCGGGCGTCCGACGAGGCCCCGCGGCGGAGATACGTCGACGTGCTCTCCCAGACCGTCTCCTCATCGACCGTCGCGACAGCGAGGAAGTCGACGGCGGTGCCCTTGGGATGGGACCGGAGCTCGGAGGCGTGGACCTCGAGCTGGAGCACCTCACCCACCTCGACCGGCCGGTGCTGGGTGATCGCGTTGTGCAGGTGCACCATGCCGATCGCCGGGAACGGGAACTCCGGCGACGACAGCACGGCCATGTGCAGCGGGAAGGCGAGCAC
>JAICSK010000010.1 GCA_025936915.1 Nocardioides sp.
ACCGGGTCGGAACGTCGGGCGTCGTCGACTCGCTCAACCACATCACGATGATCGCCGCCGTGATGGCCTTCGTCGCCGGGTTGCTGTGCCTGGTGCTGATCCGGCAGAAGGACTTCGTCGACCGCAGTCAGGCTGCTCAGGGGCGGGAGGACACCGAGGAGGCGGCCGCCCCGCTCGGGTGACCGGCGTGCGGGCGATCAGAGTCGCTCGATGAGCCGGATCGCGTCGTGGGGGGCGTAGCCCTTCATGTCGTTGTCGAAGTAGACGAAGACGTCCTGGCCGGCATCGGCCCAGGTCCGCACCCGACCGGCCCAGTCGTCGAGCGACCGGTCGGTGTAGCCGCTGGCGTAGAGCTCCTGGTCGCCGTGCAGCCGCACGTACCGGACCTTCCCCGTGTCCTGGTCGACCTTGGGCCAGCGGCCGGCGGTGTCGGCAAGGACGGTCGCCACGTCGTGCCGGCGCAGCACCTCGGCGGCCTCCGGCGTCGCGAACGACGGGCTGCGGAACTCCAGGGCGTAGTGGAGATGACGCCTCGCGTCGGTGGTCGTCAGCGCCCGGTCGTCGGGCACCTTGTCGTCGTGCCGGAGCGCGAGCTCGGCCGCGTCCGTCGTCGTCCGAGGCAGCGCCGCCAGAAACGCGTCGACGACGCCGGCGTCGAAGCGGAAGCTCTCGGGGAGCTGCCAGAGGATCGGTCCCAGGGTCTCTCCGAGTGCGAGAAGTCCCGATGCGAAGAAGTTCGCCACCGGGACTTCTGCGTCCTTGAGCCTCTTCAGATGTGAGACGTAGCGCGGTCCCTTGACCGCGAACACGAAGTCCTCCCGTACGGCGATCGCCTCGGCCCGCCACGCGGCGTACGACGACGGGCGTTGCAGGGAGTAGAACGACCCGTTGATCTCGATCGAGGTGAGGTGCTCGGCGGCGTACTCCAGCTCGCGTCGTTGCGCGAGTCCCTTCGGATAGAAGTCACCGCGCCAGGCCGGGTAGCGCCAGCCAGAGATCCCGATCCGCACCCGACCCGCCACCGCGCGACGCTAGAGCCTTCCCCGGCCGTGCGGCTTCAGCCAGCCGTCGAGGTCGGGACCGTCGGGCACGATCCCTGACGGGTTCAGGTGGGTGTGCACGAGGTGGTAGTGCCGCTTGATCTGGTCGAAGACGATGTTGTCGCCGAACCCGGGCGTCTGGAACAGGTCGCGGGCATAGCCCCACAGCGCCGGCATCTCGGTCAGCTTGTTGCGGTTGCACTTGAAGTGCCCGTGGTAGACGGCGTCGAAGCGGGCCAGCGTCGTGAACAGCCGGACGTCCGCCTCGGTGATCGCGCGCCCCATCAGGAATCGGCGGTCGGTGAGCCGGTCCTCGAGCCAGTCGAGGGTCGCGAAGAGCTCCTTGAACGCGTCGTCGTAGGAGTCCTGGTCGTCGGCGAAGCCGCAGCGGTACACGCCGTTGTTGACGTCGGCGTACACCCGGTCCATGACCTCCTCCATCTCCTCGCGGTCGCCCTCCGGCCACAGGTCCGGCGCGTCCGGACGGTGATGGTCGCGCCACTCGAAGAAGAGATCGTGGGTGATCTGCGGGAAGTCGTTGGTCACGACCTGGCGGGTGGCGAGGTCGACCATCGCCGGGACGGTGATGCCCTTCTCGTACGCCGGGTCGCGCAGCAGATAGGCCTCTTGCAGGCGTTCCATGTCGAGCACCGGGTCGCGCTCGTCGGGGTCGAGGTCGAAGGTCCAGCTCCGGTCGTCGTGCGTCGGACCGCAGACACCCATCGAGATCACGTCCTCCAGCCCCAGCAGCTGGCGGACGATGATCGCCCGGTTGGCCCACGGGCAGGCCCAGGCCGCGACCAGTCGAAAGGCGCCGGGCGCCGCGTGCCAGGTGGGTGCCTCCGGAGCCCCCTCGTAGGGATCCTGCGACCGGCCCGGCTTCAGGGTGATCCGGTCGGGGAGGTAGTCGGTGTCGCGCTCGAAGGAGGACATGCCGGGGCCGTACCCAGCCGACGCCGGCAGATTCCATGCATCTCTTTGCACAAACATCTTTGCAAAGAGCATTTGCAAAGGTATGTTGCGGATGTGCCCACCTCGATCACCCCGTCCGCGGCCGGCCTGCGGGCGCTCTCGCACCCGACCCGCCTGAAGATGCTGATGCTGCTCCGCCTCGAGGGCCCGGCGACCGCGACCCAGCTCGCCCAGAAGCTGGCGCTCAACACCGGCGCGACGTCGTACCACCTCCGCCAGCTCGCCGAGCACGGCTTCATCGAGGAGGACGCCTTGCGGGGCGACGCGCGCGACCGCTGGTGGAAGGCAGCCCACCAGAGCACTCGGGCCAAGCTCGACTCGCGCAGGGGGAGCGAGGAGGAGGCCGAGAGCACCGAGGCGTACCTGCACTCCGTCGCACTCGCCTACACCGAGACCCTGATGCAGTTCGCCGGGGAGCATCGCTACCTGCCTGAGCCCTGGCAGAAGGCGTGCACCACGAGCGACTGGCACCTCCGGCTCACGGCGGAGGGCGCCGACCGGCTGGTGAACGCACTCGTCGACGTCATCGAGCAGTACGGCGAGGCCGCGGACGACGAGCCCGCCGCGGGAGTCTTCGTGGTCAACCTCAACGCGTTCCCCCGCCCGGGCACCGTCGTCCTGAAGGGAGACCAGCGATGACGCTCACTCTCGGGCGCCCGGCGGCACGTCGTGTCCCGCTGTACGGCTGGCTCACGGCCGAAGCCGTCTCGCTGCTGGGCACGCGGGTCTCGATGATCGCGATCCCGTGGCTGGTGCTGATCACCACGGGCTCGCCGACGCGCACCGGGCTGGTGGCGTTCGCCGAGATCACCCCGATGGTGCTGCTCAAGGCCTTCGCCGGGCCGCTGGTCGACCGGGTCGGGCCGCGCCGGACGGCGATCACGTCGGACAGCGCGTCGTTCGTGGTGGTCGGGCTGATCCCGGTGCTGCACCACACCGACGCGCTGACGTTCCCCCTCCTGCTCGGGCTCGTCGCCGTCGCCGGGGCCCTCCGCGGCCCGGGCGACGCAGCCACCACCGCACTGATCCCGGCCCTGGTCGAGAAGGCGGACGTGCCGTACGAGCGCGCCACGGGTCTGTCGTCGGCGATCGAGCGCGGCGCCACGATGATCGGCGCCGCCATCGCCGGCGGCCTGGTCGCGGCCATCGGGGCGGCGAACGCCGTCGCGGTCGACGCGGTGTCGTTCGCGATCTGCGCGGTCGTCCTGCTCCTCACGACCCGCAGACTCGCGGGCGTACACCGCGAGGCGCCCGTCGAGGGCGAGCAGGACGCGGCCACCGCGTCGTACGCCGCGCAGCTGCGCGAGGGCTGGAACTTCCTGCGCCGCGACGCCGTGCTGATGAGCCTGTGCCTGATGGTGGCGACGACCAACCTGCTCGACCTGGCCTGGTCGGCGGTGCTGCTGCCGGTGTGGGCCCACGACTCCGGCGCAGGGGTGGGCGCGGTCGGGCTGGTGTTCTCGGTGTGGGGCGGTGCCTCGATGCTCGGGTCGGTGGTGGCTGCCGCCTACGGCCCGCGCCTCCCGCGGTTCGCGACCTATCTCGTCGCTTACCTGGTGACCGGGCTTCCGCGGTTCGTGCTGTTCGCGATCGGCGTCCCGCTGTGGGCGATCCTGGCGATGTGCGTGGTCGGCGGCGCGTCGTCCGGCTTCCTCAACCCGGTCCTCGGCGCCGTGCAGTTCGAGCGGATCCCGCGCGCGATGGTCGGCCGGGTGACGTCGCTGAGCAGCGCGCTGTGCTGGTCGCTGATGCCGTTCGGCGGCGTGCTCGGTGGCGTGCTGGTCAGCGGGATCGGCCTGTCGCCGGCGCTCCTGGTCGTCGGGTTCGCCTACTTCGCCACGACCATGGCGCCGGCGTTGATCCCGAGCTTCCGCGGGATGAACCGGAAGACGAGCGAGCGCGCGCAGGAGCTCGTCGCCGGGTGAGGCCTTCCAGGACGTCCGCCTGTCAGGCAGCCATGGCTGCCTGACAGGCGGACAGGCCCCCTACGTGGTCAGCCCTTGCAGGGCAGGTACGCCCGGGTCGCCGAGGCGTGGCCGCCGCCCTTGAGCGACAGCTTGGCGGTGATCTTGGCGTCCTTGGTGGCGCTCAGGTGCTTGAGCACGACGTGGTTGCCCGCCACCGGGTGTCCATCGGTCGCCTTCTTGCTGCCGTTGACGAAGAACGCGCCCGACGACACCTGCCCGGCCTTGCTGCTCCAGGTCAGCTTCGCGCTGTGGCTGCTGCAGGTGACCGAACCCGGGAACTTCACGAACTTCTTGCCGGACCCGGTGACCCCGCGGGGCGCAGCACCGGCGCGGTAGAACGACAACGACAGGTTGGTCGTGTTCGCGCTCTTGAGCAGGACGCCGCTCGAGAGTGCGCCCACGGCCGCGATGGCACCGTAGGTGCCTGCCGTCCCGAAAGCACGCTCGGTGGCGCTCGACACCCCACCCTCGAAGACGTCGACGAGCGCGCCGGTCGAGTCCGTGGTGTTCTCCAGCTCGAGCTCGACGATCTGGGATCTCGCCGTGCCGGTGCGGGTCGCGATGAACCATCCGGCGTGGGACTCGGTGAAGTTGAGCGGCTCGATCACGGAAACGATGGAGGCTGTCGTCCGGCAGTGTGACGCCGAGCCCTCCGCACGCTGAACCGAGACGCTGCCGGTACCGGTCATGGTCAGGCGAGCGAGATCCCCGTGGCTCTTCGCGGCCTTGGTGACGCCGGTGTAGTGACCGGTGACGGTGGTGAGGTCGTTGGTGTCGGTGCTGCTCTGGAACGTGGCGTTGAGGCTTGTCGAGGTCTGCACGGTCCCCCCGACGACGGCCTTGGTCGGCGAGCTGCTGGACGAGCTGCCGGAGACCACCGTGCAGGTGTTGCCGCTGGTGCCGCTCGAGTTGGCCGACCCCGAGGTCTCGAAGCTCCCGCTGACCAGAGCGAACGCCGAGCCGGAGGGGAGCATGGCCAGGACCGAGACCAGCCCTGCGGAGGCCGTGACGGCCAAGGTGCGGCGAAGCCGCGTGGATGTGCGCATTGAGTTGTTCCTCCCGAACATTGCGTGTGGTAGACCTGCTGCACGCTAGGAGCCCACCGCGACGCCGGGAATACACACGCGCCGTGGTCTAGACCAGGCTCAGCCGGCGATCCGGTTCCGAGCCTCAGTGCTCGAACGGAAAGCGCCGCGCCAGCTCGATGATCCGGTCGTTCGCCTCGGTCTCCCCGATGGAGATGCGGGCGCCGTCGCCGGCGAACGGACGGATCACGATGCCGAGGTCATCGGCCGCGGCGGCGAGTGCCGTCGTGTGGTCGCCCGCGGCGAACCAGACGAAGTTGCCCTGCGGCTCGGGGACGGTCAGGCCGACGTCGGCGAGACCCTTCACCACCCGGTCACGCTCGGCGACGAGCGTCTCGACCCGCTCGAGCAGCTCGGGCTCGGCGGAGAGCGAGGCGACGGCGGCGGCCTGCGCGACGTTCGAGACCCCGAACGGCAGGCTGACCGCGCGAAGCGCCGTCGCGATCGGTTGCGGCGCGATCGCGTACCCGACCCGGAAGCCGGCCAGGCCATAGGCCTTGGAGAAGGTCCGGGTCGAGATCACGTTGTCGTGGGCGCGCAGAGTGGCGACGCCGTCGACGGCGTCGCTCATCCGCACGAACTCGACGTACGCCTCGTCGACGACGACCAGGACGCGCTCGGGGACCTTCGCGAGGAACTCGTCGAGCTCGGTCCGGGTGACCGCGGGGCCCGTGGGATTGTTCGGGGTACAGACCAGGACGACCTTGGTGCGGTCGGTGATCGCGGCGGCCATGGCGTCGAGGTCGTGACGGCCGTCGGCGAGCACCGGGACCTGGACGGCGCGGGCGCCGGCCGCCGTGACCGCGATCGGGTAGGCCTCGAAGCTGCGCCACGCGTAGACGACCTCGTCGCCGGGCTCGCAGTACGCCTGCACCAGCTGGTAGATCAGCGCCACGCTGCCGGTCGCCAGGGCGAGGTGGTCGGTGGCGACGCCGAGCTTGTCGGAGAGCGCCTCGTACAGCGCGGTGTTGCCCATGTCGGGGTAGCGGTTCATCTGCTCGGCGGCCCGCGTGGCCGCCTCGACGACACCGGGGAGCGGCGGGAAGGGATTCTCGTTGCTGCTCAGCTTGTACGACGTCAGTCCGTCGCGGACGCGCGACGGCTTCCCCGCGACGTACGCCGGGATCTGGGACACGCAGGCGCGCGGCTCGGGGCTCGTCATGCCGTCAACCTATCCCCGGTTATCCCCGGTTCTTGGCCCGCCACGGACGGGCCAGCGGCAGCAGCGCCAGGCCGAGGACGACCCCGACGACCGCTCCCGAGACGTTGTCGATGATGTCGGTGACGTCGCACGCGCGGTCGATCCGGGCGACGTGGAGCTGGGTCTCCTCGATCCCGAGGGAGTACGCCGCGAGCACGGCGAGACCGAGTGGGACCAGCACCCAGCCGCCCCGCCAGCGGGCGAGGGCGAGCACCAGGAACAGGCCGGCCGGGACGAAGAGCAGGGCGTTCAGCACCTGTTGTCCGCCACCGAAGATCCAGAACCCACCCGGGGCCGGGCCGCCGATGTCCCAGCTGCAGCTGGTCGCGTGCTGGTCGGCGGGGATGTAGCCCAGGCCGTTCTGAGCCGGGATCAGCGTGACGATCCCGATCACCGCGACGCCCCAGAGCAGCCCGAACCACGCGAACCCCGCGAACGGCCCCAGCCGTCGTCCGACGGCCAGACCGACCACCAGGGCCACGAGCCCGGCGGCCGCCGCGAACAGCAGCATCCAGCTGGTGCCGCCGATCGAGAACATGCGTTCGAGGCTAGGGGTCCGAGGTGTCCGCGCCACAGTCGGCGACGAGTCAGTCGAGCGCCGGAAGGAGCACCTGCCCGCCGTCGACCAGCGGTACGTCGCGGCCCAGGGTGAGGTCCACCGGGTTGGTCAGGCAGCGGATCGAGCCACCGCCCTTGTGGAACTCCGACACGTCGACCTCGACCACCTCGAAGTCCCACTCGGCGAGCTGGGACATCACCCGCGTCGGGCTCCCGGCGGGCATCACCACGGTGCGGCCCACCACGATCGAGTTGGCGCAGAACGTCGACAGGGCCTCGTGGTCGGTGAGCACCAGCGGCTCCGGCACCAGCTCGAGCAGTGCCGCAGCGGAGGCGGCGTCGAACGCCCCCGGCGCCACCAGCGCATGGCGCTCGTCGAGCGGGCAGAACGCCAGGTCGAGGTGGTACATCGCGGGATGGGTGATCCGGACTCCGCGCACGCGCACACCCAGATCGGTGGCGAGGTGCTTGAGCGCCAGCTCCTCCGTGCGCGGTCCGAAACCGGCGACCAGCGCGTCGCCCCAGGCGAACACGTCACCGGCCTCGAGGTGGGCGCCGACGCCGTCGCGGCCGACGTACGACGTGCTGCGGCCGCTCCGCTCGAACCACGGCTGGGCGGTCAGGATCTCCATCCGGCGCTCGGCGTACCGCATGTGCGACATCACGACGTGTCCGGCACCGTCGGGACGGACGAGGCCCAGCCCGAGGTTCATCGCATAGACCATGTCGGGCGCGTCGTCGCGCGGCGGCACGACCTCCACGGTGCCACCGAGTCGCTCGACGGTCGACACGAGGTCGACCCACTGCGCCATCGCCAGACCCTGGTCCGGCTGGTGATCGAGGTCCATGTAGGGGTTGATCGCGTAGTCGATCCTGAAGTGGTCGGGGCGGACCATCACGTAGCGCCGACCCCACGCCAGCGTCGCGGCGAGCTCCGGCATGCCGACCCCTTCCTGATTGTCAGACAATCTGACAACTCAGAGTATGGAGCACGAGGAGACGCCGGGCAACTCGTTGTCGGACAATGGCACCCATGCACCCGGCCGAGCGCTCGACCGACGGCCTCACCGCGCCGCCCTCGTCGTACGCCGGCCCCTACGCCGGGCTCAGCCTGGAGCACTCCTCGACCGTCGACCGGGTCGCCGACGAGCTGCGGCGGGCGGTGTTCGAGGGCGAGATCGAGTCCGGGACTCCGCTGCGCGAGGTCGCGCTCGCCGAGTCCCTCGGGGTGTCCCGGCCGACGCTTCGCGAGGCGCTCGCGCTGCTGGTGGCCGAGGGGCTGGCGACGCGCGAGCCGAACCGTGGCGTGAGCGTGGCGAGACCCGATCCCGAGTCGGTGCGCGACGTGTCCACCGCACGGGCGGTGCTCGAGACGGCGGGCGTGCGCAA
Source organism: Nocardioides sp. (assembly GCA_025936915.1). Taxonomy (GTDB): domain Bacteria; phylum Actinomycetota; class Actinomycetes; order Propionibacteriales; family Nocardioidaceae; genus Nocardioides. The sequence continues at coordinate 8,213 of JAICSK010000010.1, forward strand.
CTGGCCGCACGCCACGGAGCATTCACGGGAGGCGGTACGACGGGCCCTCTCGGAGTACGAGCACGCCGTCGCCGCGGACGCGTCGTACCAGGAGCTCAACCAGCGGCACCTCGCGATCCACCTGAGCCTGGTCGGCCTGACCGGCTCACCCCGGCTGGTGTCGATGGCCGAGTCGATCGTGGCCGAGCTGCGGCTGGCGCTGGCCCAGATCGACCGGGTACGCCGCAACGCCCGCGACCAGGCCGGCAGCCACCACCACCTGCTCGACCTGCTCGAGGCGGGCGACGTCGACGCCGCCGTGGGCGAGCTCGGCGCCCACCTGCACGGAGCGGAGGACGCGATCATCGAGCGACTCCAGCTCGACTGAAGACGTGGCGTCTATGCTCGCCGCGTGCGCTTCGTGACCTGGCTGCTGACCACAGCAGCGGGCGTCGCGGTTGCCACGTGGCTGTTCGGCGGCATCTACTTCACCGGCCCCTCGTCGGGCCAGGCGGAGCTCAACCACAAGATCCCCCTGCTCCTGCTGGTCGCCCTGATCCTGGGCCTGGTGAGCAGCTTCGTCCGTCCGGTCGTCACGTTCTTCTCGATCCCGTTCATCATCGTCACGTTGGGGCTGTTCCTGCTCGTGATCAACGCGCTGATGCTGATGCTGACCGCGTGGATCGCCGGCGGCGTCGGGATCGGCTTCCACGTCGACGGCTTCTGGAACGCGCTGTGGGGCTCGGTCGTGATCACCCTGGTCAACTGGGGCACCGCAGCGCTGGTGAAGGACGACGACTGACCCGGTGATGACCCAGGTGCCACCACCTCGGCAGCCGGGCCGGTACGCCGTGGCCCTGGTCTGCCTCGGCAACATCTGCCGCTCCCCCACGGCCCAGGTCGTCCTGGAGCAGCGTCTGGCCGAGGCCGGCCTCGGCGAGCGGGTCGTCGTACACAGCAGCGGCACCGGCGACTGGCACGTGGGGTCGCCGATGGACCGCCGAGCGGCTGCGACCCTCGCCGCGTCCGGGTACGACCCGAGCCGGCACCGCGCCCGGCAGTACGACGACTCCTGGGCGGCCTCGCACGACCTGGTCCTGGCGATGGACCGGGACAACCTCGCCGACCTCGGCGGCCGGTCGGAGCGCGTCGGACTGTTCCGCGACTTCGACCCCCTCGACCCCGGCGCCGAGGTGCCCGATCCCTACGAAGGGGGAACAGACGCCTTCGCCGAGGTGCTGACCATCGTGGAACACACCTGCGCCGCCCTCGTCGCCGACCTGGCCGCGCTCCTGCAGGGATAGTCGCGTGGAGGAACGATGCCGAAGGCTCCCCTGCCGGCGAGCGCGATGACGCTGCTGCGCGAGCCCAACCCGGCGGTGGTCTCGATGGTGATGCCCAGTGGGCACCCGATGTCGGTAGCGACCTGGTACCTGGTGGAGAACGACGGCACCGTCCTGCTGAACATGGACGCCGGCCGCGCCCGGCTGCGGTGGATCGAGCAGCGTCCGCAGGTCTCGCTGACCGCGCTGAAGGACGAGGAGTGGTACACCCACGTGAGCGTGCGCGGCCCGGTCGTCCGGTGGGAGTACGACGAGCAGCGGGCGCTGGCGGACATCGACCGGTTGTCGCGGCACTACACCGGGCACGACTTCGGCAACCGCTCCGCGAAGCGGGTCAGCGCCTGGTTCGAGATCACGCACTGGCACGGGTGGGAGCTCGCCTGACCGCTGTTGCGGCCGTCGGCGGATGGACCTTCACGTACTACCCTCACGAGTGCCGGATCCGAGGAGGTGGCGATGACGCGTCAGCCGCACATCGCTCGCCGGGCCGAGGAGCTGTTGGGCTCAGCGGTCGCGGCCACGGCCCCGGTCGCGGGCGGCGACATCTCCACGGCCACCAAGCTGCGGCTGAGCAGCGGGCGCTCGGCGTTCATGAAGACGCTGACCAACGCCCCGCCCGGGTTCTTCGAGGCCGAGGCGGCCGGGCTCCGCTGGCTCGGCGAGGCCGGCGGCGTCCAGGTGCCCGGTGTGCTCGCCGTCGAGTCCGACTGCCTGATCCTCGAGTGGGTGGAGCCCGGGAAGCTCACCACCGAGGCCGCCACCGACTTCGGCCGCGCCCTCGCCAAGACCCACGACGCCGGCGCTCCGTCGTACGGCCTCGACCGCGACGGCTTCATCGGCCGGCTGCCGCTGCCCAACAAGAGCGCGCCGACGTGGGCGGAGTTCTTCGCGACCAAGCGTGTCCTGCCCTATCTCAAGCTGGCCCGCGACCGGGGCTCGATCACGCCCGAGGGCGCCGACGCGGTCGACGCCATCATCGGACGACTCCCCGACCTGGTGCCGGAGGAAGGGCCACGCCGCCTGCACGGCGACCTCTGGAACGGCAACGTCATCTGGACCCACGACGCCGGCTGCTGCGTGATCGACCCCGCCGCCCACGGCGGCCACCGCGAGACCGACCTGGCCATGCTGACGCTGTTCGGACTCCCGCATCTCCCGCGGGTGCTCCAGGCCTACGAGGAGGTATCACCGCTCGCCGACGGCTGGCCTGACCGCGTCGGCCTGCACCAGCTCCATCCGCTCCTGGTCCACGCCTGCCTCTTCGGCGGCGGGTACGGCGCCCGCGCCGCCGAGGTCGCCGCCCGGTTCGCCTGACGGCGGCGCCACACCGTTCTCAGGCGTGGTTCAGGACGATTTGGCACAGTAGGGACGTGACACCGCCGACGACGTCGAGCCCTGCGGGCAGCAAGCCCCACGTGCTGGTCGTCGACGACGACAAGGCGGTGCGGGAGTCGCTGCGGCGCAGCCTCGAGTTCAACGGCTACGCCGTGTCGCTGGCGGCCGACGGCGCGGAGGCACTCGCCGGCATCGGCGGGATCGGCCAGGGGCAGGGGCCCGACGTCGTCGTGATGGACGTGATGATGCCCCGGCTCGACGGCATCGAGACCACCAAGACCCTGCGCAAGGCGGGCAACGACGTACCGATCCTCGTGCTCACCGCGCGCGACGCCGTCGGCGACCGGGTCGAGGGCCTCGACGCCGGGGCGGACGACTATCTGACCAAGCCGTTCGCCCTCCAGGAGCTGCTCGCCCGGCTGCGCGCGCTGCTGCGGCGGGTCGTCCCGAGCGAGGGCGACGACACCGAGGTGCTGACCTTCGCCGACCTGTCCATGGACATCGGCACCCGCGAGGTACGACGGGGTGCCCGCACGATGGAGCTGACCCGCACCGAGTTCACCCTGCTGGAGATGTTCCTCCGCCGGCCCCGCCGCGTCCTCGAGCGGTCGTTCATCCTCGAGGAGGTGTGGGGCTACGACTTCCCGACCACCGCCAACTCGCTCGAGGTGTACGTCGGGTACCTCCGCCGCAAGACCGAGGCCGAGGGGGAGTCCCGGCTGATCCACACCGTCCGGGGCGTGGGCTACGTCCTCAAAGAGTCATGAGCCCACCGGCGGCCGAGACCCTGGCGATGGACGAACCGCGCTGGCACTACCGCCGATCGCTGGCGAGCCGGGTCATCCTGATGACCACGATGGCGGTCTGCTTCGCCGTGGCGCTGGTGGCCCTCGGCGCGTACGTCACCGTGAAGATGTCGCTGGAGAACTCGCTCGACAACTCGTTGCTGGACAGGGCCCACCGCGCCGCCAGCACGACCACGCTGGCCACCCTGACCAACGACCAGGTGCCGTCGTACGCCACCGGCGCCGCCGACGTGCGGATCTTCGTGCTCGGCCGCGACGGACACATGTTCACGACCGACAGCGGCGACAAGGTGCTGCCCATCGGCCAGCCTGAGATTGCCGTCGCCCAGGGCGACCAGGACCAGAGCGTCCGCACCGTGGTGATCGACAACAACGACTACCGCGTGGTCGCGGTGCCCTACCTCCATCAGTACGCCGTCATCCTCGTCCAGAACATGTCCACCCAGGAGCGGGTTCTCAAGCGCCTCGGTGCCGTGATGCTGCTGTTCGGCATCGCCGGGGTGATCGGCGCGGCGGCGGCCGGCTGGGCGGTGGCCCGCAACGGCCTCCGGCCGGTCCGTCGGCTCACCCGCAACGTCGAGCGGATCGCCCGCACCGAGGACCTCCAGCCCCTCCCGGTCGAGGGCGACGACGAGATCGCCCGGCTGGCGACGGCGTTCAACGGCATGCTGGTCGCGCTGTCCGCGTCGCGCGACCGGCAACGCCGGCTCGTCGCCGACGCGGGTCACGAGCTGCGTACGCCGCTGACCTCACTGCGCACCAACCTCGACCTCCTGCTCCAGGCCGATGCCGGCAACGGTCTCGACGACGCCGCGCGCCGAGAGCTGCTCGACGATGTCAGAGCCCAGATCGAGGAGATGTCGACCCTCGTCGGTGACCTGGTCGAGCTGGCCCGCGACGAACCGCTCCGCCCGATCGTCGGGCAGGTCGACCTGGCCGACGTCGTCGACCGCGCGGTCGCCCGCGCCCGCCGACGCGGCACCGGGCTGACGTTCGACGTCGACACCGAGCCGTGGTGGGTCACCGGGGAGTCGGCCTCGCTCGAGCGCGCGGTCACCAACCTGCTCGACAACGCCGTGAAGTGGAGCCCGCCCGAGGGCACCGTGCGGATCCGGCTCAACCACGGGACTCTCACCGTCGACGACGAGGGTCCCGGGATCGCACCCGACGACCGCGACCACGTCTTCGACCGCTTCTACCGGTCGGAGGAGTCCCGCTCGATGCCGGGCTCCGGGCTGGGGCTCTCGATCGTGCGCCAGGTGATCGAGCGGCACGCCGGCAACATCCGCGCCGACGTGAACGACCAGGGCGGCACCCGGATGGTGATGCAGGTCCCCGGCGCACCGCTCCTCGCCCACTGACCCTCGTCGGAGGACCTTCCGGTCAGACGTGCGTCACCAGGGCCGCCAGCGCCACCAGCGGGATGCCCCACGACATCGCCCGCAGCGCACCCTCGAGCGGGGCGAGCAGCGTGTGCCGGTCGAGGGCCGACGACGAGCCGTCGGCCCGCCGTACGTCGCCGGTCACGTCCGTCGTGCGGCGCCGCAGCTCGCGGGCCGGGGTGCTCAGCCGGCGCTGGGCGGTGGTCAGCGCGACGGCGGCGACGGTCGCCAGCACCATCGCGACCGCGCGTGAGACGCCGAGCCCGGGCGACTGCGCGACGTACCCCACGACGACCGGGAACCCGCCCCAGCCGAGCCCGAACGTCAGGTCGTTGTGCAGCCGTCCCCCGGCGAGCTCGAGGTTGTAGCCCACGACGAGGGCGACCCCCACGGGCACGGCGAGCGCCAGCGGCCAGTTGGCGCCGTCCCACCAGAAGGCGCCGTACCCGCCGAGGGCGGCGGCCCCCAGCAGCGCGCCTGCAGCCATGATCTCGAGCGTCCGGTCGCGGAACCCGGTGCCCAGCGGGTGCCCGGAACGCTCGTCGAGGGCGTGGGCCGCGACCCCGACGGCGAGGAAGAACGCGACCACCGTCAGGACGAGCGGAGTGGTGGCGACGTGCGGGGCCAGGGCGGCGCCCAGCACGGCGTAGCTCAGGTGCCACAGGGTGTACGGCGGGTGGAGCAGCGTCCAGCAGTCCGCCAGCCGTCCGCCCCTGCGGGCGTAGTACGCCGGCCGCTCAGTCACGCGCCCGACGTCCGCGCATGACCAGCCCTCCGCCGAGGCTCATGGACCGGGTCCGCACGTCCTCCAGTCCGGCCGCTCGCCACATCGCCACCTGCTCCTCCACGGGGTATCGGCGGTAGTGCTCCTCGATCGACGGGCCGAGGAACCGTCCCACCCGCGCCCACTCGAGACCCCCGGTCACCAAGCCCGCCCCGGGCAGCAGGACCCGGGTGTACAGCCGCCAGGCCGGCAGCCATACGGGTGGGGCCGGGACGGCGAACTCCAGCGAGGCCACGATCCCGCCCGGCCGCACCACGCGGGCGAGCTCCGCGAGGGTGGCGGCGGGGTCGGCGACGTACCGCAGCAGGTAGGTGAAGGTGAGTGCGTCGAACGACGCGTCGCCGAACGGGAGCTGCTCGGCACGCGCCACGGCGAGCCGGACCCGCGACTCGGCCTGCTCGGTCACCCGCGCCCGTCCACGGCGGAGCATCTGCTCGGTGAGGTCGACGCCGATGACCTCGGCGCCCGTACGACGCGCCAGCATCAGCGCGACACCCGCCGTGCCGGTCGCGACGTCGAGCACCGCACGCGGGCGCACCTCTGTGACGGCATCGACCATGGCCGTTCGCCAGCGCCGGTTCTGTCCGAACGACAGCAGCTCCTCCAGAGCGTCGTACCGCGCCGGCAGCCCGTCGAAGAGCTCCCGCGCGAAGGCATTGGGCTCCTCCCGCGAGCGAAGCACCGCGGCAGCCCATCGTCGTCCCATCACGCCTCCGCGCCCACCGTACCGATCCCCCGGGAGTCAGATCTCGAACCTGTACCCCATCCCGGGCTCGGTGATCAGGTGGCGCGGCCGCGACGGGTCGTCCTCGAGCTTCTTCCGCAGGCCTCCCACGTAGACCCGCAGATAGTTGGTCTCCCTCCCGTACGCCGGGCCCCACACCTCGTGCAACAAGTCCTGCTGGCCGACCAGGCGACCCGGCGTCCGCACCAGCATCTCGAGCAGGCCCCACTCGGTCGGGGTCAGTCGCACCACCGCCCCGGCTTTGGTGACCCGTCTGGCCGGCAGGTCGATGACGAGGTCCCCGGCCTCCAGCAGAGGTATGTCGGACCCGGCCCGGCGAGCCGCCGCCCGGATGCGGGCGAGCAGCTCCTCCATCCCGAACGGCTTGGTGACGTAGTCGTCGGCGCCGAGATCGAGGGCCTGCACCTTCTCCGCCGACTCAGCCCGCGCGGACAGCACGACCACCGGGATCGTGCTCCACGTGCGCAGCTGCCGGAGCACCTCCACACCGGTCAGGTCGGGCAGCCCGAGGTCGAGCACGACGATGTCGGGCCGGTCCTCGCGCAGCGCCTGCAACGCCGAGCGGCCGTCGGCGACGATCAGCACCTCGTGATCCTCGGCGTGCAGGCCGATCGCGAGCGTACGGCGGAGCGTCGCGTCGTCGTCGACCACCAGGACCTTCACGACGTGTCCCCGGGCAGGTCGAGCACCATGGTCAGGCCGCCGCCGGGCGTCTCGGCCGCCTCGAGCGTGCCGCCCTGCGCCTCGGTCAGCCCGCGGGCGACAGCCAGGCCCAGGCCGACCCCGCTCCCGGAGTCACCGTGGCGCTGGAACGGCTCGAAGATCGCCGCCCGGTCGGCAGGCTCCACCCCCGGACCGTGGTCGACGACCCGCAGCGTCACCCGCGATCCGTCAGCGTCGCCGAGCACCTCGACCACCTCGCTGTAGCGCACGGCGTTGGCCACCAGGTTGGCGACGACCCGCTCCAGCAGCCCCGGGTCGACGTACGCCGTCGGCAGCTCGCCGACCGTCACGCGGTCGGCCCCGTCGAGACCGGCGAGGGCACCTCGGACGACCTCGCCCAGCGGCACCTCGGCAGCGATCGGCCGCACCACGCCGGTCTCGAGCCGGCTCATGTCGAGGAGGTCGCTGACCATCGTGTTGAGCCGGGCGATCGACGACGACATCGCGTCGAGGAGGTCATGCCGCTCCGCGTCTCCGAGCCGGTGGTCGTGGGTCTGGAGGGTCTCGGTCGCCGAACGCAGTCCGGCCAGCGGGGTGCGCAGGTCGTGCGAGACGGCGGCGAGCAGTGCGGTCCGGGTGCGGTTGCCGGCCTCGAGCTGCTGGGCGGCCATCGACTGGCGGGCCAGCTCCTCGCGCTCGCGCAGCACGCCGACGTGCGAGGCGAACGCCGCCGCCACCGAGCGCTCCCGCGGCCCGAGCGACGCACCCTCGAGCACGAGCCACCCGCCGGCCCCCGCAGGTACGACGAGCGTTCCCGCCGAGGCGGACGGCCGGTCGGTCACCAGCTCGACCGACCTCGCGCCGAAGGTCTCGCGCGCCAGGTCGAGCAGCCGGGGCACGTCGTACGCACCGCCGAGGACCTGCCGGTTGAGCATCGCCAGCGTGCCGGCCTCGCGGGCGGCCGCGTGGGCCTCGGCACGCCGTCGCGAGGCTGCGTCGACGACCGACGACACGGCCACCGCGGTCACCGTGAACACCGCCAGCGCCCACAGATCGCCGCCACTTGCGACGTCGAGGGTGTGCAGCGGGGGGATGAAGTAGTAGTTGAGCAACAGGGCACCCACGACGGCCGCCGTCACCGCCGGCCATCGACCGCCGACGATCGCCACCAGCACCGCGAGGCTGAGGAACAGCATCGTGGCCAGCGCGATCCGCGACGTGTCGGAGGCGACGTGCACCAGGAGCTCCGTCAGCGCGGCCAGCCCGATCGCCGCCAACGACCAGCCGAACCACAACCGCCGCCGGCTCAGGCGACCGGTGCCCCGGCTCTGCACCCGACCAGTGTGGCCCATCCGGTGGTCGAGGAGGTCGGTCTGCGACCCTCTCGGAGCCACCTTCCACACGTCAGCCCACGTGCACGTGCGGGCGACGGGCGGGGTCGGGCTCGGCGCGTCGCAGCACCTCGCGGGTGACCGGCGCGACCTCGCCGGACCCGAACAGCAGGAACCGGAGGAGCTGCTGGACCGGGTTGCCCTCGGTCCACTCGAAGTAGACATGTGGGATCACGCCGGTGTCGTCGCGGATGCGCAGCGCGAGGGCGGCCAGGGCGTTGGGCACGGAGGAGGCGTTGACGCTGATCACCCGGTAGCGGTCGTGGAGCACCTCACCACGCGCCTGCAGCCGCCCCTCGAAGTCACTGGGATCGACCACGGTCACCTCCACGAAGATCACGTCGGGGTCGGAGGGCAGGTCGTGGTCGCGACGGATCCGCCGCACCTTGTCGTCGTACTCCTCGAGGGCGCGGCGCTCGGTCTTGTGCGCGACCAGGCGGATGGTGCGGCGCGCGCAGTCGCGCAGGAAGACCTGGCTCGTGGCGTCGAAGTCGATCTCGGTCGCGCGCAGCTCGAAGACGCGCTTGATCCGCGAGGCGATCGAGACGGCGACGATCGCCCCGATGAAGCAGGCGCCGATCTTCACACCGTCCGGCCGCTCGAGGACGTTGCTGACCGTCGTGTAGGCCAGGACGAGGGTGATCACGGCGAAACCGACGGTGCGGTAGCGCTGCCCGGCGCGCCGCGCGGCGAGCGTCACGGCCGTGGCGGCACTGGTGAACAGGACCAGGACTCCGGTCGCATAGGCGCCGCCCTGCCCGTCGACGCTGGCGTGGAAGAGCCAGGTGATCAGGAACGCCGCGCCGGTGAGGATCAGGACCAGCGGACGCACCGCCCCGGCCCACTCCGGCGACATCCCGTAGCGGGGCAGGTAGCGCGGGATCAGGTTGAGCATCCCCGCCATCGCCGAGGCACCGGCGAACCAGAGGATCGCGATCGTGGAGGCGTCGTACACCGTGCCGAAGGCGTTGCCCAGGTAGTCGTGGGCGAGGAAGGCGAGCGCCCGGCCGTTCGCGTGCCCGCCGGCTCGGAACTCGTGCGCGGGGATCAGCAACGTCGTGACGAACGCGCTGGTCACCAGGAAGACGCTCATCAGCACCGCCGCCGTGGTCAGCAGCCGGCGCGCACCCCGGATCCGACCGGTCGGCCGATCCTCGGTGTCGCCGGGGTCGCCGGCGATGTGGGGCATCACCGCGACCCCCGTCTCGAAGCCCGACATGCCCAGGGCCAGCTTGGGGAAGACGATCAGAGAGACTCCGACCATCGCCACCGGGTTGCCGTGCTGCGTGGTCAACGCGCTGCCCCAGTCGGGGACGAGGTGCGGATGGGTGGCAACCTGCCACAGGGCGACGCCGATCACCACGGTGTTCAGCACGAGGTACGCCGCGACCAGCGCCACCGCGACCCCGATCGCCTCGGTGAAACCGCGCAGGAACACCGCCCCGAGGAGCGCGAGCAGAACCAGCGTGATCACCACCTGGTGGCCGGACAGGTAGGGCCGCAGGCCGGGGTTCTCGATCAGGTGCGCGCTCGCGTCCGCTGCGGAGAGCGTCATCGTGATGATGAAGTCGGTGGCGGCGAAACCCAGCAGGGTGAGCACGAAGAGCTTGCCCTTCCAGAAGCTCAACAGCCGTTCGAGCATGGCGATCGAGCCCTCCCCGTGCGGGCTCTCCTCCGCGACGCGACGGTAGACCGGCAGCGCGCCGAGAAGGGTGAGGGCGACCAGCACCAACGTCGCGATGGGCGAGAGGAGGCCCGCGGCGAGGGCGGCGATCCCGGGCTGGTAGCCGAGCGTCGAGAAGTAGTCCACGCCGGTCAGGCACATCACCTTCCACCACGGCTTGCCGTCGTCGGCATGGTGGATCTCGCCCTCGGTGACCAGCCACTCCCGGGCCCGTCGCCGCAGCGGGGCCGTGGCGGGTGCCGCGGTCATCGACGTGCTCGGGTCGCGGTCATCGCGAGCGCGGCCAGGAGGGCGAGGCGCGCGAGGTCGGGGGCACCGTCGAACCCGAGCACGCCGAAGCGGTGGACGACGAACCCGTTGACGACCAGCCAGCCGACCAGGGCCGCCGCGCCCGCGGTCGTCGGCCGCATCCCGATGGAGGCCGCGGTGACGAGGAGCGCGACCGCGCCCAGCTCGGCGTACGACGGGGTGTGGGTCAGGGTGCCCAGGTCGACGGCGGCCAGGCCGCCCCACAGCACGACGCCGACCCGCACCCCGCCCAGCTCGGCCCAGGGGACGTGATCGCGCACAGAGAGGTGAACACTCACGTCACCAGCCTGTGTCGCTCGGATCGGGGACCCACGGGTCTTGACGAGTTCCTGACGCCCCTGTCGTGCGGCTCACGTCGCCTCGTTCGCCGAGCCGCGTCAGGAGAGGAGGTCGGACGCCAGGCGGTGGATGAGGTCCGCGCCGTGCTGGCTGAGGATCGACTCGGCGTGGAACTGGATCCCCCGGAAGTGCGGGCCACGCACCAGGTGGACGTCGCCGCTGGCCGGGTCGGCGTCGACCGTGACGCCCGGCGGGAGCACCTGCTCGCTCCCGACGCGACCCACGAACGTGTTGTAGAACCCGACCCGCTCGCGATGGCCGTCGAGGACGATCTCGTCCTGGGTGCCCTGGAAGACGATGTCCTTGTACGCGAGGGGGATGCCGAGCCGGTCGCAGAGCACCTGGTGGCCGAGGCAGACGGCGAGAAACCGTCGACGGTCGGCGAGCAGCGTGTCGACGACGGCGCGGAACGTCGCGATCTTCGGGTCGTCGCCGTCGCGCGGGTCACCCGGCCCGGGTCCGACGATCACCAGGTCGGCGTCCTGCAGGCTCCGTCGTGCGGCGCTCGAGTCGGCGCCCGGATCGTCGTACGCCGTGTGCGGCACGACCGTGCTGGTCATGCCGGCGACGCCGAGGACGTGGCGCAGCATGTTCACGAAGTCGTCCTCGCCGTCCAGGATCGCGACCGTGCGCCCCGCCAGCGTCGGGTCGGGCCTGGCGCCGGACTGGTCGGTCAGCCAGAACGACGCGAGCCGGCGGTTGCGGTCGTTGAGGGACAGCAGGACGTCCTCGTCGTTGACCAGCTCGGCGATGTTCACCCCGGTCGCCGGCGGAGGCGAGGCGAGGCCGAACGCGGCGAGGATGCCGCCGGCCTTGGCACGTGTCTCGGCGACCTCGTACGCCGGGTCGGAGTCGCGCACGAGCGTGGCCCCCGCGGTGACGGTCAGCCCACCGTCGAGACCGACGTCGGCGGTGCGGATCACGATCGGGCTGTCGACGACGGGAGCGCCGTCGGCGTCGCGACCGAGGATGGCCAGCGCCGCGCCGTAGTACCCCCTGCCTTCAGACTCGTACCGCTTGATCAGGCGGCAGGCGTTCCGCACCGGGCTGCCGGTGACGGTCGCGGCGTACATGGTGTCGCGGAGCACCTCGCGGGGGTCGCGACTCGTGCGGCCGGCGAGGAAGTACTCCGTGTGGATCAGCCGGCTCATCGGCTTGAGGAACGGACCCAGCACCTGGCCGCCCTTGTCGCAGACGTCGCACATCATCTTCAGCTCCTCGTCGACGACCATGAAGAGCTCGAAGATCTCCTTCTCGTCGCGCAGGAACTCCAGCAGGCCACGGCGTACGTCATCCCCGCTGAGCCGGAACGTGCCGCTGATCGGGTTCATCCGCACGTCCTCGCCGTGCACGGAGACGTGGCGCTCGGGACTGGCGCCGATCAGGTAGCGGTCGCCGGTGAAGAACAGGAAGGTCCAGTAGGCGCCGTGCTCGCGCTCGAGCAGTCGCCGGAAGACCGCCAGCGCCCGGGTGGCGTCCCAGTTCGCGACCTGCGCCCGGTAGCGCCGGCCGATGACCAGGTTGGCGCCCTCGCCCTGGCCGATCTCGTCGCGGATGATCGCGGCGACGAGGTCGGCGTACGCCGCGTCGTCGATGTCGAAGCCCCCGCGGTCGGCCAGGTCCACGTCGACCGGGTCGATCGCCTCGATCACCTCGTCGACGGTGAGCTCGAGCTCCGACTCCACCTCCACCACGACCAGCGGCGTGCCGTCGTCGTGCGCCTCGAACCCGCGCTCGCGAACCTGCCGGAAGGGCACGGCAACCAGCCGGTCGGCGACATGGCCGTGCTCGGGTACGCCGCTCTCCAGCGGGATGTCCGTCAGCGACTCGACCACTCGACGGCGCCCGCCGACCAGCCCGACGGTCTCGCGGTCACCCGCCCGCGTCGAGCGGCGGATGATCGCCCACGCCTCGTGCCCCTGGAGCGCCGCGATGGCGTCCCGGGCCGAGGCCGCGGCGGAGTCGGCCGTCATGGCGGACGACCCTACCGGCGGCTAACGGACGTTCTTGACGTCGTTCAAGTAGCGGAGCACGGTCTGCAGGTCGGCAGCGGTGTAGCCGGCGTGCACGTCGTCCATCTGGGCGAGGATCTTCTCGTAGGCGTCGTCGACGCGCTTGTCGTACCACTGCACGGGCTGTACCCAGACCTTGCGCCGGTCGTCCGGGTCGGGAGTGCGCTCGATCATCCCCTTGCCCTCGAGGCGGTCGAGCACGCGCGTCGTGGTGCTCGAGGGGAGCTCGGTGACCTGTGCCAGCTGGCCCGGGGTCATCGGCCCGTGGTTGCGCACCAGCACGCCGTACGTCTGGAAGTCGACGACGTTCAGCCCGACGGAGCGGGCGATCCGCTCGTTGGTGAGCACGGCCGACGCGATGACCTCCTGCATGGCCAGGGCGATCTGCTCCCCCAGCTGCTTGCGGGTGGACAAGGCAACAGCTCCTCGCTACTCTCTCCACATCGGAACTATTCCGAATCGGAGAAATCCCACTCCGGGATTTCTCACTTCTGAAGACTAACTGTACACAGGAGTAACGAGAGATGACAGAGAAGCGCGGGCTCGCCATGGGCGTGCTCATCTTCGCGTCGTTCATGGACCTGCTGGACGCGACGATCGTGAACGTCGCGCTTCCGTCGATCCGGGACGACCTCGACGCCAGCGGCGCCCAGCTCGAGTGGACGGTCGGCGGCTACCTGCTGGCCTTCGCCGTCCTGATGATCACCGGCGGCCGGCTCGGCGACATGGTGGGACGCCGGCGGCTCTTCGTGACCGGCGTCGTCGGGTTCACGCTCGGCTCTGCGCTGGCGTGCGTCGCGCCCACGATCGGCGTGCTGCTGGTCGCGCGCGTGGTGCAAGGGGCGTTCGCCGCGATGATGGTGCCCCAGGTGCTGTCGTCGTTGCAGGCCCTCTACGCCCCTCGGGAGCGGGCGGCCATGCTCGGCCTGATCGGCGCCGTGTCGGGGATGTCAGCCGTGATCGGCCCCGTTCTCGGCGGCTGGCTGGTCAGCAGCAACGCCTTCGGGATGGGGTGGCGCAGCATCTTCCTGATCAACCTGCCCGTGGGAGTGCTGCTGGTCGTGCTGGCACTGCGATGGGTCCCCGAGACGCGCTCGGAGCACCCGCTCCGCCTCGACCCGACGGGTCTGGTGCTGGCGACGACCGGGCTGCTCGGGGTCGTCTACGCCCTCGTCGAGGGTCGGCAGCAGGACTGGGCCGGCTGGGTCTGGGGCATCGGCGGAGCCGGGGTGATCGTGCTCGCGGCGTTCGGCGTCCAGCAGGTCCGGCGCGAGCGGACCACCGGCTCGGCGCTCCTGCCGATGCGGCTGTTCTCCGACCGAGGGTTCTCGGCCGGCCTGGTCACCCAGGGCGCCTTCCAGGGCTCACTGGCCGGGTTCGCGCTGGTGCTGACGGTCTACGTGCAGACCGGCCTCGGCTGGTCGGCGATGCACGCCGGTCTGACCCTGCTCCCGTTCAGTCTCGGGGCGTTCGTGGGCACCGCGGTCTCCGTGCCGCTGGGGGTCAAGCTGGGCAAGGTCGTGATGGTGACCGGCGCGGCCCTGCAGTCTGCCGCGACCATCTGGGTGCTCGCCGTCGTGCACGGGCAGGGCGACTCGCTGTCGACGTGGAACCTCGTGCCGCCGCTCGCGGTGTCCGGGATCGGGCTCGGGCTCCTGGTCGTGCCGCTGGTCGACGTCGCGCTGGCGACGATCCCGACCACCGAAGCCGGCGCCGCCTCGGGCGCCTACGGCACCGTCCAGCAGGTCGGCGCCGCCCTCGGGGTCGCGATCACCGGGACCGTGTTCTTCGGTGTCGTCGGCACGTCGTACGACGCCGCATCGCTGCGGTCGGGGCTGCTCGCCGCGTGCTGGGTCGCCGCCGGCGGCTACGCGCTCTCCGCGCTGGCGTCGCTCTTCCTGCCGAGCCGCGCCGAGGTCCATGCCCACCAGGAGCTGGTCGAGCGGGAGCTCGCCGTGGAGGACCCGGTCGCGGTCTGATCCGGCGGATGTCAGCGGACGAGGGTGAGCAGCTGGGTGGCGCGGGTGAGGACGACGTAGAGGGTGGCGCGGCCGGTGGGCGACTCCGCCTCGATGGCGTCCGGGTCCACGACGACGATGCCGTCGAACTCCAGGCCCTTGGTGTCGATCCCGGTGAGCACGACGATCCGGTCGTCACCGGCGGCGGCCGGGGTCGTCACGTGGGGAGCGTCGCCGGCGAGCTCGGGCCACGAGGACAGCCAGCCGGCCACCTCGCTACGCCGGGCCGCCGGTACGACGATCGCGACGGTGCCGGCCACCCCGTCCGCGACCGCCGCCAGCTCCCGGCGCACGGTCCCGGCCATGTCCTCGCCGGCCGGCACCTCCCGGGGAGAGACGCCGGTGGACCGGACCGCGTGCGGCAGGTCGGCGTCGAGCCCCACCCGCTCGGCGTACGACGCGGCGTAGTCGTAGATCTCGGAGGAGTTCCGGTAGTTGGTCGACAGGTGGAACTCGTGCAGGTCCTTGCCCTCGATCGCCGTGGCCCGAGCGCTGGCCGACTCCGCCGGCACCGGCCAGGACGACTGCGCGGCGTCGCCGACGATCGTCCACGTGGCGGAGCGCCCGCGGCGGCCGACCATCCGCCACTGCATCGGGGTGAGGTCCTGGGCCTCGTCGACCAGCACGTGGGCGTAGCCGTCGTCCTGGATCCGATGCGTCGGCGGCTGCCAGACCGCGCCGCCCCCGAACTCGCGCTCGGCCGCCGTCGTCAGCTCCTGGATGTCACCACCCGCCCACTCGAACAACCCGGCGTCGTCGAGCTCGTGGTCCTCCTCGCGCGCACGATCGGGTACGTCGCCGAGCGCGTAGCGCAGCTCGTCCACCAGCGGGACGTCCTCCACCGACAGGTCGTCGTCCTGCCACGAGTCGACCAGCATCCGCTGCTCGTCGGCGGTGACGACGCCCTCGCCCACGCGCGCCAGGAACTCCGGGTCACGCAGCCAGGCCAGCACCTCCGGTGCGCTCAGCGGCGGCCACCAGGAGACGACGAACTCGACGAACGCCTCCGACGACAGCATGTCGTCGTCGAACGCCTCACGACCCCGCTCGCGCCCCCGCTCACCCCGCACCTGCCGCCACATCACGTCGAGCAGGGACGAGGCGATCCGCGGCAGCTGGCGGTTGCGCTGGCCGTGTCCCATCAGCTGACGTCGCAGCGTGCCGAGCGAGCCCCGGTCGAGCTGGATCACGTCGTCGCGCCAGAAGACCCGGAACTCCTTGGGCGAGCCCGGCGCCTGCTGGCGCGCCGTACGCCGCATCAGCTCGGCCATCCGGGCCGACCCCTTGAGGGCCGCGACCGCGGGAGCGTCGTGCCGAGTCGCGCGTAGGCCGCCGACGACCTCGCCGAGCGACCGGAGGGCGACGGCGGTCTCGCCGAGTGACGGCAGCACGCGCTCGATGTAGCGCATGAAGACGCCCGACGGCCCGACCACGAGAACGCCGCCGGTCTCGTAGCGGCGGCGGTCGGTGTAGAGGAGGTACGCCGCGCGGTGCAGCGCGACCACCGTCTTGCCGGTACCGGGACCACCGCTGATCGCGACCACGCCCTTCGCGGGCGCTCGGATCGCGCGGTCCTGCTCGGCCTGGATGGTGGCCACGATCGAGTGCATCGAGCGGTCGCGGGCGCGAGAGAGCTGAGCGATCAACGCGCCCTCGCCGACGATCGGCAGGTCGGTGTCGGCCTCGGCGTCGAGCAGCTCGTCCTCGACGCCGACCACCTGCGGTCCCGAGCAGCGCAGCACCCGGCGCCGGATCACGTCGCGCGGTTCGGCCGCGGTCGCCTGGTAGAACACGGCCGCCGCCGGGGCTCGCCAGTCGATCAGCATCGAGTCGCGGTGGTCGTCGCGGAGCCCGATCCGGCCGATGTAGCGCGGCTCGGGGTCGAGCCGCGGCTGCAGGTCGAGCCGGCCGAACACCAGGCCTTCGTGGGCGGCGTCGAGCTGCGCGATCCGGCGCGCGGCCTGGAACACCATCGCGTCGCGCTCGACGAGGCCGCCCTCGTGACCCAGCGCGCCTCGGCCGTGCCCCTCGCGAGCCAGTGCCTGGGCGTTGCGTGCGGACTTCTCGAGCTGCACGTACACCCGGTCGACGAACGCCTGCTCGGCGGCGAGCTCGGCGCGCAACACCTCGTCAGCCACGCGTGACTACTCCCTCGGATCCCCGACCGTCCCGAGGTGGCGGGACGGAATCAGACAAGTCGCCCATCGTATCGGCTGGGTTCGAACGCCGCCGCGAGGATCAGGCAGATCGGTGGGTCGGACGCTCGGAGGCTCGGAGTCGGTGACCGACCGCGGTCCGGTGAGCGTCCCGACGACCTGTGACAGGCTCGGCCCGTGAAGGTCTACATCTCGGTCGACCTCGAGGGTGTGGCCGGCATCGCCGACTGGGAGCAGTGCATCGCGGGCGGCGACGACTACGCGCTCGGGCGCGACCTGGCTCTGGGTGAGGTCAACGCCGCGATCGACGGCGCCGTCGAGGCCGGCGCGAGCGAGATCCTGGTCAACGACAGCCACTCGTTCATGCGCAACCTGCCGCCCACCGAGCTCGGCGGGCACGCGTCGTACCTCTCGGGGAGGTTCAAGCCGCTCTACATGATGGAGGGCCTCGACCCGTCGTACGACGTGGTGATCATGCTCGGCTACCACGCTGCGATGCCGACCCCTGGCATCCTGTCGCACACCTACAACCCGCGCGCGATCGCCAACGTCACCCTCAACGGGACCGTGACCGGCGAGGCCGGCATCAACGCCCTCGTCGCGATGCACCACGGCGTCCCGGTCGAGGTGATCACCGGCGACCAGTACGTCGGCCCCGAGGCCGCGCCGTTCTGCCCGGGCATCACCGCGATCGAGGTGAAGCGGTCGATCAGCCGGTACGCCGCCGAGCACCTGCACCCCCACATCGCCCGGCAGCGGATCCGGGAGGGCATCTACCAGGCCCTCTCCGAGCCCTCGGCCGCTCCCCCGGTCCTGCACCTGCCGGCGACCCTCGAGATCCAGCTGATCTCGCCCGACATGGCCGAGCAGGCCACCTGGCTCCGCGGCGTCGAGCGCGTGACGTCGACGACGGTGCGCTGCGAGGACGACGACCCGATGCGGCTGTTCGGCACGTTCATGACGCTGGTGTCCCTGACCCGGAGCCTGGTCGAGACGCACTGATCTCGCGGAGCCTGTTCAGCGGTGGGGCGGCCGTCGCCTACTTCTTCTTCCGCTCCAAGAACGCGGTCATCGCCGAGCGAGCCTCGTCGGAGGCGAACAGCCGGGCGCTGAGGGCGGCCACGTCGTCGCCGAGGGCGTCGATCCGGCGTACCAGGTCGGCGTTGAGGATCCGCTTCGACTCCCGCAGGCCCTGGGCGGCACCGGTCGCGAGCTGTCGGCAGAGCGTCGCGACGGCGTCGTCCAGCTCGCCCGCCGGGACGGCGCTCGTCACCAGTCCGTAGTCCGCGGCCTGGCGGCCGGTGAACGTCTCACCTCCGAGCGTCGTCAGCGAGGAAGCCCGGGGGTTCATCCGGGCGTGCACGGTCAGGGAGATGATCGCTGCCGCGAGTCCGAGCTTCACCTCGGTCAGGGCGTACGTCGCGTCGTCGGCGCTGACGGCGATGTCACTGGCCGCGACGATGCCGATCCCGCCGGCCCGGACCGCCCCGGCGATCCGGGTGACGACGGGCTTGTCGAGGGTGACGATCAGCCGCTGGAGATCGACGATCCGCCGCGCGCCCTCCTCCATCCCGACGCTGGTCGCCTCGGAGAGGTCGGCCCCGGAGCAGAAGACCGGGCCTTCCTGCCGGATCAGCACGACCCGCACGTCGTCGTCGTTGGCCGAGCGCTCCAGCCGCTCGACCAGCTCGGTCACCAGCTGTTGCGACAACGCGTTGCGGTTGTGCGGCGAGTCGAGGGTGACGGTCGCGATCGCGTCGCCGACGTCGTAGTGCACCAGCTCCGGCATGCCCGGCATCCTTCCAGGCGAGCCGGAGGCCCGCTCGGCCGGCGCGGAACCCATCCGAGGTCTGCCCCACGCCGAACCCCTCACGTGATCGGGCGCCGAGAACCGCTGACAGCACCCGCAGGAGAGGCCAGGATCGGGACGTGAGCCACCTCCGGCCCGTGCCGGACGACCCATCTCCGGAGGAGGGTGGGTCTCTTCCGGCACGCCTGGCCGAGCTGCTCAAGCGAGCGGCGCGCGGCGACGAGAAGGCCTTCGCCGAGTGGTACGACGCGACCGCGGCACGGGCGTTCGGCCTCGCGGTCCGGGTGCTCCGCGACCGGGCACAGGCCGAGGAGGTGACCCAGGAGTCCTACCTCGACTGCTGGCGCCACGCCGCCCGCTTCGACCCGGCGAAGGGGAGCGCGATGTCCTGGCTGCTCACGATCGTGCACCGCAAGGCCGTCGACCGGGTCCGCGCGTCCGAGGCGTCGTTCCGGCGCGACGCGGCGTACGGCCTGCGAGACGCGGGCGTCGCCCACGACGAGACCGCCGAGTCCGCCACGGCGTCCATCGAGGCCCACCGGGTGCGTGCGGCGCTGGCGGACCTGACCAGGAAGCAGAGAGAGGCCGTGGAGCTGGCGTTCCTGGGTGGGTACACGCACACCGAGGTCGCCACGATGCTCGACCTTCCGGTCGGGACCGCGAAGACTCGGATCAGGGACGGGCTGATCCGGCTGAGGGACGCGCTCGGCGTCGGAGAGGTGGGCACGGCATGAACCCGACGAGTGACATCCACGCCCTTTCGGGCGCGTTCGCCGTCGACGCCCTCGGCGACCTCGAGCGCGCCCAGTTCGAGCACCACCTCGCCGAGTGCGCCGAGTGCCGGGCCGAGGTCGCGTCGCTCCGCGAGACCGCCGCCCTTCTCGCCCAGAGCGAGGCCGAGGCGCCGCCGGAGTCGCTCCGGCAGGGTGTCCTGAGCGGGATCGGCCAGATCCGGCCGCTGCCGCCGGAGCCTCCCGCACAACCCGCGCAACCCGCGCCGGCCGTCCGGACCGACGTACGCCGACGCCGGCTGCCGCAGCTGCTCGCCGCGGCCGCCGCAGTGGTGCTGCTCGCGGTCGGGGCCGTGCTCTGGCACCCGTGGCAGCACGACCGCGCGAACGTCGCCGACCAGGTACTCCACGCGCCCGACGCGGTGACGATCACCGAGAAGCTGCCAGGAGGTGCCGGCGAGATCACTCTCGTCCGGAGTGTCGCCCTCGGGAAGGCGGTGATGATCGCTGACGACGTCCCTCAGCCGCCCGCGGGGAAGACCTACCAGATGTGGCTCCAGCAGCCGGGTCAGCCGATGGTCTCGGCCGGGCTGATGCCCGACCCGAAGGAGCCGGCCGTGCTGTCCGGCGACGCCTCGACGGCGAGCGCCGCAGCAGTCAGCGTCGAGCCGTCGGGCGGCTCGGCCCACCCGTCCGCGGACGTGGTCGCGGTCTTCCCCTTGAAACCGACGTGACCCAGGCGCATTCGGGATAGTCCCTGACGATGTGGTCCGATTCCGGGCCCGTCCGCGACCAGATCGTCAGGGACTATCGGGTCTAGCGTGGGGTGATGGCCGGTGTCGACCGGGTCACGGAGGTGTTCGCCGAGACGCCGCGGGAGGAGTTCTTGCGGCCGGGTGAGCGCCGGAGCGCGTCGTACGACGGCCCGCTGCCGATCGGTCTGGGCCAGACCAACTCCCAGCCCAGCACCGTCGCGGCGATGCTCCGGCTGCTCGACGTCCAGCCGGGGCACAAGGTGCTCGACGTCGGGTCGGGGTCCGGTTGGACCACGGCGCTGCTGGCCCGGCTGACCGGGCCGACCGGTCGGGTGCTCGGCGTCGAGCTGGAGCCCGACCTGGTGGAGTTCGGCGGGTCCAACCTCGCCCGCGCGGGGTTGGCGTGGGCCGGCATCCACGAGGCGGTCCCCGGCGTGCTCGGGCTGCCCGACGCCGCGCCGTACCACCGGATCCTGGTGTCGGCGATGGCGCGCACCCTGCCCGACGAGCTGGTGGAGCAGCTCCACACCGGTGGGGTGATGGTCGTCCCGGTGGCGGGCACGATGCTCCGGGTCGCGTGCTCGATGCGCGGCGTCGGCGTGACCCGGCACGGGTCCTACCGGTTCGTCCCCCTCAGGTGAGCGGGACGCCCCACAGCGCGGCGACGTGGCGGACGTCGGTGCCGCAGCAGCCGCCGACGATCTCCAGCCCCGGCAGCCGTCCCTCGAGGGTGCGGTGCGACGGCACCAGCACGTCGAGGTCGCCCTCGTCGAGCGTGTCGGCCTCGTCCAGCTCGGCGTGCGTCAGGGTCGAGGCGTTGCTGCGCAGGCCGCGGATGCGATCGACCCACGGACCGCCCGGCTCGAGGGCCGGCAGTACGTGCGTCGGGTGGGCGCAGTTGACCATGAAGTACGCCGGCGGCCGCTCGGCGTCGACCGCCGCGATCGCCTCGCCCAGCGGCGTGCCGTCCGGGAGGCGACCGTCGGTCTCGACCGTGAACGAGACGACCGCCGGGACGCCCACGGAGTGGGCGGCCCAGGCCACGCCCATGGCCTCTCGGGTGTCGGTCAGGGTGAGTGCCGAGATCTCGTCGACGCCGGCCGTGGCGAACGACACGACCTGGGCGGCGTGGTAGTCGGCCGCCTCCTCGGCGCTCGACGCGCTGCCGGCGGCGTACCCGTCGCCCCGAGGCCCCACCATGCCGACCACGGCGACTCCGTCCACCCGGTCGTCCCAGTCGTCGGCGATGCCGTGGAGGAACTCGACGGCTGCACGGTTGACCGCGTCGAGCGCGGCGGCGTCGTCGCCGAGCAGGCTCCCCCAGTCGGGGTTGGCCCGCCACGTCGGGGACTCGAGCCGGAGGCCCGCCCCCGCGCGCTCCGCGATGCCGGCGTACCCCTCGAAGTAGGACCGCAGCAACCTCCGGCCGTCGTCGGTGCGGAGCAAGGGGTACGCCGCGAACTCGGGCAGGTCCGCGCCCTGGTGGAAGATCAGGTCCGTCTCCAGGCCCCCGTCGGTGACCCAGCGCCAGGTGTCGTTCATGTCGTCCGCCTAGTAGCTCTTGGGCAGCCCGAGCGAGTGCATCGCGACGAAGTTCAGGATCATCTCGCGCGAGACCGGCGCGATCCGACCCGCCCGGGTCGCGACCAGGAGGCCGGCCATGCCGTACTCCTGGGTGATCCCGTTGCCCCCATGCGTCTGAACGGCCCGGTCGGCGGCATCGCACGCGGCCTCGGCGGCGGCGTACTTCGCCATGTTGGCCGCCTCGCCGGCGCCCATGTCGTCGCCCGCGTCGTACAGCGCGGCCGCCTTCTGCGTCATCAGCCGGGCCAGCTCGATCTCGATCTTCGACTGTGCGAGCGGGTGCGCGATCGCCTGGTGGGCGCCGATCGGCCCGTGGAACACCGTGCGCTCCGTGGCGTACGCCGCAGCCTTCTCCAGCGCGAACCGGGCCAGCCCGGTCGAGAACGACGCCGCCATGATCCGCTCCGGGTTCAGCCCCGCGAACAGCTGCACCAAACCGCCGTCCTCGTCGCCGACCAACGCGTCGACCGGGAGTCGGACGTCGTCGAGGAACACCTGGAACTGCTGCTCCGGGCTCACGATCTCCATCGCGATCGGGCGGTACTCGAGTCCAGCTGCGTCGGTCGGCACCACGAACAGGACCGGCTTGACCTTGCCCGTCCTCGCGTCCTCGGTGCGTGCCACGACCAGGACGTTGTCGGACTCGTCGACCCCCGAGATGTAGATCTTGCGACCGTTGACCACCCAGGCCTCACCTTCCCGGCGGGCCGTCGTGGAGATGTTGTGGGTGTTGGTGCCGGCATCGGGTTCGGTGATGGCGAACGCCATGGTGCCGGTGCCGTCGGCGATGCCGGGGAGCCAGCGGCGCTTCTGCTCGTCGGTGCCGTAGCGGGCGATGATGGTGCCGCAGATCGCCGGGCTGACGACCATCAGCAGCAACGGACACCCCTGGGCGGCCAGCTCCTCGCAGACGGCGGCGATGTCGCCGATGCCGCCCCCGCCGCCGCCGTACTCCTCGGGGATGTTGATCCCGAGGTAGCCGTGGCGCCCGATCTCGAGCCACAGCTCGGTGGTCTTCTCACCGGATCGGGCCCTCTCGGTGAACCACTCGCGGCCGTACTTCCCGGCCAGCTTGGCGACCTCGCGGCGCAGCGCCTGTCGCTCCTCGGACTCCGTGTAGCTGCTCACTCGTGTGCCTCCACCACTGCCAGAACCGTGCCGGCGGCCACCTGGTCGCCGGGTCGTACGCCGAGCTCGGTCACCGTGCCGTCCGCCGGAGCGGTCACGGCGTGCTGCATCTTCATCGCCTCGAGGACGAGCACCGGCTGGCCCGCCTCGACCGGCTGTCCCGCCTCGACGGCGACGCTCAGCACCGTGCCGGGCATCGGCGCGAGCAGGCTGCCGCCCGCCACCGCCTCCGCGGGATCGGTGAACCGCGGGACGAGGGTCAAGGCCACGTGGCCGGCGGGTGAGTCGACATCCACCCGGTCGCCGCAGATCGCGACGTCGTACGCCGTGGCCAGGCCGCCGCGGTCGAGCCTCACCCGGGTCGGGCCGGCCTCGAGGACCATGGCCCCGTCGACGGCGTACCCGTCGCGGCCGCCCCACCACTCCACCGATATCGGGTCATCCGCCTCAGGAGCTCGCTCACCGGCACCCGAGGCGGACGACCCGGTGAATCGCGTGACCTGGGGCTGGCTGACGACGTTGCGCCAGGCCACCGGGACGCCCTGCTGGACGGTGCGCGCGGCACGCTCGTGCTCGGCCAGGGCCAGCGCCGCCGCCACGGCCGCGTCGGGCTGCGGGCTCGGCGGCCGGAACTCACGCTGGGTCAAGAAGCTCGTGTCGACGCCGCCGGTGGCGAAGGCGTCGTCTTCGAGGATCTCGACGAGCAGATCGCGGTTGGTGACGACTCCGTGCAGCCGCGCGCCCTTGAGGGCGGCGGCGAGGCGGCGCAGCGCCTGCTCGCGGGTCGGCGCCCAGGCGATGACCTTCGCGAGCATCCCGTCGTAGTGGGTCGAGACCACACTGCCGGTCTCGACCCCACTGTCCAGTCGGAG
>JAICSK010000259.1 GCA_025936915.1 Nocardioides sp.
CTGCTCTCGCCCGCTGCTCGAGGGGACGACGGCCGCGACCGACCGTATGTTCATCCAGTGGCCTGCGAGGGCACGCAGTCGTGAAAACGCCGTGGACACAGGGGTTCCGGTACGGATCCAGTGGGATGCGCGGCCCGGTGCCGCGGACCTAGGAGCCCGTTCGAGTGCCTCCCCGACGGGTCGTTCGACCCCGGGAGGCGCCTCCTGGGACGTCGAGCGAGGCGAGTGTTCGGCGGCTGGCGGGGCCCGATCAGGCCCGAAATCTTTACCTTCGAGATCGCCCGTCGACGGCGGTCGGGAAGTCCCGAAGGCCCGATGGGAGGATGAGTCCATGGACCTGCACCCCGCTGTCGCCGCGCGCCTGAAGCGGAACGACGCGGGGCTGGTCGCGGCGATCGCGCAGCAGCACGACACCGGCGAGGTGCTGATGCTCGGCTGGATGGACGACGAGGCGCTGGCCCGGACGCTGGCGACCGGCCGGGCGACGTACTGGAGCCGCAGCCGGGGGGAGTACTGGACCAAGGGCGACACCTCCGGCCACCGCCAGTGGGTACGACGGGTCAGCGTCGACTGCGACGGCGACACCGTGCTGCTCCAGGTCGACCAGGAGGGTCCGGCCTGCCACACCGGCACCCGCAGCTGCTTCGACGACCGCCTGGTCTGGGAGAGCGATGACCCGGCGCCCCGCTGAGGGCCGTCGCTGGTTCGGCCCGACGGTCGTGCTCGGCGTGGCGGGCACCGGCCTCCTCGCCCTCGCCGGCGCCAAGCCCTGGGGCGCGCCGGACGGGGCGGCCGCCTCCACGCTGGTCGACAAGTCCGGGGGACACGTGCCACTCGCTGCCGCCCTCGGCCTCGTCGGGCTCGCGTGCTGGGGAGTCGTCCTGGTCACGCGAGGCCGGCTGCGCCGGGCACTCACCGTCCTCGGCGCCCTCGTGGCCGTCACGCTGGTCGCCACCGCCGTGGTCGGCCGCGCCTCCTCGCTCGACTCGGCCCGGCACGCCACGGTCGACCTCGGGCGCACCCCGACGGGCGCGCACACCACCGCCTGGTGGTACGTCGCGCTGGTGGCGGCGGTCGTCGCGCTGTTCGCGGCCGCGCTCGCGGTCCGGTACGTGCCGGACTGGCCCGAGATGGGCAGCCGGTACGACGCCCCGGCCGGCTCTCGTGCGACGGACCCGGCCGAGATGGAGGAGATCGACCTGTGGCGCGCCATCGACCAGGGGCGCGATCCCACCGATTCCGACCCCCATTAGGATGCGACTCACCCGCCCGCGAGGAGCCCCCGGAGGAGCCCTTCATGTCTGACAACCACGGCAACACCCCGGCCGCCTGGGCCGCGGTGGCGGTCGCGATGCTCGGCTTCGTGGTGGGCGGGATCGGCTTGATGTTCAACCCGATCAACATGGCGATCTTCTGGGTCGGGGTGGCCATCGGCGTCGCCTCGCTGGTGGTCTTCGTGGTGATGGCCAGGATGGGGCTCAACGGCCCCGGTCACTGAGCTCCTGCCTTCCGGGCTCGCCGGTTCTGCCTCGGACACCGTGACGGTGGCCCTGGGGTCGCGTGAGAGGCTTGGCGGCGGATCCGTGAAGCACCCGGACCCGCACCCGATCGGTGGAGGCCCCGTCATGTCCGTGCTCGACGACATCGTCGCGGGCGTGCGCGCCGACCTCGAGCGCCGGCGGGTCGAGACCCCGGAGGCCGAGCTCCGGGCACGGCTCCTCGACGTAGCCCCGCCGCGCGATCCGATGCCGGACTTCCGGCGTGCCGGGTCGTCGGTGATCGCCGAGGTGAAGCGGCGAAGTCCGAGCAAGGGCCACCTGGCCGAGATCCGCGACCCGGCGCTGCTCGCGGCGGCGTACGAGCGTGGCGGAGCGGTCGCGATCAGCGTGCTGACCGAGGAGCGTCGCTTCGACGGAACCCTGGCCGACCTCGACGCGGTCCGGGCGGCGGTGTCGACACCGGTGCTGCGCAAGGACTTCGTGGTCGAGCCCTACCAGCTGCTCGAGGCCCGGGCCCACGGCGCCGACCTCGTCCTGCTGATCGTCGCGGCCCTGCCCGGCGACTCCCTCGAGCGACTCCACGACTCCGCCCGCGAGCTCGGGCTGATCCCGCTGGTCGAGGTGCACGACGAGCCCGAGGCCGAGCGCGCCGTCACGCTCGGCGCAGGCCTGGTCGGGGTCAACGCGCGCAACCTGAAGACGCTCGAGGTCGACGCCGCCACCTTCGGCAAGCTCGCGCCGCTGCTGCCCGACGACACCGTGCTCGTCGCCGAGAGCGGCATCACCGGCGTCGACGACGTCCGCCGCTTCGTCGCCGAGGGTGCCGATGCCGTCCTCGTCGGTGAGGCCCTGGTCAAGGACGGCGACCCCGAGGGAGCGGTCCACGCGCTGACAGGAGTCATCAGGTGACCTGGGACGCCGACGAGCGCGGCTGGTTCGGCGGGGAGGCCGAGGGCTGGGGCGGGCGGTTCATGCCCGAAGCCCTGGTCCGCGCGCTCGACGAGCTCACCGAGGCCTGGCACGAGGCGATGGCCGACCCGGCGTTCGTCGCGGAGTTCGCCACCATCTGCCGGGAGTACGCCGGCCTGCCGAGCCCGCTCTACGAGGCCACCCGCCTCTCCGAGCAGGTCGGCTGCCGCATCCTGCTCAAGCGCGAGGACCTCAACCACACCGGCGCGCACAAGATCCGCAACGTGCTCGGACAGGCGCTGCTCACCCGGCGGATGGGCAAGACGCGGGTGATCGCCGAGACCGGTGCCGGCCAGCACGGGGTCGCCAGCGCGACCGCCGCGGCGTACTTCGGGCTCGACTGCACCGTCTAC
>JAICSK010000130.1 GCA_025936915.1 Nocardioides sp.
CTGCTGCACCGCGACGACGTCTACGAGAAGGAGTCGACGCGCCCCGGTGAGGCCGACCTGATCGTGGCCAAGCACCGCAACGGCCCCACCCGCGACATCGTCGTCGCCTTCCAAGGGCACTACTCCCGCTTCGTCGACATGGCCCACTGAGCCGCGGGCGCAGCAGCGCCGTCACTTCGACGAGGCGGGTGCGGAGTGCTCCTCGCTCCAGGTCGTCCCGCCGTCGTTGCTGGCCCACAAGGCACCTTCCTTGGTCACCAGCCACGCCTGGCCGCCGGTACTCGACAGCTCGAGCACCTCGTCGGTGGCCAGGGGGAGATCGACCGTCGTGGCGCCGTCGGCGTCCACGACCGCCGCGTGCTGGTCGTGGAGGAGCAGCCACCGGGTCGCGCCGACGCTCGAGCCACCGGACGGTGACTCGACGCCGAGGGCGGACAGGCCGAAGGTGAACGAGTCCGAGCCTTCGACGGTGGCATCGGAGTACGTCGTACCGACCATGTCCTGGAGCGAGACGTGGTCCACCGGCATGTCGCCACCGAACAGCGAGGTCGGTACGGCGGTCGGGGTGAGCCTGGTCGCGTCCCACCCGTCCGCCGAGCTGACCAGGACGTCGGGCGTGGTCCCGCCGTCGAAGACCGCGATCACGGCGCGGTCGTCCGGGAGCACGGCCACCAGCTGGATGGCGACCTGACGGGGGTGCTCGGCCTGCAGCCGGGACACCGGCGCGGGGACGGCGACCTCGGTCCAGTCATCGGACGCCACGTCGCTGCGCCAGATGCTCATCCGGCCGTGGTCGAAGGCGGTGGTCCAGGCCGTGTGCGTGCCGGCCAGGACGGACAGGCCGGAGGCCATGCCCGGCGGGGCAGCGTCATGGGGCGTCAGCACCTGCCAGGTCCGGCCTCCGTCATGGGTCACCCAGAAGTCGTCGCCCCAGGCCCATCCGTTGCGCCCGTCTGGTGCCATCCGGAGTGCCTGCACCGGGCCGTCCGGAGCGCGGTCCTCGCGCGGGGTCGGTGGCTGGAAGTCGTGAAGCCGGGCCCACGACCCGTCGGGCGTGCGCGACCAGACGGTGGCGCAGTAGGCGCACCCGGCGCCGTCGGTCAGGGCGAAGACTCCCGACCGCGTGACCGCGACCGCGGCGGGATCACCACGGAGCGGCCCGGCGCCGTCGGAGAACTGCGCGTCCGAGTCGCGATGGACGAGCCGGGCGCCCATGGCCGCGACGACCACCGCCACGGCCACTCCCACGGCCGCCCGGTTGCGGGTACGGCGCTGCCGTGAGCCTCGTCGTACGGCGCCGATCATCTGGTCGGGCGAGCAGTCTGCGACCTCGGAGTGGAACTCGGTGCGCAGGCGGGTCTCGAGGTCGATCATCGGTCCTCCTCGGGTTCGGCGATGAGCTCGCGCAGGCGGGTGAGTGCGGTGTGGGCCTGGCTCTTGACGGCGCCGACCGAGCACCCCATCAAGGCCGCCGTCTGTGCCTCGGTCTGGTCGGCGAAGTAGCGAAGGGCGATCACCGTGCGCTGGCGTGGTGCGAGGCGCCGCAGAGCCGCCCACAGCTCCTCGTCGCGGGGTGTGTCCGTGGCACGGAGGGCGTCGGTGCCCAGCAGGTCGGAAGGCCTCTCGGACAGCCACTCGCGCCGCGCGCGTCGCCAGGCCGAGATGTTCCGGTTGACCATGATCCGGCGGACGTAGCCCTCGGGGTTGTCCGTGCGGATCACCCGCCATCGCGGCAGGGCCCGCTCCAGCGCGTCCTGGACGAGGTCGGCGGCACGGTGCTCGTCGCCGGTCAGGGCCCGTCCCAGACGGAGGAGCTGCGGCAGCCGTGCCCGCACGAAGTCGTCGAACGACGGCTCCTCCTCGGTGGTGAGGAGTCGTCGTGACACTCCTGCCTCCTCGAGCTGCATGACACCCAAACGCCTCAGCGACCGGAAAGGTTTGCTCCGCCCTCGTCGCACGTCCACCCATGGGCCAGAGTGAGCGTCATGACGACCGCTCCTGATGCGATCCAGGCCTTCGTCGAGGCCATCCATGCAGGCGACTCGGACGCCTTCGTCGCGACGTTCACGCCCGACGCCGCTTCGAGATCCTGGAGGCCACGGCCGGGTCATCCGACGACGACTTCCTCGTGGACATCCGAATGACCGGCAACGGCGACAACGGGACCGGCTCGATGGCGTTGCCTGTGCGCGACGATCTGGTCGCCGACCGGTGCATGGGCCCGGCGTCGTGAGCGGGCACGTCGCGGTCGTCACCGGCGGGAGCAGGGGGATCGGGCGGGCGATCGTCGGGAGGTTGTACGCCGACGGAGCGCGGGTCGTCACCTGCGGCCGCGGTGACCGACCGGCGTACCTCCCCGACGACGTGTTCTGGCGGACGGCCGACGTGGCGGACCCAGGCCACGCCGACCGCCTCGTGGCCGAGGCGCGGCAAGCCTTCGGGCCGGTCTCGCTGCTGGTGAACAACGCCGGCGTGCTCGTCGCGAAGACCGTCGCCGACTCCACCGACGACGACTGGGACCGGCTGGTCGGCGTGAACTGCCGTGGCGTCTTCAACATGGCGCGAGCGGTGCTGCCGGACATGAGCGAGCACGGTGGCGTCATCGTCAACATCGGCTCGATCTCGGGTGTCGTGGCCGATTTCTCCAGCGCCCTGTACAACGCCTCGAAGGCCTTCGTGCACGCGCTGACCCGTTCGATCGCGGTCGACCACGGGCCGCTCGTCAGGTGCAACGCCGTGCTGCCGGGCTGGATCGAGACGGACATGGCCGACGAGGGGTTCGACCTCGCCCGGGACCCGGCCGCTGCCCGCGCCGACGCCGTACGGCGGCATCCGCTGGGTCGGTTCGGCCGGCCCGACGACATCGCCGGCATCGTCGCCTGGCTGGCCTCCGACGAGGCAACCTGGGCGACCGGGCAGTGCTTCACCGTCGACGGCGGCCTGACCGCAGCCTCGCCGTTGAGACCGGAGCTGTTCTGACTCCCCGTGGCCACGCGGGCCTCATGGAGCCGACCTCCCTGGCCCGAACCGCAAGCCCGGCCCCCGCCCTCAGAGCAGCCCGTGGAGGCCGAGGCGGGCGATCCGCTCGGGGTCGGAGAGGATGTTGATCTCGACGATCCGGCCGCCACGGATGACCGGGCTGAACACCGACACGGGCACGCCGTCCTTGAACCCGACCATGCCGATGCCACCGTTGACCAGCACCATGACCTGCCGCGACTCGTGGTCGGTCTGCCGGAACGCCGCCGCGCCCGAGGCGACCTGGGCTGCGCCGCGGATGAGGCCCGAGGGCCCGCTGGTCCCGCCGTCGGCGCGGAGGGTGACGTCGGGATCGAGGATGGAGACCAGCGCGTCGAAGTCGCCGTCCTGGGCGGCCGAGGTGAAGGCCTCGAGCACCCGGCGCTGCGTCGCGAGGTCGGCGGCCGGCGGCTTGGTCGCCCGGACGCGGCGGCGTGCGCGGCTCGCCATCTGGGTGGCCGCGGCCGCGGAGCTGCCCACGATCTCGCCGATCTCGTCGAAGGGCACGCCGAACATGTCGTGCAGCACGAACGCCATCCGCTCGCGCGGGTTCAGCGCGTCGAGCACGACGAGCAGGGCGAGGGTCACGGCGTCGGCCTGCTCGGCCGAGGCCTCGGGGTCGGCGTCGAGGCGGGTCACCACGGGATCGGGCACGTGCACCTCCAAGGAGTCCTCCCGGCGTGACTTCCGGGAGCGGAGGAGGTCGAGGCAGATCCGGCTGACCACGGTCGTCAGCCACCCGCGCAGGTTGCGCACGTCGCTGGTGTCCGACCGGTCGAGCCGCAGCCAGGTCTCCTGCACCGCGTCGTCGGCCTCCGCCATCGACCCGAGCATCCGGTAGGCGACTCCGCGCAGGTGGTCGCGGTGCTGCTCGAACTCCTCTGCCAGCTGGTCCTGGGTCTGCACTGTCAGGTTCCTCCCTCGAGATCCGTCAACGACGTGACGAGACGACGACCACGAACATGACAGGAGATCGCGATGGACGCACGCATGACCCATCCGGTGTACGTCGCCCCGGCTGCCCTGGAGGCGCTCCGCGCCTACAGCCAGGCCGGCGAGGGGCTCGGTGTCTCACGCGAGACGCGGGAGCTGGTCAACCTGCGCGCCAGCCAGATCAACGGCTGCAGCGTCTGTGTCGAGATGCACTCCCAGGCGCTGAAGAAGGAAGGGTGCAGCGACCAGCGGCTGTACGCCGTCGCCGCCTGGCGCGACGCGCCGTACTTCACCGACGCCGAGCGCGCCGCCCTCGAGCTGGCCGAGGCGATGACCCGGGTCGCCGACCGCGGAGACCCGGTCTCCGACGAGCTCTGGAGCGCGCTCACCGCGCACTACGACGAGAAGGCGATCACCGCGCTGATGATCGCCATCACCGGCGTGAACGTCTGGAACCGGCTCAACGCCGCCACCCGCCAACCGTCAGGCGCCTGGACCGCCTGAGCCGGCGGCGACCCAGGTCGTCATGCCGGGCTTGACCGGCGGCGTCTTCAGCCGACCGGGCGGAGGAGATCCGCGACGGCGGCGATGCCGACCTGGATCTCACGGACGGTCGTGTTGCCGTAGCCGAACACCAGCATCGGCGGGTCGGGAGACCGGTCCGAGCGGTTGAGTCCGATCGAGTACAGCCCCACGCCCCGATCACGGGCCCGGGCCACCACGACGTCGACGTCGGTCCCCTCGGGGAGGCTCGCGACGGCGTGGAACCCGGCCGCCAGGCCGGAGACGTCGACCTCGGGTGCATGCGTGGCGAGGGCCTCGACCAGAGCCGTACGCCGCCGGGCGTACTGGGCGCGCACGCGCCGGAGGTGGCGGTCGTAGCGGCCCGACCCGATCAGCCGGGCGAGAGCCAGCTGGTCGACGGCGGCGGTCCCGCGGTCGGCGGTGTCCTTCGCGGCCGCGACGGCGTCGACGAGCCGGCGCGGAAGCACCGCCCACCCCAGTCTGAGGGCGGGCGCCAGCGACTTGCTGACCGTGCCCAGCGCCACGACCCGGTCCGGTGCGAGCCCCTGCAGCGTTCCGATCGGCTCCCGGTCGTAGCGGAACTCCGCGTCGTAGTCGTCCTCGAGCACGACCGCGTCGCGGTCGTGCGCCCAGGTCAGCAGCGCGTGGCGGCGTTCGGGAGCCATCACGACTCCCGTCGGCCACTGGTGCGCGGGCGTGACCACCACTGCTCGAGCCGGGGTGCGGGCGAGAGCGGCGACGTCGAGGCCGAGGTCGTCGACGGGCACCGCGACGACGGCGCTGCCCGACGATGCCGACGCGGCACGAGCAGTCGCGATCGCCCCCGGGTCCTCGCACGCGACCACCCCGGGCCGCACCGCCTGCAGCACCAGCGAGAGCCCCTGCGCCATCCCGTTGCAGACCAGGACCTGGTCGGCGGTCGCATCGACCGCCCGCACCCGCCGCAGGTAGGCGGCCAGCGTCTCCCGCAGCTCGGGCACGCCGAGCGGGTCGCCGTAGTCGAAGGCGGCGTTCGGCGCGGTCCGGCAGACGTCCTGGACCGCCCAGGCCCAGTCGCGCCGAGGCGCCGACGCGAGGTCGGGCACGCCTGCCGGGAAGTCCGCGATCATCGTCGGTGGGCCGTTCGTCCCGCCGGCCGCCGTGGCCACGGTCGTCGGCGTGCCGGATCCCCAGGCCGCCTCGGACACCGTCGTCCCGGACCCGGTGCGCGCGACGAGGTACCCCTCGGCGGTCAGCTGCTCGTAGCACTCCTGGACGACCCCGCGCGACAGCCCGAGGTCGGCGCCCATCGTGCGCGACGACGGCAGTCGGTCGCCCGGGGCCAGCCGCCCCGAACGGATCGCCTCGCGCAGGCCGGCCTCGAGCTGTGCCCGCAGCGACCGACCACCGGTCCGGTCGAGGGTCAGCAGCAGCTCGGCGGCACGTCCCACGAGCGCACCCTATCCCAAGTGGACCCCGATACCGGCTCATCAGTGGCCCTTATCAGAGGTCCATCTCCGCTCTAGCGTCGGTGCCATGTCCACGCTCGAGTCCACCGCCGCCCCGTCGTACGCCGTCGCCGTCCCGCGGCCGCATCTGGTGTCTCGCGCACTGCTGGTGCGCTTCGTGTCGATCGTCGGCTCCTCGCTCGGCTTCTACCTGCCGCTGTCGGTGGTGCCGCTGGTCGCGCGCGACGCCGGGTCGGCGAGCAGCGCCGGCTTCGCCACCGTCGCGCTGCTGCTGGCCACGGTGTCCTGCGAGCTGGTGACGCCCCGCCTGGTCTCGCTGGTCGGCTACCGCACTGCGCTCGCGGTCGGCCTACTGCTGCTCGGTGCCCCGTCGATCGTGCTGGTCTTCGCCGCCTCGACACCGGCGATCCTGGTGGTCAGCGTGCTGCGCGGTGCGGGCTTCGCGGTCTGTGCAACGGCGGGCGGAGCCGTGACGGCGTCCCTGATCCCGGCCGAGCGGCGGGGCGAGGGGCTGGCCCTGGTCGGCATCGTCGGTGGCGTGCCGGGCATGCTCGCTCTGCCGGCCGGTGTCTGGGTCGCGCTGCGGTGGGGCTACGCGCCGGTCTTCGTGCTGACGACGGTGGCGACCCTGCTGGCGCTGGTCTCCGTGCCCGGGCTGCCGTCCCGCCTGTCGTCGTCGCCGACCGGGGACGTCGAGGAGATCGGCGTGCTCGCCGGGCTGCGAAGCGTCGCGATCCGGCGCCCGGCCACGATCTTCGCGACGTCGACGGCGGCGATCGGGGTGCTGGTGACGTTCGTGCCGCTGGCCGTCACGGCGGCCAGCGCCTGGGTGGCGGCGGCCGCGCTGCTCGCCCAGCCGGCGGCGTCGACGGCGTCGCGCTGGCTGGCGGGCCGGATCGGCGACCGTCGCGGTCAGGCGTGCCTGCTGGCACCGGGTCTGGTGCTCGCGATCGCCGGCATGCTGGGGGTCGCGCTCACGCACTCGCCGGCCGCCGTCATCGGTGGTGCGTTCGTGTTCGGGCTGGGTTTCGGGATCCTCCAGAACGCCACCCTGTGCCTGATGTTCACCCGGGCACCGGAGGGCTCCGAGGGCGTGGTCAGCGCGATCTGGAACGCCTCCTACGACCTGGGCATGGCCGCCGGCGCGCTCGGCGGAGGGTTGATCGTCGTCCACGTCGGGTACGCCGTGACGTTCGTGCTGGCCGCTCTGGTCATGCTGCCCGCACTGGTGGGCGTACGGCGTACCTGACGTCCGTGGTCAGGACAGCCGACGCCAGGGTGTCGACCGAACCAGCTGCAGGGCGCGGCTGGTGACGAACGGCTGGCTCTGCCGGTACAGCCAGGGCCGGCCGATCCAGAGGTAGGCGTCGACGTAGCGCCGGGCGAGCTTGTCGGTGGCCGCCGGCAAGCCCCACTTCGTGGCGGCGACGTTCGTGGTCGGCGGGATGCCGATGGTCACACAGGTGGTGGAGGCGGGCGTGGTGGTCGAGTCGCAGACGAACGGGTTGTCCGGGTCCTTGCCCGTGTACGTGCCGTACTCGTAGGGATGGCCGTTGCTCGACGTGTTGATCACCGCCCTGCGCTCGGCGTAGCCGAGGGCGGCGAGCGCCTTCGAGATGGCCGCCGCACGCGCCACCTCGTCGGTGGTCGAGTCGAAGTGCGTGCTGTCCAGAGCGAAGCCGTGCGCGTACTGGATGCCGCCGCGCACCAGGATCTTCACCGCGGCGTCGACACCGCCCTGACCCGCCGCCGGCCAGTCGGCCGCGCCGGCCTCGACGTACACGCTGGTGTTCGGCTGCGCCGAGAGCACCTTCGCGGCGTACGCGACCAAGTGGGAGGGCACCTGTGAGCCGCCCGGGGCACACAGCGCGAACGGACCGTCGGGCTGGAGCACGATCGCGGCGTGCGCGTCGCCGATGGCGTTCGCGAACCGGTCGACCCACCGCCGGTACGACGTGCGCTCGGCCTTGGTGGGCAGCCGGCTGCAGGCTTCGTGCTCCCACGGCACCATCCGGAAGACCGACATCTGAACCAGCGTCGAGGTGTCGCCGTGCTGGGCGTTGGCGATGTAGTCCTTGACCCGCTGGGAGATCTGGTCGTCGGGGATCCACGCGCCGAACCACTTCGCCTTCGGCTTCAGCGCGATGTAGCCGAGCAGCTTCTTGCGGGTGCCGGTCGCGTCGACGTACGGCGCCCAGGACAGCTCCTGCGGACCCTCGTAGGTACCCCAGGGCCGTCCGGCGAGCGGGTTCACGTACGTCGTCGTGGTGGCCGCAGCCGTCGACTCGATGGCCGTCGACGACGCTGACGAGCCCGACTCGGCGTCGACGTGCCTGACCGGGGAGAGCAGGCCGGTGGCGAGGCTCAACAGCACCGCCAGCGGCGCGAGGGCGCTGGGCATCGGGGGGTCTTCACTTTCCGGGGGGACTCCCAGGATCACCCGCATCAGCCGTCTCCGCTCCGGAATGTCCGAAGTCGGGACCGGCACACGGCCTCGAGCCCCGGCCGGCGCACCCGTCCGATGAGCTACCCGAGGGCCTCGTCGCGGAGCCGGAACACCCGGCTGAGGCCCCCGCGGGCGGAGACGACGACGTCGGCCGACGGACCACCCTTGAGCTTGAGCAGCCAGACCGCGACGTCGTCGGGATGGAAGGCGCCGAGCCGCGGCAGCGAGACGATCGATCGCTTCTGCCCGGAGGGCGGGGTCGCGTACAGGAGAGTCATGTTCCGCCGCAGGATCGTGACCGCCGCAAGCCGCTCGAACGGGACCACGGTCCCGCGACCCATCCGGAACCCGTCGTGGGTGACCGTGAGCTCGGCGGCGCCCAGCAGCGCGGCCCGGCCGGTGGTGAGTGCCGCGGCCGCGAGCACAAGTGTCCCGAAGACCGACCACGGCGCCGGTCCGTCGGCGACGAGTTCGATCCCGAACCCGACGAGCGCCATGATCGCCACCCCGAACAAGACCCCGGAGAACACCCGGCTGGGCCCGAACGTCACCCTGCCCTCGGTCTCGAGCCGTCCCTGCCAGTCGAAGGGACCGAGCTGTCGCGCCATGGGCGCCATCCTGCACCGCCGTCTCGTGGCGCGGGGTGGGCGGAACGTCGCTGTTGGTCACGGTCGACCCTGGTGCCAGGAGAGCGGAAGAGCCGGCCACGAAGATCGTGGCCGGCTCTATCTGGTCGTCGGAGTGGGCGGAGGACAGTGGGTGGGATCCACCTCAGCGGCCGTGTCCTCGCCGGTTGAGCAGGTAGTCGTCGTACGGCGGGGGACGCAGCAGCGCCCGGTTGGCGGCCACCTGGTCGCTCCACATGTGGTGCACGAAGCGGCGCAGCCGCTGTGCCTTGCTGGGGTTCTCGATCTCGGTCATGGGTCCATCGTCCCCGGTCCAACTGTTCAGCACAAGCGAATGTTTCTTACGGACCATGCAGCAATGCTGTACGATCAGATCCATGATCGACGTCCAGCGTCTCCGTGTGTTCCGCGCCGTCGTGGCCAGTGGGTCGGTGCAGGCCGCGGCCGACCACCTCGGCTTCACGCCGTCCGCCGTGAGCCAGCAGATCTCCGCGCTTCAGCGCGAGACCGGGCTCGTGCTCTTCGAGAAGGCCGGGCGCGGCATCGCGCCGACGGCGGCCGCGAAGGTGCTCGCCAGCGAGAGCGAGGACCTGATGGAGAGCCTCAACCGGCTGGGCGGCGTGGTCGACCACCTCCGCGACGGCCACACCGGCACCCTCACCATCGGCGCGTTCTCGTCCGCTGCGCAGTTCTGGCTGCCGACGGTCGCCAAGGGTCTGCGTCGGGACTTCCCCGACCTGGTCCTCGACCTGGCGCTCAACGAGCTCGGCCCGGAGACTCCCGGAGTCGGCCGTCGCGACCTCGACATCACCACCGAGGACGCCGACCTCGAGGCGGTCGAGCGTCCGGGCTACAGCCGGCACGTGCTGGCCGAGGAGACCTATCGCGTCGCCGCGCCGCGCGGGCACGAGCTGCTGACCGAGTGGGATCACCAGGTGCCGATGCTGGCACTGGCCGGACAGCCGGTGATCGACAACGACTACCACGGCAACACCTGCACGCTGATCATCCGCAACGCCTGTCGGGCGGCCGGGTTCTCGCCGCGCTACGTCGCGCGGGCGGAGGACCACCACACCGCGCTCGCGTTCGTGGCCGCCGGCGTCGGGGTCACGATCCTGCCGGCCCTGGCGGTGCCCGAGTCGATGCCCGGCGTCGACAGCCGCGAGCTGGTCAACCCGAGCCCGCGGCGCCGGATCGTCGTCCACGTGCGCGACGCCGTCGCCGGTTCCCCGCCGGTCACGCGCGCCCTGGACCTCCTCGACGAAGCGGTGCACAAGACCGTGTCGCGCCGCGCGGCGGCTCGTTGACAACCTCCCCGGCTCCACCGGAGTTGACAGGGGTGTGACGAGCAGGCGCCGATGATCGGTCAGGGCCGGGAGCAACGCGCGTTCGAGACGTTCGTGGCGGACGCCTCGGGGCGGTTGCTGCGCACGGCGTACCACCTCAGCGGCGACCGCGGACACGCCGAGGACCTGGTGCAGACCGCCCTGTTCCGTACGGCGCGCCGGTGGCGGCGGGCCCGGCGGCAGCCGGAGGCCTACACCCGCCGGATCCTGGTGAACCTCGCCA
>JAICSK010000038.1 GCA_025936915.1 Nocardioides sp.
CCCCTCGGCCGGTCCGACCGGACGGGCCAGCCCTTCCTCGCCGAGACTCGCCACGCCGGCCGACCACGCGGCATGAGCTGCGTCGAGCTGGGCGACCGCCTCCGCGGCGGTGCCCGCATAGATCCATCGCTCGTAGTCGGTCGGCACGCCACCGAAGTGGTGGCCCGTGCGCTCGGCGAAGCAACCGACGATGACGTGTCCCAATCGCCAGGCGATCGTCGTGAGGGGTGCCGCACTCGGCTCGGGCCAGACGTAGTCGATGACCAGGTCTCCGCGGCCACCCGCATGGCTGGTCGACGCCTCCGTCCGAGGACGGACGCTCCAGCAACCGGGGGCCGGCTCCCAGTGGTACTCGTCGTCCGTCAGGCCCTCCAGCCGCTGGCGGAAGTGGTGTTCGTAGTGGAAGTCCAGCTGGTCGCGCAGGGTCTCGTTCCAGCCCCGAGCGAGAGCGACGCTCATGCCGCCCGGCCATCCGCGTCGGGCGTTCCGGTCGTCGGCACGGTCGGGCGCTGCATGATGCCGAGGGCGTTGCCGAAGGGATCGGTCACCACCGCGCCACGGTAGCCGCCACCGAAGTCACGGACGTCCTCGTGCACCCTCGCCTCCCGCGAGAGCAGGTCGGCCAACGCGGCGTCGACGTCGTCGACCTGCCAGTACGTGACCGACCCGACCTGCTCGTGCTCCGACGACCGGCCCGGCGCGAACCTCAGGTCGAGGATCCCGAGCTCGTGGTCGTGCGGACCGACCCTCCACTCGACGTACTCGTCCCGGACGAAGTACGGCTCGGCGCCGAGCAGGTCGGCGTACCACGCACGCGCGGCCGGGAGGTCGGCGGCGTGCAGCCGCACCGTCGAGACCCCGGAGGTGAACGGCGGGTCGACCGGTCGCCAGGCCGGCAGCCAGGGCAGGTCGGGAAGGCCCTCGCGGGCCGCGACCAGGGAGTACATCGTCGCGCCGTCGACGGTCTCGCGGACGATGTCGCCGTGGCCGGCGTGCCGGGAGAGCTCCTCCATCAGGTGCCACCAGACCCAGCGGACGTTCCAGGCCTCGACGTCCTGGGGGAACCATGGCTCGTCGGGCACCGGCACCGACGTGTCCAGGTCGATCCGGCGTACGGCGTCGAGGACCGCCGCGCTCACCTCGTCGTACGCCGCCAGCAGATCCTCCAGCGAGTCGCTCTCGCGGAACGTGAAGCCGTCGAGGTAGTCGTCCACGCCGCCGGACGGCTCCGGCAGCCCGGGCGCCGCCTCGGCGCTCGCCAACCAGCTCCGTTGCACCGACGTGACGTGCTTGACCAGGCCACCGAGGCTCAGCGACGAGGCGCTGGGCGCGAGCGCCGCCCGCCGGGGCGTGAGGCCATGGAGCAGCGTGCGGAACGCGTCCTGGGCCTGGGCGAGGAAGGCGTGGATCGCGTCGTTCTCGGTCGCGACGGGCGGGACGTGGAGGGCCATCACGGTTCCTTTCGTTCGGGTCGGTGGGACCAGTGTCGACCCGAAACAGGACAGGATCTGTCCGCTAGGCGTGGGAGACTTCCCGGCATGGCCGAGACGACCGAGCGGGTGCTGCGACTGCTGTTCCTCCTCCAGCAGCGACCGGTCTGGACCGGCCCCGAGCTCGCCGAGCGGCTCGGCGTGACGACCCGCAGCATCCGCCGCGACGTCGAGCGGCTCCGGGCCCTCGGGTACCCGGTCCAGGCGGCCCAGGGCGTGGGCGGCGGCTACCAGCTCGGCCAGGGTCGCGGGCTTCCGCCCCTCCTGCTCGACGACGCCGAGGCGGTCGCGGTGGCGGTGTCGCTGCGGATGGCGGCCGGCGGCACCATCTCCGGTGCCAGCGAGGCGGCCCTGCGCACGCTGGCGAAGCTCGACCAGGTGATGCCACCGCGGCTACGCAGCGAGGTGCGCGCGATCCACGAGGCCACCCAGACGCTCGACTCCGGCCAGGCGACCGTCGACGGCGAGGCGCTGCTCCGGCTCGCCCGGGCCGTCCGCGACACGGTCCGCGTCCGGTTCGCCTATGAGGCACGCGACCGGACGGCGACTGCCCGCACGGTCGAGCCCGTGGGCCTCGTGGCGACCGGGCGACGCTGGTACCTGATGGCCCACGACGTCGACCGCGACGACTGGCGGACCTTCCGGCTCGACCGGATGACCGGGGTCGAGCCGACCACCTGGCGCTTCGCTCCCCGGGAGCACGAGGACCCCGCGACGTACGTCCAGCGCGGGGTGGCGAGCGCGGCGTACCGCTTCCAGGCGCGGATCATGGTGCACGCACCGCTGGCCGAGGTCGCCGAACGCACGAGCGTCCGGTCCGTGGTGCTCACGGCGATCGACGACGGCACGACCCTGCTCGAGGCCGGCGCCGAGACGCTCTACGGCCTGGCCTTCCACCTGGCGCTGCTCGGGTGGGAGTTCGAGGTGCAGGAGCCGGCCGAGCTCCGCACCGCCCTCGCCGAGCTGGGCGGGCGAGCGCTGCGCGCCGCGGGCGCCACGTAGGCTCTGCGCATGGGTGGCGTGGTGCTCCTGGTCCTGGTCGCGCTCGGTGTCGTGGCCTTCGTCGTCGTACGCCG
Source organism: Nocardioides sp. (assembly GCA_025936915.1). Taxonomy (GTDB): domain Bacteria; phylum Actinomycetota; class Actinomycetes; order Propionibacteriales; family Nocardioidaceae; genus Nocardioides. The sequence goes on from JAICSK010000038.1 coordinate 2,567, forward strand.
GCGTGGCCGGGAAGCGGCCGCGGAGCGCGCTGCTCGCGAGCTCGAGCCCGTCAAGAAGCTGGCCTTCGAGGACGTCACCGCCCTGGGGGTCGAGCTGCAGAACCTCGACGTCGAGCTCGCCGGCAGGCAGCTGGACGAGGGGGCCAACGCCGACTACCAGCGGGCGCTCGACGCCTACGAGGCGGCCAAGACCGCGGCGGACGCGATCACCCGCCCCGACCAGGTGCAGGACGTCACCAAGATCCTCGAGGACGGCCGCTACGCGATGGCGTGTGTCACCGCTCGCGTCGCCGGTGAGCCGCTCCCTCGGCGTCGACCGCCGTGCTTCTTCGACCCGCGGCACGGGATGTCGGTCGAGGACGTCACCTATGCACCGGTGGGCGGCGCCGAGCGCCAGGTGCCGGCGTGCGCACTGGACGCAGAACGGGTGAAGGCCGGAGCCGAGCCCGACGTCCGGCAGGTCATGCTCGGCACGCAGCGGGTGCCGTACTGGCAGGGCGGGCCCGCCTACCGGCCGTACGCGGCGGGCTACTTCGGCGGGTTCGGTCCGCTCGACTGGATCTTCATGGGCTTCATGTTCGAGGGGTTCGGCGACGGGCTCGGCGCGCTGGCTGCCGGGGTCGGCGACGGCGTCGGCGACGTGCTGGGTGGCGTCGGCGACCTCGCTTCGGGCATCGGCGACGGCATCGGCGACGTGTTCGACGGCTTCGACTTCTGACCATGCGTCGCGTCCTGGTGCCGGCGCTGCTCGTGCTGCTCGCGCTCCCGGCCTTCATGTCGCCCGGGTACGCCGCGCGGCCGATCGTGCTGCCACCGACCGGTACCGACTGGGACTACCAGCTCGGCGGCGCGCGGCCGGTGCCTGCCCATGTCGGCATCGTCGAGCGAGACCGGCACGCCTCGCCGATCAGCGGGAAGTACAACGTCTGCTACGTCAACGGCTTCCAGACCCAGGTCGAGGAGCGGCACTTCTGGCGCCGGCACCACTGGCGGCTGGTCCTCAAGGACGACGGGAGGCCCGTGGTCGACTCGGTGTGGGGCGAGTGGCTTCTCGACACCCGCACCACCGCCAAGCGGCACGCGCTCGCCGCGATCATGGCTCGCTGGACCGACCGGTGCGCCACCGACGGCTTCGCCGGCGTCGAGTACGACAACCTCGACTCGTTCAGCCGCAGCCACCACCTGATCTCGCGTGTCGACAACAGGAAGTACGCCGCGCTGCTGGTCGCGGCCGCCCACACCGCGGGTCTGGCCGCGGCGCAGAAGAACTGGGCCGAGTGGGACGGCACGTCGGTCGGGTTCGACTTCGCGGTCGCCGAGCAGTGCGGCCAGTACCGCGAGTGCGGCAGCTACGTGGACCACTACGGCGACCATGTCCTCGCCGTGGAGTACCGGGCGAAGGCGTTCCGGCGCACCTGCCGGCACTGGTCCGACCGGATCGCGGTGGTCCGACGCGACGTCGACCTGACCCGGCACGGCGTACGCCGGTGGTGTGGGTAGCGGTGGCCTCCACAAGCTCGACCGATGGTGCCGGCTCGACCGACAGCACGGTCTCGCTGCACACCAGGGCGCTCGGCGAGCACGGGTCGCGGGTGGTGTTCCTCCATGGGCTGTTCGGGCAGGGCCGGAACTGGACGCAGATCGGCAGGGCCCTCGCTGCACCCGACCGGGCCGACGGCCATCGCGTCCTGCTCGTCGACCTGCCCCACCACGGCCGGTCGGGCTGGGACGAGAGCTTCGACTATGTGCAGGTCGCCGACCAGGTGGCGACTCTGCTGGACGCCGACGACCCCGTCTGCCTGGTCGGCCACTCCCTCGGTGGGAAGGTCGCGATGGTGCTGGCGTTGCGTCACCCGGACCTCGTCGAGCGGCTCTGCGTGGTCGACGTGTCGCCGGTCGCCTACGACCACCTGTCGCAGTTCGAGGAGTACGTCGACGCGATGCAGGGACTCGACCTGGCGTCGCTGGAGCAGCGTGGCGACGCCGACGCGGGACTCGCCGAGGCCGTGCCGGACCCGACGGTGCGCGCCTTCCTGCTCCAGAACCTGCGCCGGGACGGTGACGGCTGGCGATGGCAGGTCAACCTCGACGTGCTGGGCCGGGACCTGCCGGTGATCGGCGGCTGGCCCGAGGACCGTCTGGCGGACCTCGCGCCGTACCGAGGTCCGGTGCTGTGGATCGCGGGCTCCGGCTCCGACTACGTCGCTCCGGCCTACGACGAGGCGATGGACCGCTGGTTCCCCGGCAACCGGCTGGTCACGATCAAGGGCGCCGGTCACTGGGTGCACTCCGAGCAGCCGGAGGTGTTCCTCGAGGTGCTCCGCCGCTTCCTCGACGCCAGTCGGTCCGACGGCACGGAGGCCGACCCGGCGTGAGCCTGGCCGTCTGCCTGCTCCTCGACGATCGATCGGACGCCACGGTCCGACGGCTCTGGCGCGCCCTGGAGGACGCCGGCGTCCCGACGCTGCTGACTCACACGCACGGGCACCACGTGCCCCACGTGACCTGGGCAGCGCTCCGGACCTACGACGTCGAGGCCGTTCGGGTCTCGCTGGCGTCCCTGCCGGCGAACCCACCCCTCGACCTGAGGCTGGACGCGTTCGGCACGTTCCGGCGCAGCCGGTGCTGGCTGGCGCCTGCCGTCACGGCATCGTTGGTGGAGCGACAGGCGGCGGTGGTCGCCGCCGTGGCCGGGACGGGAGCCGACCTGCACCGGCACTACGCGCCAGGGTCATGGGTTCCGCACCTGACTCTGGCACCGCGACTCCACCTCGATGACCTGGCGACAGTGGCCGCCTTGGTGTACGACGTGCTGCCGATCGTCGCGACCGGGGAGTCGACGGTGCTGATCGACACCTCCACGGGGACCCGCCACCCGCTGGCGCATCCGGTCTGAGGCGGAGGCCCGGTCCGGGCGAAGATCCCTGCGGAATTGCCTAGTGCGCCGGAGAGACCGTGCGACGCATCACGGTGTTGCGCTGCCCCTTCTTCCGCACCAGCTCGAACCCGGCACCCTCGAACAGGCTGCGGGTGCCGTTGTAGAGCACGGCGACCCGCTTGCCCTCCGGGTCGTGCGGGTAACCCTCGACGACGCCACCGCCGGTCTGTGCGATCAGGTCCACCGCGCCCTGGAGGGCAATGGCGGTGAGGTGGCGTCGCCGGTACTTCTTGTCCACGAAGATGCAGGTGATCCGGTAGTCGGGGTGAAGGTCGGCCTCCTCGTCGTACTGCTTGCGGTGGTAGATGTTCGGCAGCTCGGCACAGCTGCCGTACTCCGCCCACGCCACCGCGCGGTCACCGTCGAGGACCAGGGCCGCGTGCGCCCTGCCCTCGCGCACCAACCGCTCCTTGAGCTCGCGGTTGCTCTCGGTCGTGAACGTCTTCTCCGCGTGCATGGTCTGGAACCAGGTGCACCAGCAGCCGCCGAACACCCCGTTGTGTCGCTCGACCAGGTCGGCGAAGGCCGGCCAGGTGTCCACCGTCAGCGCCCGGACGATGAACGGGCCGTCGGTCTGGACCACGGTCAGTCCACGCAGAGACAGAACGGGTGCCCGGCCGGGTCGAGGAAGACCCGGAAGGTCGTCCCGGGCTGGTGCTCGTGCTTGGTCGCGCCGAGCGCGATGACCGCGCTCTCGGCCTCGTCGAGGTCGTCGACGTTGACGTCGAGGTGCATCTGCTGTGGCACGTCCTGGCCGGGCCACCGGGGAGGCGTGTAGGCATCGACCTTCTGGAAGCCGATGCAGTCGCCGTAGTCGGCGCGGATCTCGGCCCAGCCGTCCCTCACGCTCACCGGCCAGTCGAGGACGGCGCCGTAGAACGTGGCGAGGGCTGCGGGGTCGGGGCAGTCGAGGACGAAGGCGGGGTAGCGAGCGATGGCCATGGGAGCACGCTAACGACCTTTCCGGACGATGTGCGTCCGGAAGTGCGGATCAGCGTTGCCGCGCGCGGTACGCCGCGACCGCGGCCCGGTTGGTGCAGGTGGTGCTGCAGAAGCGGCGAGATCGGTTGCGGGAGAGGTCGAGCACGATGCCCAGGCACTCGTCATCGGCGCACAGGTCGAGCCGCGACATCTCGTCGGCCCGGATCACGTCGATCATCGCCATCGCCGCCTCGACCGCGATCCGGGTCGCCAGAGGCGCGTCGGGAGCCACCGCATGGATGTGCCAGTCGTGGCCCCCGTGCCGCACCAGCTGGGGGAGGGCGTGCTCCTCGACGAGCAGGTCGTTGACCAGGCCGGCCGCCGTGTCGCGGTCGCTGGTCAGCAGCGCGCGCAGCCGTGGCCGGAGCTCGCGGACGCCGGCCAGCTCCTGCGTGGTGCCGAGCCGGGTGCCGGTGAACTCGTGGGCGTCCAGGAAGGCCGTGAGCTCCTCACCGGTGGTCAGCGTGTCCGGTTCGACGGCGGAGTTCACCAACGCGACCGCGGCGAGCAGCGCTGCCTCGGTGTCATGCGTGAAAACCACGTTGACAGATTACACCATCCATCCCTAGTGTCATGTGTCATGACCACGTTGACGCATGACATCGAGGTCGCTCCCGCACGGAGCATGCGGGCGGGGCTGGGTTTCGCCGTCCTCGCTGCCGCCTCGTTCGGCATGTCGGGGGCGCTGGCGTCGGGTCTGCTCGCGACCGGCTGGTCGCCGGCGGCGCTGGTGCTCTGCCGGATCGGGCTCGGCGCGCTCGTGCTGGCCGTCCCGGCCGTGCTCGAGCTGCGCGGCCGGTGGCACCTGCTCCGTGCCAACGCCGCGCTGCTGCTCGCCTTCGGCCTGGTCTCGGTCGCTGGCTGTCAGTTCGCCTACTTCAACGCCGTCGGGCGCCTCCCGGTCGCGGTCGCGATCCTGGTGGAGTACGTCGCGCCGGTCGCGGTGGTCGGGTGGCTCTGGGCGCGGCACCAGCAGGCGCCGTCACGTCTGACCGTCACCGGCGCGACCGTCGCGATCACCGGTCTGCTGCTCGTGCTCGACGTGTTCTCGGTCGGCTCGGTCGACGCCGTCGGGGTGCTGTGGGCGCTCGGCGGGATGGTCGGGTGTGCGTTCTTCTTCGTCACCTCCGCGGGCGAGGACAACGGGCTGCCGCCGATCGTCCTGGCTGCGGGGGGTCTGTTGGTCGGGTCCGTCGCCCTCGGCGTCGCCGGCGCGCTCGGACTCGTCCCGATGAGAGCCTCGACGGGGGCAGCGTCGTACAACGGAGTGAGCATCGCGTGGTGGATCCCGGTGCTGGCCCTGGGTGTGGTCACCGCGGCCCTGTCCTACGTCTCGGGCATCGTGGCGAGCCGCGCCCTGGGCGCCCGGCTCGCGTCGTTCCTGGGCCTGCTCGAGGTGCTGTTCAGCGTGGTCTTCGCCTGGTTGTTGCTCGGTCAGCTGCCCGGTCTGGTCCAGCTGGGGGGCGGCGTACTCGTGCTGGCCGGCGTGATCCTGGTCCGGGCCGGCGAACCCGAGCGAGGACCGTCCGCCTCGGCGGAGCCGAGGGGGACGACCGCAGCGAGCGGCGACGGGCGCTCGCGCGCGAGCTGACCGATCAGCGGCCGCGCCATCGTGGCGGGCGCTTCCCGGCGAAGGCACGGGGCCCCTCGAGGGCGTCCTCCGAGCGCAGCATCCGCGCGTACGCCGGGAGCTCGCCGGAGCGCATCAGCGCGAACCCCTCCCGCACGTCGAGCCCGGCGGTGACCGCCAGCACCTCCTGGACCGCCGCCACGGCAAGCGGGGCTCCCGCGGTGATCTCGGAGGCCAGGTCGAGGGCGGTCGCGAGCAGCTCGGCGGCGGGCGCCACTCGACTCGCCAGGCCCCACCGCAAGGCCTCATCGGCGCCCATCCGTCGTCCGGTGAGCAGCATCTCGCGGGCAACGGCCTCGGGGAGCCGTCGCGGGAGCCGGAGCAGACCACCGGAGTCCGCGACCACGCCGACCCGAACCTCCGGCAGGGCGAGCTCGGCGTGCTCGGCGACGACCATGAGGTCGGCGGCGAGGGCGAGCTCGAGCCCGCCGCCGAGGGCGAGTCCGTTCACGGCGGCGATCACCGGCTTGCTGCGGCCGAAGAGCTCCGTCAGGCCGGCGAAGCCACCCGGCCCGTGGTCGGCGTCGACAGCCTCCCCGGCGGCTGCGGCCTTGAGGTCCCAGCCGGCCGAGAAGAATCGCTCGCCGGCACCGGTGACGATCCCGACGCGCAGTGATGCGTCCGACTCGAGCCGGGAGAACGCGCCGTGGAGAGCGTGGCTGGTGGGGACATCGATCGCGTTGGCGCTCGGCCGGTCGAGGGTGATGACGAGGACGGCCCCGACGACCTCGGTCCGCACTGCCTCATCCACGGCTGGCGTCCTCCTTCTCCTCAGGACCAGGCCCAGCCAAGCGGATCAGCGCGTCGACCGCCATCGCCCCCTGCGGGTGCACCAGCAGCGGATTGACCTCGACCTCGACCAGGCGATCGGCATGGTCGGTCGCGAACGCGGCCACCGCCGCGACCGCGGACACGACCGCCTCGAGGTCCACCTCGAGGCCGCGGAACCCGGTGAGCACGGGCCCGACACGCAGGCGCGTCAGCGCGTCACGGATCTCGGAGCGGGTCGCGGGCAGGAGCACGGTGGTGGAGTCGTCGACGAGCTCGACCAGCACGCCCCCGGCTCCCACGGTGAGTGCGAGGCCGAGGCGAGGGTCTCGTTGCACCCCGATCAGCAGCTCCAGCACGGCGTCCTCGACCATGTGCTCGATCAAGAACCTCCCGGTGAGGCCGGACATGTCCGAGCCGGCACGGCGTACTGCCTCCCGTGAGGCGAGGCCGACGACGACCCCACCTACGTCGGCCTTGTGCGCCAGCCCGTCGACCACCGCCTTGAGCACCACGGGAAAGCCCAGCGATGCGGCCGCCTCCGGCAGAGCCTCCACGTCGTCCACGACCGCGGCCCTCGGAGTCCGGAGCCCGTACGCCGCGAGGGCGGCCTTGGCCCGCACCTCGTCGTACGTCTCGACCTCGCTGCCCGAGCCGGGTCCGGCGGGCGGAAGGGGCAGGATCTCCTGCGCTGCGGCCTGAGCCGTTCCGATCCGGGCGGCTGCGGCGATCGCGGTCAAGCAGCTGCCGAGACCCTGCATCGGCGCGATCTCCGAGACGAACAGGCGTTCGCCGACGTCCTCGGGCAGCGACTCGGGGAGCGAGGCCACGACGCAGGCGCGCACACCGGTCTTCGCCTGCGCCGCCTCCCAGGCCGCGACGGTCGTCTCGAACTCGCTGACGTCACACCGGTCCGCGCGGGGGAAGTCGAGCATCAGCAGGTGCTGGTCGAGACCTGCCTCCATCAGAGCGGTGAAGCAGTCCGTCAGCCGCTCCGGGTCGCCCCAGATGTAGGTGTGGTAGTCGAGCGGGTTGCGTACCGAGACCCGGTCGCCGAGGACGTCGTGCAGCCCCGCGCTCACCTCGTCGGGGAGCGTCGGCAGCTCCAACCCCCTGCGGTGCGCGAGATCGGCGAGCATCGCCGCCTCGCCGCCCGAGCAGCTCGCCGAGGCGATACGGACGCCCGGGCGGCAGCCCTGCACGTGCACCAGCTTGAGGGTCTCGAGGAACGACTCGACGTCGTGGAGCCGTGCGATCCCGAGTCGCCGGAACAGCGCATCCACGAGGATGTCGGAGCCCGCGAGCGAGCTGGTGTGGCTCAGCGTCACCCGGGCGCCCAGCTCCGAGGAGCCGAGCTTGAGCGCGACGATCGGCACCCGTCGGCGCAGCGCCTCGAGCGCGACCCGAGAGAACCCCGACACCTCGGGGATCTCCTCCAGGCACAGCCCGACGGCGGTGATCCTCGGGTCGTCGAGCATCGCTTCGACCAGCTCGACGACCCCCGTCACCGCGCTGTTGCCGATGGTGACGAGTGTGGCGATCGGCAGCGACCGTCGTTGCATGGTGAGGTTCTCGGTGATGTTGCCGCTCTGGGCGATCAGCGCGACACCCCGGTCGACCCCGACTCCGCCCTGCTGCTCGGGCCACAGTGCGGCACCGTCCAGGTAGTTGACGAACCCCAGACAGTTCGGCCCGATCAACGCCATGTCACCGGCCGCCGAGACCAGGTCGCGCTGCAGCCGTGCGCCCTCCTCGCCGTCCTCGGCGTACCCGGACGCGTGGCACACCACCCCGGCGACCCCGAGCCGGGCCAGCTCGCGGACCGCCTCGACGGACCGCTCGCGGTTGACGGCGACGAAGGCAGCGTCCGGTACGCCGGGGAGCTGCGACAGGTCCGACACGCACGGCACGCCGCCGAGATGCGTCCGGTGGGGGTTGACCGGCCAGATCTCTCCGGCGTACCCGATCGCGCGCGACTGCTCGACGGCCACCTCGGCCGGCCGTCCCCCGATGACCGCAACGCTGCGCGGGTTCAGGAGCCGTCGCAGGCGAGAGCCGTCCGGCATGGTGACTCAGCCGCCGAGCGGGCGCAGCAGCGACCGGCTGATGATGTGCCGCTGCACCTCGCTGGTGCCGTCCCAGATGCGCTCGACCCTGGCGTCGCGCCAGAACCGCTCGATCGGCAGCTCGGTCATCAGCCCCATGCCGCCGTGGATCTGGAGGGCGCGGTCGGTGATCCGGCCGAGCATCTCGGACGCGAACACCTTCGCCATCGCCGCGTCCTGGTCGGTCATCGTGCCGTGGTCGAGCTTCCAGGCGGCGCGGAGCGTGAGCAGCTCGGCGGCCTCGAGCTCGGTCACCATGTCGGCGAGCTGGAAGCCGACGCCCTGGAACTTCCCGATGGCCTGCCCGAACTGGTGCCGGTCGGCGGCCCACCGCGTCGTCAGCTCGAGCACGCGCCTGGCCCGGCCGACGCAGGTGGCGGCGACGGTGAGCCGGCTTGCGCCGAGCCACTCGCCCATCAGGTCGAAGCCGCGTCCCTCCTCCCCGAGCCGGTTGGCGGCCGGCACCCGGCAGCCCTCGAAGACCAGCTCGCTGTGGTGGTAGCCGCGGTGCGACACGCTGTCGGGCCCCGGCACGACGGTCAGCCCGGGGCTGTCGAGGTCGACCAGGAACCCGGTGATCAGGTTGATCTTCCGGCCGCGCTCCTCCTCGGTGCCCGTGCTCGCGAAGAGGATGACGAAGTCGGACTTGTCCGCGTGGCTGATGAAGTGCTTGGTCCCGTCGATGACGTAGTCGTCGCCGTTGCGGACCGCCCGCGTGGTCATGGACCGTACGTCGGACCCGGCGCCGGGCTCGGTCATCGCCAGGCAGTCGTACCGCTGGCCGCGGACCGCCGGGATCAGGTACCGGTCCCGCTGCTCGCCCTCACAGGCCTGCAGGATGTTGCTCGGACGGGCGACCAGCCACTGGAGGGCATAGCTGGCCTTGCCCAGCTCGCGCTCTGCGAGGGCCATGCACACGGCGTCGAGACCTCCGCCGCCGAGGTCCTCGGGCATGTTGGCGGCGTGGAGCCCGGCGCCGATGGCGCGCTGGCGGATGTGTCTCACCAGCTCCGCCGGTACGTCGCCGAGCCGCTCGACCTCCTCCTCGTGCGGGTGGAGCTCCCGGCTGACGAACGTGCGCACCGTGTCGACGACCGCCTTCTGCTCGTCGTCGAGCTCGAAGTCCATTCCTGCTCCCGTCCTTCCCGTGCTCAGTGCCTGATGCCCATGGGTCGACCGACCACGTCGGGGGTCGGCAGGACGGCGTGGGCCGCAGAGATCGCGTCGAGCCGCTCGAGCAGGTGGGACGGCAGGTCGGACGACCGCCCGGCGGTCGTGTCCACGTGGACGAGCAGCTGCTCGGCCGACGCCAGCAGCTCACCGGCGTCGCCCCGGCGCATCTCGTGGAAGATGTGCAGTCGCCGCCGGTCGTGGTCGAGCAGCTGGAGGGTCATCTCCAGCGGGTCGCCGAGCGCGACCTCGTGCCGATGGTGCAGGTGAGTCTGCGAGGTGTACAGCGAGTGTCCGGCCGCCCGGTAGGCCTCGTCGACGCCGAGCAACCGGAAGAAGGCGTCCGCGTTGTCGCCGAAGGCGAGCAGGAAGCACGACTCGCTCATGTGGTCGTTGTAGTCCATCCACTCCGGCGGCGCCGTGGTCCGGTGGAGGCGCAGCGGTGCCTCGATCGCGGCGCTCCCATCCCAGACCGCCGGCCGTCCTTCGTACGGCGTGGTGATCCGTTCGTTCATGGTCGCGTCACGACGGCCGGCCGCGGGAGCACGGCGTGGGCGGCGAGCATCGCGTCGACGCGGGTCTGCCGGTCGGCGGGGAGGGGCGCGGTCCGGCCGGCGACGGTGTCGACGTGCAGGTACAGGCACTCCCCGGTCGCGGCGAGCACGCCGTCGGCCCTCAGGTCGGTGTGGAGGCGGAGCCGCTTGTGGTCGGCCTCGACCAGGGTGGTCGAGGCCGTCAGGGTCTGGCCTCCGGCGACCTCGGCGAGATACCTCAGGTGCATCTCGACGGTGAACATCGAGGCGTCGCGGCTCGCGCGGTAGGCCGCACTCAGACCGAGGTGCTCGAGCACGAGCTCGTGGGCCGCGGTCAGCACGATCGCGTAGCTCGAGTCGTTGAGGTGGCCGTTGTAGTCGAGCCACTCACGGCGCACCTCCTGGCGGTACGCCGTGAACGGCGCCGGGACGACGTCGTCGGGCACGTCCGGCTCAGCCATCGTCGCGGTGCCGGTCGAGCAGGAGCAGCAGGTCGACCAGGAACGCGTCGCGCTTGCGCTCGAGCTCGGCGATCGTGCGTCCCCGGGCCTCGTCGACGGCGCCCGCCACCACTCGGTCGCGCAGCTCGGTGGTCAGCTCCGGGGCCTCGAGTCTGGTCCACGGCTCGAGGAGGGCGGGTCCGAAGTGGTCGAGCATGTGTCCCATCCCGCCTGGGCCCCCGGCCAGGTGGAACGTCAGCATCGGACCCATGATCGCCCAGCGCAGACCCGGTCCGTAGGCGATCGAGTCGTCGATCTGCTGGACCGTGGCCTGGCCCGAGTCGACCATGTGCAACGCCTCCCGCCACAGCGCCTCCTGGAGCCGGTTGCCCACGAAGCCGGGCACCTCCTGCTCCATCGTCAGCGACGTCTTCCCGGCAGCGGTGTAGAACGCCTCGGCCCAGCCGACCGCCTCGGGCGCGGTCTTCTGCCCGCCGACCACCTCGACGAGCGGGATGATGTACGGCGGATTGAACGGGTGGCCGACCAGGAACCGGCCGGGGTTCACGCAGTCGACCGCCATGTCGGTCATCAGCAGGCCGGACGTGCTGGAGGCGACGACGACCCCGGGGTCGGTGGCCTGGTCGATCTGGGCCAGCAGCGCGACCTTCCTCTCCAGCACCTCGGGTGACGACTCCTGCACGAAGTCGGTGTCGGCCAGCGCTTCCTCGAGGGTGTCGGCCCAGCGCAGCCGGTCGCGGCTAGCGCCCTCGGACAGCCCCAGCTTCTCCAGCGACGGCCACGCCGAGTCGAGCAGCGCGGCGAGCCGCTCGCGTGCGTCCGGGCCGGGGTCCCACGCGATCACGTCGTACCCCCGGCGCAGGAAGTGGGCGGCCCAGCCGCCGCCGATGACCCCGGTGCCGACGACCGTGACCGTCCCGACCGCGTCCGGTCGGGTCCGCCGCCCGGTGCTCACCAGCCGACCTTGTCCAGCCCTTTGAGCCCGAGGATCTCGCGCGCCTCGTCGGGTGTCGCGGTCTCGATCGAGAGCTCTGTCAGGATCCGCTTGATCTTGGCGACCTGCTCGGCGTTCGACTCGGCGAGCTGCCCGCGCCCGATGAACAGGCCGTCCTCGAGACCGACCCGCACGTGCGACCCCATCACCGCCGACGCCGTGATCATCTCGAACTGGTGCCGGCCGGCGCCGAGGACCGACCACTCGTATGCGTCGCCGAGCAGCCGGTCGGCGGTCGACTTCATGTGCGCGATGTGCTCGACGGTGGCGCCGATCCCACCCATCACCCCCATGATCGTCTGCAGGAAGATCGGAGGCTCCACGAGGCCGGCGTCGAGGTAGTAGGCCAGGGTGTAGAGGTGGCCGATGTCGTAGGCCTCGTACTCGAAACGTGAGCCGGTCTGCTGACGTACGTCGGTCAGCATCCGCTCGATGTCGGCGAAGGTGCTGACGAACGGCTCGACCCGGGTGCTCTCCAGGTAGGGCTCCTCCCAGTCGAACTTCCACGTCCCGGCGTACTTGGCGATCATCGGGAAGCTGCCGTAGTTGAACGTGCCGAGATTGAGCGTGCACAGTTCGGGACGGGTCTCGTAGATCACCCGGAGACGGTCCTCGACCGACATCCCGGTCCCGCCGCCACTGGTGATCGAGACGACCGCGTCGGTGGAGTCCTTGATGCCCTTGAGGTAGTCGAGGAAGACCGCCGGCTCCGCCGTGGGCCGGCCGTCCCTGGGATCGCGCGCGTGGAGGTGGATGATCGCGGCGCCGGCCTCGACGGCGTCGACCGACTGCTGGACCACGTCCTCGACGGTGTAGGGCAGGTTCGGCGACATGGTCGGCGTGTGCGCCGACCCGGTCACCGCACACGTGATGATGACCTTGCGTGCCGGCATGAGCGTCTCCTGGATGACGGCGGAATGTGCACGATGCGAACGGTCGTCGCATCATCCGAAACGGTTCTCTCGCCGAGGCTGGTTTGTCAAGGGTCCGCGCCGCACGGATCGAACCGTCGTTTCGGTCGCCTCTCGGGGTGCCGACCGGTCAGCCGAGAAGCGCGGCGCGGACCTCCGCGGCGGCCTCGACGGCCAGCGGCCCGAGGGCCGCGAACCGCGTCACCGGGACCCGACTGACCGGGCCCCAGATGCTGAAGATCCCGAGCGGCCGGCCGTCGAGGTTGAGGACCGGCGCGGAGACGCCGTACAGCGCCGGCTCGAGCTCGCCCGCGCACTCGGCGTAGCCGCGCTCGCGGATGCTCGCGAGCTCGGCCATGAGCTGGTCGAGGTCGGTCACCGTGGTCTCGGTGAAGCGGGGGAGCGGCACGTCGAGCAGCCCCCGCGCCTCCTCGGGCGGCAGCCAGGCCAGGAAGGCCTTGCCGGTCGACGTGGCGTGCAGCGGGACCTCGCGGGCGACCCAGTTGATCGCCATCACCGACGGCGGAGCCACCTCGCCCACGTAGGTGACGCCGTGCTGCCCGGCCACGGCGAGATCGGTGGTCTCACCGGTCTGCTCCGACACGCGCTCGAGGATGTGCCGGGTTCGCCGGACGAGCCCGTCGTATCCGGCCGAGGCCGACATCCGGATCATCGCCAAGCCGATCCGGTACCGGTTGGTGGTCGGGTCGCGCTCGACCAGGCTGTGTGCCTCGAGGGTACCGAGGAGCCGCCAGGCGGTCGCGCGGTTGATGTCGCACCGGGCCGCCAGCGTGGCCACGGTCTCGCCGCGCGGCGCCGTGGCGGCAACCACCTCGAGCAGCCGCATCGCCCGGTCCACCGACTGCACCCGGGAGGGGAGCACCGTGTCCGGCCCCACCTCGGAGACGTCCGCGTCGGTGGTCACGGGCGTCATGGTGGCACGAGGACGCCCATCCCGCTGACCGCGCTGCGAGGTTCGTCGAGCCGTCATGATCGCGTGGCCGCCTCGGCGACGGCGGGGAGTCCGAGGTAGCACAGGTCGCGGCACTGCCGGTCCCACCACGGGTCGGCGTACGGCCACGCGGACGTCTTGACGACCACGGTGCGTCGGGGCCGGTCGACGTACACGAACTGTCCGCGCATGCCGTCGGCCATGAGGCACGAGCCGTCGTCGGTGGTGGGCCACCAGTGGTAGCCGAACCCCGCGTGGGTGGTGATCGTGCTCGGCAGCCGACCAGGTCTCAGGAACGGCCGCTCGGACCGGCTGCTGGCGTCGACCCAGTCGCGGTCCACCACCGACCGGCCGTCCCAGGTGCCGTCGACCTGGAGCCAGCCGATCCTGGCCCAGTCGCGGGCGGTCACCGCGAGTGCGGCAGCGGCCATCGCGACACCCCCGGCCTCGGCAGGCGCGTCCAGACCCACGACCGCCGCCTGCTCGGCACCGATCGTGCGCCACAGCTCGGCCAGGGCCTCGGGGTAGGTCGTACCGGTCGCGCGCTCGCGCACCCAGTCGAGCACCATCGAGTCGGGGCTGCAGTAGGCGTACCGGGTCCCGGGCGGGTCGCCGGCCGGGACGGCCGGCAGGAGCTCGCGAGTGCCTCCGCGGCCTTCGCGCCAGCGACCGATCAGCGCCGACGCGGCGCTGTCGGGATCGTGGTAGTCCTCGACCCAGCCCACCCCGCTCGTCATCGTCAGGACCTGACGGACCGTGACGTCGGCGTACCCGCCGGCGGTGAGCTCGGGAACGAGCTCGCGGACCGGGACGTCGAGGTCGGGCAGCGCGCCTCGACTCACGGCGACGCCGGTGAGCAGCGCGAGCGCGGACTTCGTCGCCGAGTTGCCGAGCAGCCGGTCGTCGGCGCTGACCCCCTCGGCGTACCACTCGTGCACCAGGTGGCCGTCGACGACGACCACGCAGGAGGTGGATGAGGTCACCGCGAGGAAGTCCTCGAGACCCAGCTCGCGGCCGGCCCCGACGATGCGCGCCTGGAGCGGCCGCTCGTCGCGCGGCCAGGGCCGGGGGTCGGGTGCGGGCACCTCGACGTGCGCGAACCAGCGCTGGGGCTCGCGGAAGGTGTCGAGGTCCTCCAGGGCGACGGTGTTGCTCATGGCGCACCCCTCGTTGCTCAGGGCGCACTGCGGCGCCGCAAATTCGGGACTTTCGGCCTGCATCTCAGTCCGGGCCCCAATTTCCGCGTCCGGATGCTTGACACGCATGTGAACGGTGCGTTCATCATACGAACACCCGGGACGCCTTCCACACCACATCGGTGGAATGGAGCGGCGCGGCCGGCGGGCGAGAGGCGTCGCAGATGACCGGATCAGACCAGAAGCGCTGGCAGGTGATGGAACCGGAGGGCGGGCTCTGGGTCCCTTCCCGGCGAGGACTGATGATGGGCGCCGCGGGCGTCGTCGTCGCGAGCGCGTTGTCGGCGTGCGGGAGCGGCAGTGCACCCGCACCGTCCGGTGGCAGCACGGGAGCGGCCGGCACCCCGAAGAAGGGCGGGAACTTCCGCCTGGGGGTCACCGGTGGTGGCTCCAAGGACATGATGGACGGCCAGAACATCGTGACCAAGCCCGACCAGGCGCGTCTGGTCACGGCCTTCGAGACCCTGCTCGAGTTCGACGACAACTACCAGCTGCAGCAGACCGGACTGGCCGAGAGCGTCACGGCGGACAACCCCAAGCAGTACACGATCAAGCTGCGTGACGGCATCACGTTCCAGAACGGCAAGCCGCTCACCGCCGACGACGTCATCTACTCGCTGCAGCGGATCGGCACCCAGGCCAACGGCCTCACCGGCTTCGCCGCGACCGCGACGATGGACATCAAGAACCTCAAGAAGATCGACAAGCTCACCGTGCAGCTGCCGCTGCTGAGCCCCGACTCCACGATCCCGCAGACGCTCGCCAGCTACACCTTCGGCATGGTGCCGGTGGGCTACAGCGCCTTCAAGGGCGACGTCTCCACCCAGATCGGCACCGGCGCCTACAAGCTGAAGAGCTTCACGCCGGGGCAGGAGAGCGTGCACGAGCGCTACGACGGCTACTGGCGGGACTCGTGGTTCGACACGGTCACGATCACCGACTTCAGCGACTCCACCGCGCAGATCAACGCCCTCAAGGGCGGCCAGATCGACGCGATGACCGATCTCCCCGCCAACCAGGTGAACGCGGTGAAGTCGTCGGGTGTCGAGGCCCTGATCTCCCAGACCGGCGGCTGGATCCCCATCTGCATGGCGATCGACCTGCCACCCTTCAACGACCCCAAGGTGCGCCAGGCGATGCGGCTGATCGTCGACCGCCAGCAGATCCTGGACCAGATCGGATCCGGCTACGGCCAGATCGCCAACGACCTCTACGCGCCGTTCGACGAGGGCTACGACAAGGACCTCCCGCAGCGCACCCAGGACATCGAGCAGGCCAAGTCGCTCCTCAAGTCCGCCGGCAAGGAGGGCCTGTCGGTGGACCTGCACACCACCAACGGCGCCTCCGGCATGGTCGAGCTCGCGAGCGTCTTCGCCTCGCAGGCCAAGCAGGCCGGGGTGAACATCACGGTGAAGAACGACCCCAACTACTACGGCGACGCCTACCTCAAGCTGCCGTTCTCCGTGGACTTCTGGGGCACGCGCGGCTACCTCAACCAGGTGCAGCAGGGTTCGTTGCCCAACTCGCCGTACAACGAGACCCACTGGCCGCCGTCGTCGGGCGAGGGGTCGGACTTCGGCGACCTCTACAAGCAGGCACTGGCCGAGACCGACGCCAACAAGCGCATCGAGATCGAGCACGAGATGCAGAAGGCCGAGTACGACGTCGGCGGCTACATCATCCCCTACTTCAACAGCCTGATCGACGGGCATTCCTCCAAGGTCGCCGGGCTCCAGCCCAGCAAGGGCACGCTGAACCTGGCCGGCTTCGGACACGGCTTCCGCACGATCTGGTTCTCCTGAAGAGGGAGTCCCACCGATGAAGTGGCTACGCGGTGGTGGGATCGCCGGCTTCATCCTGAGGAGAGTGCTTCTCGGCATCCTCGTGCTGTTCCTGGTCTCGGTCATCGTGTTCGCCTCGACCCAGCTCCTGGGAGATCCGGCCCGCGCGATCCTGGGTCGCGACGCCACGCCCGACCGGCTCGCCGCGCTGCAGAAGCAGCTCAACCTGGACAGCTCCAAGGTGGGCCAGTACTTCCACTGGCTCGGCGGGCTGCTCGGCGGAAACCTCGGCACGTCGCTCGCCTCGTCCCAGCCGGTCACCACGGTGCTCGGTGCTCGGATCGCGAACTCGGCGGTCCTCGTGGTGCTGGCCGCGATCGCGTCGGTGCCGATCTCCATCGCGATCGGGTCGTACGCCGCCCTGCGCCGCGAGAAGCTCTTCGACACCGTCAGCTCCAACCTGATGCTGGTGCTGGCCGCACTGCCCGAGTTCGTGGTGGCGGTGCTGCTGGTGATCCTGCTGTCGACCAACGTCTTCCATCTGCTGCCCGCGACCAGCCCTGTCCGGCCGGGCACGCACGCCTGGCAGTACCCCGACGAGCTGGTCATGCCGGTGGCGACGCTGGTGATCGCGGTGGCGCCGTACGTCTCGCGCATCATGCGGGCCTCGATGATCGAGGTGCTGGAGAGCGACTACGTCGAGATGGCGCGGCTGAAGGGCCTGCCCGAGCGCACGGTGCTGATCCGGCACGCCCTGCCCAACGCCATCGGACCGGTCTTCCAGGTGATCGCGATCAACCTCGCCTACCTGGCCGGCGGCGTCGTCGTGATCGAGAGCGTGTTCAACTACCCCGGGATCGGTCTCGAGCTGGTCGACTCGGTGAACAACCACGACATCCCGGTCGTCCAGGCGCTCGCCATGCTGATCGCGGCCGTCTACGTCGTCCTGAACCTGCTGGCCGACGTCGCCACCATCCTCGTCACACCTCGTCTCAGGACTCGTCTATGAGCGCCACGGAATCAGCCCCTGCCCTGGCCGAGGGCGTCGACACCCCGACTCCGGCTGTCGGCTCCTCCACGCTGCTGGTGCGTTCGCTGCGACTGTGGCGCACGCGAATCGGCGCCTTCCTCGCCCTGATCCTGGTGCTGATCGCGCTTGTCGGCCCGCTCGTTGCTCCCCACGGCGTCACCGAGTTCATCAACAAGCCGTTCTCGTCAGCCTCGGCCAGCGGCACCGTGTTCGGCACCGACTACCTCGGGTACGACGTCCTCAGCCGGTTCTTGTACGGCGGCCGCAGCATCCTGGTCATCGCGATCGTGTCGACCGCCATCGGCGTGGTCCTCGGTGTGGTGATCGGCCTGGTCGCGGCGTACGCCCGGAACGCCCTCGACGACGTCCTGATGCGGTTGATGGACGTGATCATGGCCTTCCCCCAGATCATGCTCGCCCTGGTCGCGGTGAGCCTGGTCGGTGCGAAGAACTCGGTGATCATCCTCGCCATCGCCCTGACGACGGCGCCACGCGTCGCGCGGGTCGCGCGCGGTGCGGCGCAACCGGTCGTCGAGCGCGACTTCATCGGCGCCACCGAGGCGATGGGCCTGTCGCGGGTGCGGATCCTGTTCGGCGAGCTGCTGCCCAACATCCTCGGCCCGATGATGGTCGAGGCGACGCTCCGCCTGACCTACTCGATCGCGGTGATCTCGGCCCTGGCCTTCCTGGGTCTGTCCGCCAACCCGGACGCGGCCAACTGGGGCATCATGATCCAGAAGAACCAAGGTGCGCTCGCCTACGAACCCTGGGGTGCACTCCTGCCGATCCTCGCCATCGCCCTGCTCACCATGGGCACCGGCCTGATCGGTGACGGCATCGCCCGTACCGCAGCCGGCATCGACCGCGAACGGGGTGACGAGTGACCACCGACCAGCTGCCCGCCCACGAGGCCGAGAGCACGGGCGGTCGGGCGGCCGTCACCGTCCGCAACCTCCGCATCGAGACCACGGGCGGCGTGGCCGTCGTACCCGATGCGTCGTTCGAGATCGGTCCCGGCGAGGTGCTCGGGGTCGTCGGGGAGTCCGGATCGGGCAAGACCACCGTGGGGCTCTCGTTGCTCGGCCATGCCAGGCGGGGCCTGCGCATCGCCGGTGGCACCGTCCTGCTGGGCGACAACGACATCTTGACGATGAACGACGCACAGCTGCGGAGGTTGCGCGGCTCGCTCGTCTCCTACGTGCCACAGGATCCCGCGTCCTCCCTCAACCCCGCCCTGCGGATCGGCGTCCAGCTTCGCGAGGTGCTCGAGGCGCACGGCAGCACCGACAGGGCGGAGAACGCGGCACGCATCGCGGAGATGATGCGGGAGGTCGCGCTGGACGACGACCCGGCGTACCTCAAGCGCTACCCGCATCAGCTGTCCGGTGGACAGCAGCAGCGCGTCGGCCTGGCCATGGCCTTCGCCAACCGGCCGC
Source organism: Nocardioides sp. (assembly GCA_025936915.1). GTDB lineage: Bacteria > Actinomycetota > Actinomycetes > Propionibacteriales > Nocardioidaceae > Nocardioides. The sequence continues at coordinate 21,453 of JAICSK010000038.1, forward strand.
GCCTGATCGTCCTCGACGAGCCGACGACCGGCCTCGACGTCACGACCCAGTCGACGGTTCTCGCGACGGTCCGCGACCTCGCCACCGCCCACGGCGTGGCTGCCCTCTACGTGACCCACGACCTCGCCGTGGTCGCGGCGGTCGCCACTCGCGTCGCGGTGATGTACGCCGGACGCATCGTCGAGCTGGGGCCCGCCGACAAGCTCTTCGAGTCATCGGGGCATCCCTACACGCGGCGGCTCGTCGGCGCCATCCCACGCCTGAGCGGGGGCCGGAGCCTGGTCGGCATCCCCGGCCACGCCCCGTCACCCGGCAAGCGTCCGCAGGGCTGTTCGTTCGCCCCTCGCTGCCGGCTGAGGGTCGACGAGTGCGAGGTCGCCTTCCCCGACGCGGTCCAGCTCGCCCCCGACCACTGGTCGCACTGCATCAAGGCCCACGAGGTCGTGACGTTCGAGCAGGCCGAGTACGGCGACCCGTTGGAGCTGATCCCGCCGGAGGCCGAGGCCCCGGTCCTCACCCTCGAGAACGTCGTGGGCTACTACGGCTCGATCGAGGTCCTGCACTCGATCAACCTGACGCTCGAGAAGGGCGAGGTCCTGGCCGTCGTGGGTGAGTCCGGCTCGGGCAAGACGACGACGGCGCGGTCTATCGCCGGCCTGCATCACGACTGGACCGGCACGATCAAGCTCGGCGACAGTGAGCTGGCCAAGTCCGCGCGGTCACGCAGCACCGACATCCGCCGCCAGATCCAGTACATCTTCCAGAACCCCTACGGCTCGCTCAACCCGCGCAAGACCATCGGCGAGTCCGTCGGCCAGCCGCTCGGCGTCTTCGACATCGCGTCCGGCAAGAAGGCCGACACGATGGTCGG
>JAICSK010000184.1 GCA_025936915.1 Nocardioides sp.
CCCCGGGGCTGAAGCGCTCCTCGTCGGTGTTGGAGGCGCCCTCGACGTAGATCGCGTCGGCCGGGCAGGCCCAGGCGCAGAGCTCGCAGCCGATGCACTTCTCGAGGCCGTCGGGCCAGCGGTTGAGCTGGTGCCGCCCGTGGAAGCGGGGCGCGGTCGGCTGCTTCTCGAACGGGTACTGCTCGGTGACGACCTTCTTGAACATCGTCCGGAAGGTCACCCCGAACCCGGCGACCGGGTCCCAGAGCTGCTCCTTGAGGGTCTTGCCCTCCTGCTGGGAGCTCATGAGTCGTGGTCCTCCTCGGCGTCTCCGGTCGTGCTGTCGGCGGCGACCGGTTCGACCGGCATCGCGGTGACCATGCGTCGTTCGGCGAAGGTGAGGGTCGCCGCGGCGCCGCGCACCGCACCACCGCTCGGCATCGGCGGGACGGGGAACCCGCCGGCGTACCCCTCCGGCGTGGGCTCGTGCTCGGGCTCCTCCTCGGGCTGCTGCTCGCCGAAGAAGAAGATCGCGAGGAACACCACGACCGCGACGCCGAGCCCGATCAGCAGGTACTTGCGGTTTCCGCCCTCGAGGGAGGCCGTGCGGATCGCGGCGACGGCGACGATCCAGAGCAGCGAGAACGGGATCAGGTACTTCCAGCCGAACGCCATGAACTGGTCGTAGCGCATCCGGGGCAGCGTGCCGCGCAGCCAGATGAAGATGAAGATGAAGAACAGGACCTTGCCCATGAACCACAGGAACGGCCAGTAGCCGGAGTTGGCCCCGGCCCACACGTGGTCGATCCAGAAGGGCACGTGCCAGCCACCGAGGAAGAGCGTGGTGGCCAGTGCCGAGACCGTGGCCATGTTGATGTACTCGGCCAGGAAGAACAGTGCGAACTTCAGGCTGGAGTACTCGGTGTGGAAGCCGCCCACCAGCTCACCCTCGGCCTCGGGGAGGTCGAACGGCGCGCGGTTGGTCTCGCCGACCATCGCGATCGTGTAGATCGCGAACGACGGCAGCAGGATGATGCCGTACCACCAGTCACCCTGGGCGGCGACGATCTGGCTGGTCGACAGCGAGCCGGCGTAGAGGAACACCGCGACCAGGGCCAGGCCCATCGCGATCTCGTAGGAGATCATCTGCGCGCTGGAGCGGAGCGCGCCCAGCAGGGAGTACGTCGAGCCGCTGGACCATCCGCCCAGCACGATGCCGTAGATGCCGATCGAGGAGACCGCCAGCACGAACAGCACGGCCACCGGCATGTCGGTCAGCTGCAGCGGGGTGTGCCGGTCGGTGAACGGCACCTTCACCTCGGGGCCGAACGGGATCACCGAGAACGCCACGAACGCGGGGATCGTGGCGATCACCGGAGCGAGGAGGAACACCACCTTGTCGGCGGCCTTCGGGATGATGTCCTCCTTCAGCGCGAGCTTCACGCCATCAGCGAGGCTCTGCAGCAGGCCGAAGGGGCCGTTGACGTTGGGCCCGATGCGGTGCTGCATCCGCGCGACCACTCGACGCTCGAACCAGATGTTGAACAGCGTCAGCACCACGAGGATCACGAAGATCAGCAGCGCCTTGATCAGGATCAGCCACCACGGGTCCTGGCCGAAGGCGTCCAGGCCGTTCGCGCCCGCGCTGGGTGACAGGCTCAGGGGAGGCAGGTCGAGGACGGTCACTGGTCGGCTCCCTTCAGCCGCACGCCCGAACCCGGAGACGCCAGGTCGGCCAGCACGCCGTGGCCGGTGGAGTTCGCGGGCACCCAGACGACGTCGTCGGCGAGGTCGTCGGTCACCTCGACCGGAAGAGTGATCGAGCCGCGGTCGCCCTCGAGCGTCACCATCGCCCCGAGCGCGCGAGCGGTTGTCAGCGACACCCGGCAGACCGGCGTACGGGCTGTGGCCCGGAGGTACTTCTCGCCGTCCTGCATGGAGCCGTTGTCGAGCATCAGCTTCCACGTCGCCAGTGAGACCAGGCCGTCACTCTCGCCCGGGGTGGACGCGACGGTCGGCGCGTCGGGCAACGTGGCCCGGTCACCGTCCCAGGGCCCCATCTCGACCATCCGGGCGTGCGCCTCGGCGGAGGTGCGGAAGCCGAGCGGCCGCCCGAGCTCCTCGGCGATGCCGGCGAGAACGCGGGCGTCGGGGAGCGCGTGGGGGTTGACGAAGACGGCGTCGAACTCGCGCGGCCGGCCCTCCCAGGTGACGAAGGTGCCGGGCTTGTCGGTCACCGGCGCCACCGGGAACACGACGTCGGCGACTCGGGTCACGTCCGTCTCGCGTTGCTCGAGCGCCACCACGAAATGCGCCGCCTCGAGGGCCGCCCGGAACGCCGCCGGGTCGGCGGTGTCGTCGGGGTCGACACCGCCCACGACCAGGCCACCGAGCGCGCCGGAGGCCGCCGCCGCGACGATGGCGTCGGCGTCACGCCCGGGCTGGTCGGGCAGCCCGGCAACACCCCAGGCGGTGGCCGCGTCTACGCGGGCCGTGGGGTCGGTCACGGGACGCCCACCGGGAAGCAGGGTGGGGAGGCAGCCGGCCTCGAGGGCGCCACGGTCACCGGCACGGCGCGGCACCCAGGCGAGCTTGGCGCCGGAGGTGCGGGCGAGCCGGGCCACCGCGGTGAGCGTGCCGGGGGAGGTCGCCATCCGCTCCCCCACCAGGATCACGCTCGCGCTGTCGAGCTCGATGTCGGTCCGGTGCGCGAGGCCGGCGACGACGTCCGCCTCGGCGCCGGGCTTGGCCGCGATCAGGGTTCCACCGGTCTTGCGCAGGCCGTTGCTGGTGAACGGCGCGACCGACCAGACCCGGGTACGGCGTCCGCGGTTCGCCTTGCGAAGCCGCAGGAAGATCGTGCCGGCCTCCTCCTCGGGCTCGAGCCCGACGAGCAGCACGGACGTGGCTGCCTCGAGGTCGGCGTACGTCGCGCCCTGTCGTAGGACCACCTCGGCGGCGAGGAAGTCGGCCTCCTCCTGCGACAGTGGCCGCGAGCGGAAGTCGACGTCGTTGGTGCCGAGTGCCACCCGGGCGAACGTGCTGTAGGCGTAGGCGTCCTCGGCGGTCAGGCGCCCACCGGGAAGCACCCCGACCGACCCGGCCGACGCGAGCCCGCGGGCCGCGACCGCGAAGGCCTCTGGCCACGAGGCGGGCCGGAGCTCGCCGTCCTCACGGATCTGGGGATAGCTCAACCGGTCGTCGGTGCGCAGGTAGCCGAACGCGAAGCGGTCCTTGTCGGTGATCCACTCCTCGTTGACCTCGGGGTCGTTTCCGGAAAGTCGGCGCATCACCTGGCCGCGGCGGTGATCGACCCGGATCGCCGCGCCACACGCGTCGTGCTCGGCGACCGACGGCGTCGAGACCAGGTCGAACGGGCGGGAGCGGAACCGGTAGTCGGCACTCGTGAGGGCGCCGACCGGGCAGATCTGGATGGTGTTGCCCGCGAAGTAGGACTCGAACGGCTCCTTCTCGTAGATGCCGACCTGCTGCAGGGCACCGCGCTCGACCATCGCGATGAACGGATCACCCGCGATCTGCTCCGAGAACCGGGTGCAGCGCGCGCAGAGCACGCACCGCTCGCGGTCGAGCAGCACCTGGGCGGAGATGTTGATCGGCTTGGGGAACGTCCGCTTCACGCCACCGGAACCCGCGAAGCGCGACTCCCCGCGGCCGTTGGACATCGCCTGGTTCTGCAGGGGGCACTCGCCGCCCTTGTCGCACACCGGGCAGTCGAGCGGGTGGTTGATCAGCAGGAACTCCATGATCCCCTGCTGCGCCTTGTCGGCGACCTCGCTCGTGGCCTGGGTGTTGACCACCATGCCCTCGGCGACCGGGATCGTGCAGGAGGCCTGCGGCTTGGGCATCGGCCGCCCGTTGCCGGCGTCGGGGACGTCGACCAGGCACTGCCGGCAGGCTCCGACCGGGTCGAGCAACGGGTGGTCGCAGAAGCGCGGGATCTGGACGCCGACCTGCTCGGCGGCACGGATGATCAAGGTGCCGGCCGGCACGCTCACCTGGACGCCGTCGATCGTCAGCGTGACGAGGTCGGTCTTCGAGATCTCCGACGTCGTCATCGGACCCCCTCCACGGCGAAGAGGGTGGATGCGACGGGGTCGAACGGACAGCCGCCCTCGCTGAGGTGCTGGAGGTACTCGTTGCGGAAGTACTGGATCGAGCTCGAGATCGGGCTGGTGGCCCCGTCGCCCAGGGCGCAGAACGCACGGCCCAGGATGTTGTCGCACTGGTCGAGCAGGATGTCGAGATCCTCCTCGCGTCCGACGCCCTTCTCCAGGTTGGTCAGCGTCTGGACCAGCCACCAGGTGCCCTCGCGGCACGGGGTGCACTTGCCGCACGACTCGTGCTTGTAGAACTCCGTCCATCGCAGCACGGCGCGCACCACGCAGGTCGTGTCGTCGAAGATCTGCAGGGCACGAGTGCCGAGCATCGACCCGGCCGCACCCACCGCCTCGAAGTCGAGCGGTACGTCGAGGTGCTCGCCGGTCAGGATCGGGGTCGACGACCCTCCGGGGGTCCAGAACTTGAGCTCGTGACCCTGCCGCATCCCGCCGGCGAGCTCGATCAGGGTGCGCAGGGTGATGCCCAGCGGCGCCTCGTACTGACCCGGCTTGGCGACGTGGCCCGAGAGGCTGAAGATGCCGAAGCCCTTGGACTTCTCGGTGCCCATCGAGGCGAACCAGTCGGCACCGTTGCCGATGATGCTCGGCACCGAGGCGATCGACTCGACGTTGTTGATCACCGTCGGGCTCGCGTAGAGCCCCGCCACGGCAGGGAACGGCGGCCGCAGCCGCGGCTGGCCGCGCCGGCCCTCGAGTCCCTCGAGCAGGGCGGTCTCCTCGCCACAGATGTAGGCGCCGGCACCCGCGTGGACCACGACGTCGAGGTCGTAGCCCGAACCGTGGATGTCCTTCCCGAGGTGGCCCGCGGCGTACGCCTCGGCCACGGCGGCCTGCACCCGGCGGATCACGTGCACGACCTCGCCGCGGACGTAGATGAACGCGGTGTTCGCGCGGATCGCGAAGCTGCTGATGATCGCGCCCTCCACCAGCGTGTGCGGCGTCGCCATCATCAGCGGGATGTCCTTGCAGGTGCCCGGCTCGGACTCGTCGGCGTTGACGACGAGGTACTTGGGCTTGGGGTTGTCCTGCGGGATGAAACCCCACTTCATCCCGGTCGGGAAGCCGGCGCCGCCGCGACCGCGCAGGCCGGAGTCCTTGACCGCGGTGATGATGTCGTCGGGCGCCATCGCGAGGGCCTTGCGCAGCGCGCGATAGCCTCCGCCGCGCTCGTACGTCGCGAGCTTCCAGCTCTGGTCCTCGGCCCAGTCGGAGGTGAGGACCGGGGTCAATGTGTCAGGCATCGTCGTGTCCCTCCTCCTGCCGCGTCTCGGACTCGGCGCGGCCCGTGTCGGCCAGGGCGGCGGACTCAGCAGCCGAGTCGGCGGGGCTGCCGGTCGTGCCCGAGGCCTCGCCAGCGGGCGCCGTCCAGCCCTGCTCACGGGCGATCTCGAGGCCGACCAGCGACGCCGGACCGGCGCCCGGCCCCTCGTCGACGCGGTCGTCGGGGAAGCCGGCGAGGACCCTCTCGATCTCGCGCCAGGTCGCGATCCGGGGCCCGCGCGTCGAGCGGACCTCCTTGCCCTCGCGCAGGTCGTCGACCAGCTGGGTCGCCGACTGGGGCGTCATGTTGTCCATGAACTCCCAGTTGACCATCATCACCGGGGCGTAGTCGCAGGCCGCGTTGCACTCGACGTGCTCGAGGGTGACCTTGCCGTCGGCGGTGGTCTCGTCGTTTCCGACGTCGAGGTGCTCCTTGAGCCGCTCGAAGATCGCGTCGCCGCCCATCACCGCACACAGCGTGTTGGTGCACACACCGACGTGGTAGTCGCCGACGGGGCGACGCTTGTACATGGTGTAGAACGTCGCGACGCCGCTGACGTCGGCCGTGCTGAGACCGAGGATGTCGGCGCACGCCTCGATGCCCTCGGGGGTGACCCGTCCCTCGACCGACTGGACGAGGTGGAGCATCGGCAGCAGGCCCGAGCGTGCCTCGGGGTAGCGCGCCGCGATCTCCCGCAGCTCGGCGTACGTCGCGTCGCCGAGACCGGTGGCTTCCTGGGTCACCTGTCGACCCCTCCCATGACGGGGTCGATGCTGGCGATCGCGACGATCACGTCGGCGACCAGGCCGCCCTCGGACATCACGCTGGTGGCCTGCAGGTTGGTGAACGAAGGGTCGCGGAAGTGGGCCCGGAAGGGGCGGGTGCCGCCGTCGGAGACGACGTGGGCACCGAGCTCACCGCGCGGCGACTCGATCGGCACGTAGGCCTGGCCGGGCGGGACCCGGAAGCCCTCGGTGACCAGCTTGAAGTGGTGGATCAGGGCCTCCATCGACTCGCCCATGATGTGGCGGATGTGGTCGAGGCTGTTGCCCATGCCGTCGCTGCCGATCGCGAGCTGGCTCGGCCAGGCGATCTTCTTGTCGGCGACCATCACCGGCGCACCCTCGAGGTCGGCGAGGCGGTCGGCACACTGCTCGATGATCTTCAGCGACTCCCACATCTCGTTGAGCCGGATGCGGAACCGGCCGTACGCGTCCGGGGTGTCCCAGGTCTGCACCTCGAAGTCGTAG
>JAICSK010000082.1 GCA_025936915.1 Nocardioides sp.
ATCGCGTCGGACGCGGCCGCCAGCATCACGTTGGTCTCGGTGATCGCACCGACACCGCGGTCGATGACGCGCAGCGACACCTCGTCGCCGACGTCGATCTTGGCCAGCGAGTCCTCGAGGGCCTCGACCGAACCGGACACGTCGCCCTTGAGGATGAGGTTGAGCTCCTGGCTCTCGCCCTTCTCCATGGAGGCCATGAAGTCCTCGAGGGTACGACGCACGCGGCGCTGCGCCTGCATGGCGGCGCGCTCGCGGGCCTCGCGCTTCTCGGCGATCTGACGGGCGACCCGGTCGTCCTCGACGACCAGGAAGTTCTGGCCCGCACCGGGCACGGCGGAGAGACCGAGCACCATCGCCGGCTGCGACGGGTACGCCTCCTCCATCGGCTCGGCGTTCTCGTCGAGCAAAGCCCGCACGCGGCCGTGCGCCGGCCCGGCGACGATCGAGTCGCCGACGCGGAGCGTGCCGCGCTGGACCAGCACCGTGGCGACCGGGCCGCGGCCGCGGTCGAGGTGTGCCTCGACCACGATGCCCTGGGCGTCCTGGTCGGGGTTGGCGCGCAGGTCCAGCGACGCGTCGGCGGTCAGCACCACGGCCTCGAGCAGCTTGTCGAGGTTGAGCTCGGACTTGGCCGAGACGTCGACGAACATCGTGTCGCCGCCGTACTCCTCGGGCACGAGGCCGTACTCGGTCAGCTGGCCGCGGACCTTGGTCGGGTCGGCCTCCGGCTTGTCGATCTTGTTCACCGCGACCACGATCGGTACGTCGGCCGCCTTGGCGTGGTTGAGCGCCTCCACCGTCTGCGGCATGACGCCGTCGTCGGCGGCGACCACGAGGACCGCGATGTCCGACGACTGCGAACCACGGGCACGCATGGCGGTGAACGCCTCGTGACCGGGGGTGTCGATGAAGGTGATCGCGCGCTCGGCGCCCTCGACCTCGGTGTGCACCTGGTAGGCACCGATGTGCTGGGTGATGCCACCGGCCTCCTTGGCGACCACGTTGGCCGACCGGAGGGCGTCGAGGAGCTTGGTCTTGCCGTGGTCGACGTGACCCATGACGGTGACGACCGGAGGACGTACGACGAGGTCACCCTCGTCGCCCTCGTCCTCGCCGAACTCGAGGTCGAACGACTCGAGCAGCTCGCGGTCCTCGTCCTCGGGCGAGACGACCTGGACGACGTAGTTGAGCTCCTCGCCGATCAGCTCCAGCGTCTCGTCACCCACGGACTGCGTGGCGGTGACCATCTCGCCGAGCGAGAACAGCATCTGCACCAGCGACGCGGCGTCGACGTTGATCTTCTCGGCGAAGTCGGTCAGCGACGAGCCGCGCGCGAGACGGACGATCTCGCCGTTGCCCTTGCGGACACGCACGCCACCGATCGTCGGCGCCTCCATCTGCTCGAACTCCTGGCGACGCGCCCGCTTCGACTTGCGGCCTCGGCGCGAGGGACCACCTGGACGCCCGAAGGCGCCTTGGGTCTGGCCACGGCCGCCCGGACGGCCGCGGCCGCCGGGGCCGCCGCCGAACGCCGGGCCTCCACGCCCGGGAGCACCGGCACCGGCACCCACGCCGCCACCACGGCTCGGAGCACCCACGCCGCCACGACCCGGAGCACCAGCGCGGCCCGGGGCGCCACCACGACCGGGGGCGCCGCCACGACCGGGGCCACCCGCGCCGCCGGGACCACCGGGGCCACCGGGGCCACGGTTGGCACCGAAGGTGCTCGGGTTGCGGGCGATCATCGCCGGGTTGGGACGGGGCATGCCGGGACGGCCGCCGCCCTGGGGCCGCGGCATCCGCGTGTCTTCCTCGTCGCTCTCGCGCGGCGCAGGCGCCGGCCGCCGGCCCATGCCCTGGCTGGACGCGAACGGGTTGTTGCCCGGGCGCGGGGTACCCGGACGTGCCGCCGGCCGCGGGGTCGGCGGAGCCGGGGTGGGCGCCTGGGCAGCCGGCGCCTCGGGCTCGCCGGGCGGCTCGGGCTCCGCCACGGTTGCCTCGTCGACGGCAGGTGCCTCTTGCCTCGGTCCAGGCGTCGGGGTCTCGAGGGTGTCGGGCTCGGCCACCGTGGCGCCGTTGGACCCGGCGGTGGCGGGTGCCGCCCTCTTGGCGGCGGGCTTGGCCTCGGGGGCCGGAGTCGCGGGCGCGTCGGGCGGCTCGGCCTGGGCCTTGGCGGCGAGCAGGGCGTCGCCATAGGTCTTCTTGAACTTCATCTCGACCGGAAGCTCGATCGTCGAGGAAGCAGACTTGACGAACTCGCCCATCTCCTTCAGCTTGTCGAGAACCTCTTTGCTCTCGATGCCGTAGGTCTTGGCGAGCTCGTGTACTCGGGTCTTGGCCACTGTTCTCCTTCTGGCCCAAGACCGCTTCCCTCGGAGGGGTGGATCTCAGACCGCTGGTGGGTGTTGCAAACTCATCGGGAGGTACTCATCGAGTGCTCATGAGCTACTGCTCCAGTTCCTCTTCGGACGGTTGGTCGTGACTGCGGTCTGTGCTGGTGTCGAGCGAGTCGAGGTACGTCGCCACCGGCGCGCTGTCGAGACTCCGACCCACCCGGAGGGCGGGTGCGAAGGCTCGGCGGCGGACGGCGAGCTCATAGCACGCGGTCGTGGGATGCAGGTGCGCCCCGCGGCCGGGCCGGGTGGCAGTCGGATCGGGCACCGCGGCCGGCCGGCCATCGGCGTCCGAGCCGGCGGTCACCCGCAACAACTCGCTCGCAGCGACCCGCTCCCGGCACCCGATGCACGTCCGGACCGGTCCGGAGACCGCCGTGGAGGCAGGGGACACCGATGTGCGAGCCACTGGTGGAACCTTACCCCGCAGCCGCGGTATTCCCTGAAATCGGACCGCGCGAGGTCGCCGGCGCAGCACCGCTATCGTGCGCGCGTGCGTCCGCTCGCGGCCCTGCTCGCTCCCGTCGCCCGCCGGCTCGTCTACCCGGGTGGCACCACTCGGCTGCCCGCCGGGCAGACAGACCTGGAGCTGAGAGTCGACGGGGTGACCCTGCGGGGCTGGGAGGTCAACCCGGGGCAGCAGCGCGCACTCGTCCACTACGGCGGGAACGGCGAGGGGCTGGACTGGCTCGTGCCCGAGCTCGGCCGGCGCTTCCCCGGACACACGTCGTACCTCGTGTCCTACCGGGGGTACGGCGCGAGCGAGGGCCGTCCGGGCGAAGCTGCCCTGACCAGCGACGCCCTCGCGGTCTTCGACCACGCGGCGGCCCGGCATCCCCGTGGTGTCGACGTGGTCGGGCGCAGTCTCGGCAGTGGGGTGGCGATGCAGGTGGCGGTACGCCGTCCCGTCGAGCGGCTCGTGCTCGTCACGCCCTTCGACAGCCTCGTGGCCACGGCCGCCGATCTCTACCCGTGGCTGCCGGTCCGCCACCTCTTGCAGGATCGCTGGGACTCCGCCGCGGTGGCGGATCGACTCCGCGCACGCGTGCTCGTCGTCCGGGCGGGCCGGGACGCGGTCGTCCGCCCGGCCCGGACCGATCGGCTCATCGACGTCCTCCCGCAGGACACGGCGGTGCTCGACCTCCCCGACGCCGAGCACGCGACGCTGCACGAGGACCCGGCGTACTGGCCGGCGATCGAGGAGTTCCTCGCGACGTGACACCGGCGGTGGGTCAGCCACTGTCCCGCGAGCCGACAAGATGGCGAGCTCACCGCGTAGGCGCGCCCAGCAGCCAGTCGACCGCCGCTGCGGCGTGGATCCGGGTGGAGTCGAAGACCGGAACGGAGGTGTCGGCGGGACCGACGAGGAGCCCGATCTCGGTGCATCCGAGGACGATCCCCTCGGCGCCGTCGGTGACCAGGTCGGCCATCACCTGTCGGTACGACGCCCGCGACTCGTCGCGGACCACGTCACGGACGAGCTCGTCGTAGATGATCCGGTGCACCGCGGCTCGTGCACCGGGCGGCGGGACGACCGCCTCGACCCCGTGCGCGGCGAGTCGATCGATGTAGAAGGTGTCCTCCATCGTGAACGCCGTCGCCAACAGCCCCACCCGTCGTACCCCCGCCGCCACGACGGCGTGCGCGGTCGCGTCGGCGATGTGGATCAAGGGCAGTCCCGAGGCCGCCCCGACCTCGTCGGCCACCTTGTGCATGGTGTTCGTGGCGAGCAGCAGAGCCTCCGCCCCGCCCGAGGCGAGTCCGCGCGCGGCCGAGGCCAGGATCTCGGCGGTCCCCGCCCAGTCACCGGAGTGCTGGCGGGCCGCGATCGGATCGAAGTCGACGCTGTGGACCAGCAGACGAGCCGAGTGGAGTCCGCCGAGCCGGTCCGCGACACCCTCGTTGAGCAGCCGGTAGTACGCCTCCGTGCTGGTCCAGCTCATGCCGCCGAGGACCCCGAGCAGCCTCACTCTTCGTCGGAGCGGATGTCGATGCGCCAGCCCGTGAGCCGGGCGGCGAGACGGGCGTTCTGCCCCTCCTTGCCGATCGCCAAGGACAGCTGGAAGTCGGGCACGACGACCCGGGCAGACTTCGCCTCCGCGTCGACGACCTCGACGCGGGTCACGCGGGCCGGGGACAGCGCGTTGGCGACGAACTCGGCCGGCTCCTCGGAGAAGTCGACGATGTCGATCTTCTCGCCGTGCAGCTCCGACATCACGTTGCGGACCCGCTGCCCCATCGGCCCGATGCACGAGCCCTTCGCATTCACGCCCGGCGTCATCGAGCGGACCGCGATCTTGGTGCGATGACCCGCCTCGCGGGCGATCGCCGCGATCTCGACCGTGCCGTCGGCGATCTCGGGGACCTCCAGCGCGAACAGCTTCTTCACCAGGTTGGGGTGGGAACGCGACAGCGTGATCTGCGGACCCCGCATGCCCTTGCGCACCGAGACGACCAGGCACTTGATCCGCTCACCGTGCAGGTAGCGCTCGCCGGGAACCCGCTCGCCCAGCGGCAGCAGCGCCTCGAGCTTGCCGAGGTCGACCATCACGTCGTCGGGGTTGCGGCCCTGCTGGATGACTCCCGAGATCAGGTCGCCCTCCTTGCCGGAGAACTCGCCGTAGCGGATGTCGTCCTCCGCGTCGCGCAGTCGCTGCAGCATGATCTGCTTCGCGGTCGTCGCCGCGATCCGCCCGAAGCCCTCGGGGGTGTCGTCGTACTCGCCGATCTTGGTGCCCTCGTCGTCGAGCTCCGCGGCGTACACCGTGACGTGACCGCTCTTGCGGTCGAGCTCGACCCGCGCCTCCTCCACCGCGCCGGGCGTCTTGTGGTACGCCGTGAGGAGCGCCTGCTCGATCGCCTCGACGAGGACCTCGAAGGAGATCTCCTTCTCCCGCTCGAGCGTGCGCAGGATCGACAGGTCGATGTCCATGTCCTCAGCCCTCCTGGGACCCGGGTCGGTTGAACTCGATCTGCACCAGGGCCTTCGCGATCGCGTCGTACTCCAGGCGCCGGGGCGCACCCGCGACGTCGAGTGTCACCCCGGAGTCGTCGCTCGCCCCCACCCGGCCGGTGACCTGGCTGCCGTCGTGGAGGTTGGCGCGGACCAGCCGGTCGTGGTTGCGTCGCCAGTGTCTCGGTTGGGTCAGCGGCCGGTCGACACCGCGTGAGGTGACCTCGAGCGTGTAGGTCTGCTCGCCCATCAGCTCGTCGTCGTCGAGCTCCTGGGAGACCGCGCGGGTCGCCTCCGCGATGTCGTCGAGGGTGACGCCGCCGTCCTTGTCGACGGCGACGCGCAGCACACGTCGCTTCCCGGCGGGCGTGAGCTCCACGGCCTCGAGGTCGAGCCCCAGGTCGGACAGTGGGTCGCGGAGCGCATCGGTGATCCGGGAGCTGTCCGGACTGAACGGGCTCACGACGCGACCTCCTGTGCTGTTGTCGATTGCTCACGATAGCGGGTGACCCTGGCCCCGCCATCCCGCCGGATGCCGGGGTGGACGGCACCGCGGACCGTGGTCCGGCACCGGCCCGGCGATAGGGTCGCGGGCGTGTCGGGTTCGGGCATCTCGCGTCGTTCGGTGCTGCGATCCGGCGGCGCAGCCGGGGTGGCGGTGGCCGCGCTGCTGACGGGGTGCGACCTGGATCCGGGGTCCTCCTCCCAGCCATCCGCGGCGTCGACACCGGATCCCGACCAGCGGATAGTCGCGGACGCCAGGGCCGTCCTCACGGCCCTGCTCATCCGCCTGCCCGCGCACGGTGCGACCGAGTCCCTGGTGGCAGCCCACCGTGCACAGCTGGTCGCCCTCGACGGCACTGCGCCGGCGCGGACGCACCATCCGTTCAGCCGCTCGCAGGTCGTCGCCCACGAACGGCGGGCCGCCGATCGCTTCGAGCGCTGGGCCGTCGCCTGCGCGAACGGCGACCTCGCCCGCCTGCTCGCCTCGATCGCGGCCGGCATCAGGATGCAGCCGGTGCTCCGGGGGACGTCATGACCGAGCTGGACGCCCTCCAGCGGACCCTGGCCGCCGAGCACGCCGCGATCTTCGAGCTCGGGGCGCTGGGCGGACGTGCCTCGACGCTGACCGCAACTCCTCTGCGGACCGCGCTCGCCGCGGCGTACGACGTGCACGTGCAGCGACGCGACGAGCTGCGGCCGATGGTCGCCGCGGCCGGCGGTGACCCGGTCGCCGCCGAGCCGGCGTACCGTCTGCCGACGCCGCTCACGACCCTCGCCCAGATCGAGGCCGAGGCGCTCCGCCTGGAGCGGGCCTGCGCCACGACGTACGCCGCGCTGGTGGCGGCGACCTCCGGTCCCAGCCGCCGCTGGGCAGTCGACGCCCTGGTCGCCACGGCGGTGGGAGAGGCGGCCTTCGGCGGCCCGCCCGAGGCGCTGCCCGGCCTCCACGGCTGACCGGCCTCCAGAGCTGATCGGCAGCCCCCAAGAGAAGGCCCCCGGCCGAGAGGGCCGGGGGCGGACGCCTGGTGCTCCGAGGAATTCCCGAGACATTCCCCGAAGCACCGGGCGCCGGGCCAATTGGGGGGAAATCGGCCCGGGTCCGGATCGGGTGGGGGGTGATCCGTGACCCGTTGTGCACAATCATGCAACGGAGGCGCCACGCACGGCGCACGCTTCCTGCCTCATGTTTGTGCAATGCCAAAACATGAAGTTCAAAGACGGCCCAGGAGGCCCGGGAGCTCGGACAGGGCGTGGACGACGCCGTCCGGCGTGCCCTCGGTGTGCCCCGCCTGGGACCGCGGGATGCTGCTGAGCGGGATGTGAATGGCCCGCATCCCCGCGTGCTGGGCTCCCCAGACGTCGTCGTAGAGCCGGTCACCGACGTACACACAGCGACCCGGATCCTCCACACCCACGGCCTGCATCGCCGCTCGGAACGCGTACGGCGAGGGCTTCGTCCAGGCGATCTCGCTGGTGTAGACGTCACCGTCGACCAGGTCGTAGACCCCGTCGCGCTCGAAGATCGCGACATGCCACGCACGCGGCCAGATGGTGTTCGAGAGCACGCCGATCCGCAGGCCGTCTGCGTGGAGCCGCTCGAACAGCGGTCTCACCTCGGGGTCGGTGTAGGTGTGCGGCTCCCAGAAGTCGCGGTACGCCGTGAGCAGCTCCGGGTCGTGGTCGAGTCCGGCCACCTCGAACAGGTCGGCGATCGTGGCGCTCTGCTGATGGTCGCGCGAGCGACCCCAGACGACGGCACCGGCCTCGTGCAGAGCCGCCCGGGACACCTCCGGGTCGTGGCCGGTGGTCGTGACCGCAGCCGCCAACGCCAACGACTCGGCATGGAAGTCGATGTCGTGCCAGCGGGTCAGCGTCCCGCCCCAGTCGAAGATCACCGCGCCGAGGTCCACGAGCACAACCTATGGTCTGGACCGTGGGCACGCCCGACGACGACTTCGACGACGGGTGGGACAGTCGCGCGGTCCTGGTCGACGCCAGATGGGTCGACCGCACCCCTCGCTACCCGGATCGCGAGCCCCAGCTGCGACGCGAGGTCGCGCTGCTCGGTTGGCTCGCGCCGCAGCTGCCTCTTCCGGTGCCGGTCCCCCGCGTCGTCTCGGAGGAACCGTTCACCGTGCGGCACGCCTATCTCCCGGGCGGTCCCTGCCCCGGCACCTCGGCCGCGCACGGCATGGCGGTCGGTCACTTCCTCCGGGTGCTGCACACGGTCGACGTGGCCGAGGCGGCCGAGCAGGGCGCCCGCAGCTGGGACGAGACCCATGCCGACACGCTGCAGATCCTGGAGCGTATGCGCGACGAGGTACTTCCCCTGCTCCCCACCCACCTCGTCGCCGCGGGGAGGGCGCTCCTGGAACGGATGTCGGCCCCGCCTGCTCGCGCCTGTCTCATCCACGGCGACCTAGGGCCGGCTCACATCCGGGTCGTCGGCGAGCGGGTCGGCGGGATCATCGACTGGGGCGACAGCTGCATCGGCGATCCGGCCCTCGACCTCGCCTGGACGACGCTCGGCTCGCGGCCGTCGTTCGCCGACGCCGTCCGCTCGGCGTACCGACCCGACGGCGAGCTGCCGGCTCGCGCCCGCGACTGGCACCTGCTCGGACCTTGGCACGAGGTGCTCTACGGGCTCGGTTCGGGCGGTGCCGAGTTCGTCGACAGCGGCCTGACCGGCGTCGTCGCCCGCCTCGAGCGGTGGACCGACGCTGACCCGTCAGAAGTGTGCGTCGAAACAACGCCGACCCGGCAGAAACGTACGGGCGGACGCCGCTGACGGACTCCGCCGCGGCGTGCACTTCTGCCGGGTCAGCGGCCCCACGGCGTGCACTTCTGCCGGGTCAGCGGCCCCACGGCGTGCACTTCTGCCGGGTCAGCGCTTGCGTCAGCTGACCAGGCGGACGAGGTGGTTGACCACGTGGTCGACCTGGATCTCCTCGCGATCTCCGGTGCGCCGGTCGCGTACCTCGATCGTGCCGTCGGCGAGGTTGCGGCCGATCACCACGATGGTGGGTACGCCGAGCAGCTCGGCGTCCTTGAACTTGACCCCGGGGCTGACCTTCTGCCGGTCGTCGTACAGCACGGTGACGCCGTCGGCGGCCAACTGGCGGGCGATCCGGTCGGCGGTCGCGAAGACATGGTCGTCCGTGCCGGTCGCGACCAGGTGGACGTCGGCGGGGGCGACGTTGCGGGGCCAGCACAGTCCGAGGTCGTCGAGGGTGTTCTCGGCGATCGCGGCGACGGCGCGCGACGGGCCGATGCCGTAGGACCCCATCGTCACCGTGACCAGCTTGCCGTTCTCGTCGAGCACCTGCAGTCCGAGCGCGTCGGCGAACTTCCGGCCGAGCTGGAAGATGTGGCCCATCTCGATGCCGCGGGCGGCCTCCAGCACGCCGTCGCGACCTTCGGCCACGCACACGGGACAGGGATCGCCGGCGCGGACGTCGGCGGCCTCGATCTCGCCGTCGGCGGTGAAGTCGCGTCCGGCGACCAGGTCGAGCACATGGCTGTTGTGCAGGTCGGCGCCCGCCACCCAGCGCGTGCCCTGGACGATGCGGGGGTCGACGAGGAAGCGGATCTTCGACGCGTTCTTCTCCCCGAGCACTCCGGGCCCCATGTAGCCCTTGGCCAGCTCCGGGTGGCGCGCGAAGTCCTCGTCACCGAAGGGACGGAACGAGGCGGGATAGACCGAGGCCTCGAGTCGCTTCTGGTCGACCTCGCGGTCTCCCGGAACGCCGATCGCGAGGTCCTCGGTCGTGCCGTCCGGATGCGTCAGCACCATCAACACGCTCTTGAGCGCGTCGGACGCGACCCAGGGCCGGTCGTGGCGCGGGAACCGCTGGTTGAGCATGGTCACCAGCGACTCGATCGTGGGGGTGTCGGGCGTGTCCTCGGCGTGGGCCGCGGGGGCGTCGTCGTACGAGACCGGAGACGGGGCGGCGATCTGCACGGCCTCGACGTTCGCGGCGTAGTCACACCTCGTGCAGCGGACGTAGGTGTCCTCGCCGACCTCGGCCTTGGCCAGGAACTCCTCCGACTTCGAGCCCCCCATCGCACCGGCGTGTGCGTGGACGATGACGTACTCGAAGCCGAGCTTGTCGAAGATCCGGATGTAGGCGTCGCGGAAGCGTTGGTACGACGCGTCGAGGCCGGCGTCGTCGAGGTCGAAGGAGTAGGCGTCCTTCATCGTGAACTCCCGACCGCGCAGCACCCCGGCCCGCGGCCGGGCCTCGTCGCGGTACTTGGTCTGGATCTGGTAGATCGACAGCGGAAGGTCCTTGTAGGAGGAGTACAGATCCTTGACGACGAGCGTGAACATCTCCTCGTGGGTGGGGCCGAGGAGGTAGTCGGCGCCCTTGCGGTCCCGCAGCCGGAAGATGCCGTCGCCGTACTCGGTCCACCGTCCGGTCGCCTCGTAGGGCTCGCGGGGCAGCAGCGCGGGGAACAGCAGCTCCTGGGAGCCGATCGAGTCCATCTCGTCGCGGACGATCGCCTCGATCCGGCGCAGCACGCGCAGCCCGAGGGGCAGCCAGGTGTAGATGCCCGGGGCGTTGCGGCGGATGTAACCCGCGCGGACGAGCAGCCGGTGGGAGGGCACCTCGGCGTCCGCCGGGTCGTCGCGCAGCGTGCGGACGAAGAGGCTGGACATGCGCAGGACGGTGCTCATGGCCGAAGCCTACGGGCGGGCCGCGAGCGCCCGCGACGCGGTTTGCGTCGCTGCCCGGTCAGAACATCACGGTGGCGAAAGTGCCGGACTGGCGGAAGCCGACCCGGTCGTAGGTGCGGCGGGCCGGCTCGTTCCAGACGTTGGCGTAGAGGGAGACCACCGGGGCGATGTCTCGGCGGCAGGCCTCGACGACCGCCGCCACGCCGGCCGCGGCGAGCCCCTGGCCTCGTCGTTCGGGAGCGACCCAGACGCCCTGGATCTGGGCGGCGTGCGGGGTGGCGTGGGCGACCTCGGCCTTGAACACCACCTGCCCGTCCTCGATCCGCGCGAACGACCAGCCGAGCCCGATCAGCTGACGCACGCGCGAACGATAGATCGGGGCGCCACCCTCGGCCTCGGGGTCGACCCCGACCTCCTCGGTGTACATCGCCACGCAGGCCGGGTAGAGCACCGCGAAGTCGTCGGGGGTCGAGCGTCGTACGCCGGGATCGGGCGCCACCTGTGGCGGGCTCGCCAGCTCCATGTGCGGCTGGTCCCACCGCGTCTCCCGGGCCGGCCCCCACGACTCCGACAAGCAGTCCCACAGGGGCCAGACCTGCTCCTGAAGGCCGACGATCGTGACCACCGACCTGGGCCGGGTCAGCGCCCGCTCGGCGAACGCCCGCGCATCGTCGGGCGTGCACTCGACCGGCACCAGGTTGGCGCCGACGTGACACGCGGCGACCAGGCGGCCGCCGTCGTACCGACCCCAGATCTCGCCGGCGAGCAGGCGCGGCTCGAGGGTGGTGCTACGGGCCCGGTACTCCGCGAAGGCGTTGACGACCGGGCTGCGGCCGGTGAGCTCGAGGAAGTCCGGGAGGTCGGAGGGCCCGAGCACGTTCACTCCATGACGCGCGCGGAACCTGGACAGGGTCACGGGAAGGAGCCTACGCGGATCACGACCCGCGAGGTGGCCCGCAACGAAGGCGCGAACGGCTGCGTCAGCGGTGCCACCAGCCGTTGTTGTACACGTCGAGGCCGAACACCGGCAGGCCGTCCACCTTGGCCATCCCGAGCTTGGGCACCCGGAACAGCTCCTGGAGCGAGGCGAGCAGCGAGTAGTGGTTGTACGGCGTCGTGCTCCACGTGTTCGGCCGGGTGAAGTGTGAGATCACCAGGGCGCCGACCCTGCCGCCGCCGGGGCCGGTGATGCCCGGCCCGCTGCCGAGCAAGAGGTTGGGCCCGGGGACCTCACCGCAGCAGGCACTGGAGTCCGAGGTGGGACCGTCGGACTCGTCGGCGGTGATGATCAGCATCCCGTCGCGCCTGAAGGCACGAGAGGCCAGGATCCGCGGCGCCCACTCCTTGAGGAACTCGTTCACCTGGGAAAGCCCGCCCGGCTCACCGTTCGCGCACGGGTCGTCGTGCCCGTCGCGGCACAGGTCGGGTGAGATGAAGGCGAGGTGCGGCGTGGTGCGCACGTGCCGCAGGTCGCGCACCAGATTGGTCAGCGGGCGCACGTGACGCCGGCAGTACGTCGGCCTCCCGGTGATCGACCGGAAGTACATGAACGGGTCGTGCCGGACCGCGTAGTTGTGGCCCTTGGTCGCGTGCTGGGTCTTGTCCGGGTTGCCGAGTGCGGGGTGCTGACAGGGCCGCTTCATCTGCTGCATGTAGCCGCGCCAGCGGATCCCGTTGTGCGAGAGCTGGCGGGGCAGCGATCGCACGCGGGACGGGAACACGCACCCGGTGCCGACCGCCTGGCCCGGGGGCTGTCGCGCGCCGGTTCGGGTGAACCGCAGGTAGGTCTGGCAGTCCGTCTGGGTCACGGCGTTGGGCGCCTGCCCGGAGATCTGCGCGATGTAGTTGGGCAGCGAGTTGTGTGCGGTGGCGTAGTAGGAGTTGAGCAGCACGCCCTGACGGCGGAGGTGCCGGGCGAGATACGGCGCCGGTGAGCCGGTGCCGAACGTCTCGTCGTATCCCGAGTTCTCGATGGTGATCACGAACACGTGCTTGATCGGCGGTACGTACGCCGGTCTCGCCGGGCGTCCCGCGACAGCGCCGCCGCCGTTCGACCCGCCGCCGTTCGACCCGCCGCCGTTCGACCCGGCCCCTCCCGAAGCCGCGGCAGGAGACAGGGTCAGTCCGATACCGAGGGCGAGCAGCAGGGGAACGAGCCGCGGCACCCGGAACCTCCGTCGGCTCATCGCGGGAGCGTCCAGCCGTTGGCCAGCAGGTGCTGCTTGAGGGAGGGCCACTCGTGGAACTCCGATCCTTCGAGGTCGGTCGCCGAGGCACAACCCGTGCTGGTGAAGGGCGGCACGTCGTAGGTCGGGGCCGTGGCGTTCGGGTTGGCGAAGTCGAGGACCGTGGCCAGGTTGTGGGCCTTCGCGTCACGCGGCGTCAGCGGCTTGAGCCCGAACCGCCACTCGATCATCCGCAGGATCGAGGTGTGGTCGAAGGTCTGGTGCGACACGAAGCCACGACGCGCGAACGGCGAGATCACCACGGTCGGCACCCGGAACCCGCGCAGGCTGGTCTTGTGGCTGACGTCGGCCGCGTGACCCGGCGGGACGTGGTCGAAGAACCCGCCCCACTCGTCGTAGGTGATCACCAGCACCGTGCCGTCCCAGCCGGGCCCGTTGCGCACGGCGTCGTAGACCTGGTTCATGAAGTCCTCGCCGGCGCGGATGTCGGCGTGGGGGTGGTCGTCGTTCGACAGCCCGGACTCCTCGTTCTCGAACCGCGGGTCGACGAAGCACACGTCGGGCAGGGTCCCCGCCGCGGCGTCCACGAGGAACTGCGGGAACGTCGCGAACGTCGCCGGCCCGTGACGCGCCCCCAGCAGGGCAGCGAACGGGATGTCGGAGTAGTAGTAGGTGCCGCTGCGGCCCTTGGCCTTGAGCCGGTCCCAGATGGACGGCATGGAGGCGAAGGTGTTGCTGTTGTGGAGCCGGTCGGTCTGGGCGCAGTGCATGTAGAACCGGTTGGGGTAGGTCTCGGCCATCACCGCGGAGAAGTAGCGGTCGAACGTCGTCCAGTCCGTGGCCGCGCGGCCGAGGAACGGGAGGTCGGCCTGCTCGTAGTACCCGATGCTCAGGCTGTCGTTGGTTCCTGCGCGCAGCCAGCCGTTGCAGGCCCCGCCGTTGAGCTCGATCCGCCCACCCTCGTAGCTGTGGTCGGGGTCCTGGAAGCCGCAGCTGGCCATCATCTCGAGGTGGTGGGTCTGGTGGGGCACCCGGTAGCGGTCGAGGTAGGTCAGCCCGGCCTGCTTGCCGTCGACGGTCGAGAAACCGTCGACGGAGGGCAGCCAGCCGAGGAAGTGGTCGAAGGAGCGGTTCTCCATCATCAGCACGACGATGTGCTTGATGCCGGAGTCCTTCGGCGCCGGGAGCGCGGCAGCGGCCTCGGCGCCCTCGCCGCCGAACAGCTGGTACCCCCCGGCCGCGGTGAGCAGCCCCGCCGCGCCTGTGGCGCCGAGCAACGTCCTGCGCGAAACGGTCACAGGTGAACTATCGGCCACGATCGCGGAGAAGTCACCCGGCGACACCCGGGTCAGGGCCGTGCGGTCGAGCCGGTGTAGACGTCGCTGCCGAACGCGTGGGTGACGGTCCGCGCGTACCCGAGGCGGCTCAGGCCGAACAGGTCCTCGATGCTGCCGAGCAGCGCGTAGTGGTTGTACGGCGTGGGGCTGCGGTGCCCGGAGGCGACGTACGGCGAGATCAGCAGGGCGCCGATGCGCCCGCCGCCCATACCGCCGATGCCCGGCCGTCGCGCGTTCGGCCCCGGTCCCTCGCCGCAGCACCCGCGCGAGTCGCGTTGCACGCTCTCGGACTCGTCGGCGGTGATCACGAGCAGCCCGTCCTTCTTGAACGCCGGCGACCGCAGGATCTTCGGCGCCCAGGTCCGGAACCAGCGGTTCGCGGCACGGAGCCCCCCCGGCCCGCCGTCGGCGCAGCGCGCGTCATGGGCGTCGTGACACAGGTCTGGCGAGATGTAGCTGAGCGTCCTGGTGGTGCGGACCCTCTCCAGGTCGTGGCCGAGCGCCGAGAGCGGCTTGTCGTGGGCCTTGCAGTACGACGGGTGTGAGGTGATCGACCGGAAGTACACGAACGGGTTGTGCCGGGTCGCATACTGCTCGCGCGCGGTGGCCGACGACCAGCGCTCACGCGCTCCGAGCTTGGAGTGCTGGCAGGAGGTGGCCATGTCCTGCATGTATCCACGCCAGCTGAGCCCGGCCGCGTCGAGCTGACGGGGCAGCGTGTTCACCGTGGCGGGATAGACGCATCCGTTGCCGACGACCTGCTGCGGCTTGCGCACCCGCCCGGTCTCCTTGAACCGCGTGTACACGGCGCAGTCCTGCTGGGTCGCGCGGTCGGGGCCCTGGCCCGAGATCTGGGCGAGGTAGTTGCCGAGGCTGTGGTGCGCGGTGCCGTAGTACTGGGTGAGCAGCGTGCCCTTGGCCCGCAGGGTCCGGGCCAGGTACGGCGCGGCCGAGTGCTTGCCCCATGTGGCGGGGAACCCCTTGTTCTCGATGTTGATCACGAAGACGTGGCCGATCGGGGGCAACGACGCCGTGCGTGCCGAGGTCTGGCGCGCGCCCGCCTCCCCGCCGGAGGAGCCGGCGTACCGCACGACCGCCACCGCGACGGCGAGCACCAGCGCGGTCGCGACGGCGACGCCCAGGTACGCCGTACGCCCGTGGCGGGATCCGGCAGGAGAGCCCACTCAGCTGACCGTGACGCTGGCCGCGGCGCCGTCAACCGGCTCCATGCCCTCGGCGAGCCGCATCGCCTCCTCGATCAGGGTCTCCACGATCTGCGACTCCGGCACGGTCTTGATCACCTCGCCCTTGACGAAGATCTGGCCCTTCCCGTTGCCGGAGGCCACGCCGAGGTCGGCCTCGCGGGCTTCGCCGGGGCCGTTCACGACACACCCCATGACCGCCACCCGGAGCGGGACCTCCATGCCCTCGAGGCCGGCGGTGACCGAGTCGGCGAGCTTGTAGACGTCGACCTGGGCCCGGCCGCACGACGGGCAGGAGACGATCTCGAGCCGGCGAGGACGGAGGTTGAGGGACTCCAGGATCTGGATGCCGACCTTGACCTCCTCCACGGGCGGCGCGGACAGCGAGACGCGGATGGTGTCGCCGATGCCCTCGCTGAGCAGCGCGCCGAACGCCGTCGCCGACTTGATCGTGCCCTGGAAGGTCGGCCCGGCCTCGGTCACGCCGAGGTGGAGCGGCCAGTCGCCCTGCTCGGCGAGCAGCTCGTAGGCGCGGACCATCACCACCGGGTCGTGGTGCTTCACCGAGATCTTGAAGTCGTGGAAGTCGTGCTCCTCGAACAGGCTCGCCTCCCAGACGGCGCTCTCCACGAGTGCCTCCGGGGTGGCCTTGCCGTACTTCTCGAGCAGCCGCTTGTCGAGGCTCCCGGCGTTGACGCCGATCCGGATCGAGGTGCCGTGGTCCTTGGCGGCCTGGGCGATCTGCTTGACCTGGTCGTCGAACTTGCGGATGTTCCCCGGGTTCACCCGGACGCCGGCGCACCCCGCGTCGATCGCCGCGAACACGTACTTCGGCTGGAAGTGGATGTCGGCGATCACCGGAATCTGGGACTTGCGCGCGATGGCGGGCA